>CAJUGL010000001.1:0-82010 GCA_910586515.1 uncultured Acetatifactor sp.
GGAGTGACCGAGAATTTACGGAAAGTCACCAGCTACGCCGCCAAGCATGAAGCCCGGTTTATGAAGCTGTTGACCGAGCAGACCGAGGACGGGAGCAAACGCCGGAACGCCGCCAAGAAGAAAGAGCTGGAAGCGGCAGAAAAAAGGATTGCGGAACTCTCCGCTATCTTCAAGCGGCTGTATGAGGACAGCGTGACCGGGCGCATATCGGACGAGCGTTTCACGGAGCTTTCGGCAGACTATGAAGCCGAGCAAAAGGAACTGAAAGAGCGTGCCGCCGTTCTGCAGGGCGAGCTTTCAAGGACACTGGAAGCCACGGCAAACGCTGAAAAGTTTATGAAAGTGGTACGCAAGTACACCAGCTTTGAGGAACTCACCCCTACCCTGTTACGGGAGTTTGTGGAGAAAATCGTAATCCACGAATCGGAAGCCCTTGACGGGAAACGCCGGGGGAAGCTCCGCAGACAGGAAATTGGCCGTCAGGTATGCGCCGGATATTGCACTTGCCATAGGGCTGCAGGCGTTTGGCGGCCTGCGCCCCGGGGAGGTCTGCAACGTCAGACAGGAAGGGAGCCCGAAAGGGGCTGGGATACTGTTCACTTTTGTTGACGGTAGGCTGGTTAAGGCAGAGTTTCCCTGGCTTTTCTGATACCCTCTGCGGCTCCCTCGATAATGATTAGCTCCTTTTCATCCATGCCGTTTAATAAGCGGTCAATATGTTTCCGGCGCTCATTCTTGTCCTCCGACTTTTCCGTAAAGAAAAAACATTAAACAAGACCGAAGTAGTATTGACAGACAATTAAGACTGTGGTAGTATATAGACGTAGCTACTACTACAGTCTTGAAAAAGGAGGTGCTATTTAATGGACATCAAACTATTCGACTCAGAGCTGAAAGTGATGGCCGTCCTTTGGCGTGATGGCGATGTTCCGGCGAAACATATCGCCAAACTGCTGACCGAAGAGTTTGGCTGGAACGTGAATACGACCTATACACTAATCAAGCGTTGTATAAAAAAAAGTGCGATTGAACGTTCCGATCCTGGTTTCATGTGTCATGCGCTTGTGCCGAAAGAGGATGTGCAGGAGGCGGAAACAAATGAGCTGATTAACAAGATATATGACGGCTCTGCCGACAAGCTCTTTGCGGCTCTGCTGGGGCGGAAGAAGTTAAGCGCCGCACAGATTGAAAAGCTGAAACAGATTGTCGGTGACTTGGAGTGAGGTGGTGCAAATGAGTCTGTTGCAAATGAGCTTTGCGGGGGCTGTGATGATCTTAGCGATTATCGTCATACGCGCCTTAGCAATCACCTTCTTGCCCAAAAAGACTTTTTTGGCACTTTGGGGCATAGCGGTTATGCGGCTACTGCTCCCGTTTTCCCTACCCTCTGTGTTCAGCGTATATTCGCTGATAGGAAATCACATCCCCATGACAGCCCCGGCAAAAGTCCAACAAGCCTTTGAGGTGCTACCACCCGAAATAAGCGGGCAGATGGCTACTATGCCCGGCGGTATTTCAAATACTGCAAGCCCTATTTCTGTATGGACAATTATTTGGGGGATTGGTGCGCTGGTCTGCGCCTTGGTATTTGCCATAGCATACTGGAAGTGCCGTCAAGAGTTCCAGACATCCCTGCCCGTAGATAATGACTTCATCAAGGGGTGGTTAAGTTCCCATCAGCTAAAACGAGAAATTTCTATTCGGCAGTCCAGCCGGTTCTCGGTTCCGCTCACTTATGGCGTACTTCGCCCGGTGATTTTGACGCCAACTTCCACCGACTGGGAAAATACAAAGGCGCTGCAATATGTTTTTGCACATGAATATGTGCATATCCGGCGATTTGACAGCATCACAAAATTAGTGCTGATTACTGGGCTGTGTGTGCATTGGTTTAATCCTTTGGTCTGGGCTATGTATGTCCTTGCAAACCGGGATATTGAGCTGTCCTGTGACGAGGCGGTTGTCCGGCTTTTCGGAGAAAACACAAAGGCGGCATATGCGAGGTCACTAATCAGCATGGAGGAAACACGGAGCGGCTTGACTCCTCTGTGCAACAATTTCAACAAAAATGCGATTGAAGAAAGGATAACTGCAATTATGAAAATGAAAAAGACATCTGTTTTCTCGCTCGTCCTCGCCCTTTTCTTAGTATTTGGCGTGACTACTGCTTTTGCAACTTCCGCCGTTGCTATGGCTAATGGCGATACGAGTAACATTCCCTCTGAGCAGGCTGCTGCAAACCATGACGATGCAGCACTTGCGCTTGAAAATATCAATGCCGTGCCGCCCAGCGTAACCGGCAATCAGGATAGCGATAAAACTACAATTCCTGAAAAGTATATGGATACTGATGGTGCACTCAATTATGAGCATGGAGAAGAACAAGAAGATTCGAGCGCCCCTGTTAGTATCGCAAATACTACTTTGATTTCCGTTCGTCATGACGATGAACGCAAACATACCTCAGAAGAATGGGCTCAAATCCTTGAACTGATTGATGAGGGCAAGGTGTTTTGGGAAGATTAACATATTTTTTCATCCAGTCAAACACGGCATAATAAAAAAACCGTTGTTTTGGCGGCTGAAAATTAGTGCGCCCTAAACAAAAATAGGAGCCTGACGGCGGTTTTGAAATAACAAATTTCAAGCCGCCGTTTTCTTTTGAAAAATTAGAATACGGAGGGTGTATTAAAGTTGCCCATTTTTAAGGACACGGCGGTATCCGGGAGGTATCGTTGTGTCCTTTTTTATCTGCACTCAAGTTAATTCGTCAAAAAAAGTTTAGCCCCTCCACCGGGTTACTCTGGCCAACAACGCGAAATTTGTTTGTAAGATAATCGGCATATCCGGGTCTTATAAGTGGGAGGTGAGGAAGTGACGGAATTTGAACGAATATATCAGACCTATTTTAAGGATGTGTATTTGTATCTAAGGCGGCTGTCAGGGAATGAAACGCTTGCCGAGGAGATAACGAGTGAAACTTTTTTTAAGGCACTGCAGTCTTTGAGCACCTTTCGCGGAGAGTGCGATATTCGCGTCTGGCTCTGTCAGATAGCTAAAAATTGTTACTTTTCCCATATGAAAAGGCAACAGCGGTACACAGAAATGGAAGACATAGATACCATGCCTGAAATGGCTGCATCAGAAGATATTGAGTCCTGGTTTGAAAAAGAAAGCGATGCCATGCAGATTCATTCGTTGCTGCACCAATTGCCCGAGCCGTATAAAGAAGTGTTCATGCTCCGGGTCTTTGGCGAATTGAGTTTCAGGCAGATTGCAGGTATTTTCGGGAAGACGGAAAATTGGGCCTGTGTGACTTACCACAGGGCAAGAAAGAAAATTTTAGAGAAAATGGAGGCAGACAATGAATAAGGAATGCAATATTGTAAAAGATATTCTCCCCCTTTATGCGGAGGATATGGTGAGCGTGGATACCAGGAATTTTGTAGAGGAACATCTGGAACACTGTCCGGAGTGCTGTTCGGAATATGAGCGTATCCGTAAACCAGTGGAATTTGTGACGGACATGAGCGCGGCACCGATAAACGATTTGAAGAAGAAGCTTTTTGCCAGGCGAGTACAGACAGTTCTTTTTACCACGGCGTTGGTATTTGCAATCGCAGCGTGTGTTTTTGCAATTATGACTGCACCGCGGTTTTTTCCGTATTCCAACAGTTTGGTGCAGGTTACGGAGGACCAGAACGGCGTACTGACAATTACCCTTGACGAGTGCGTTACAGGGTATGGCTATACTGTAAGCCACGATAAAGAAACGGAAGCCGAAATTTACTGCATAAACGCATGGGACACGGTTTGGGATAAGTATATTACTGACCGAGGCCAACAGAATATGGTCATAACTCCTGCATCCAATGCTGATATAAGGGTATATTATGTCCAGAATAATGGTTCCTGGGATGTTCTGATTTACGGTTTGACTATGGATGCGAATGCAGGCACCATTACCCTGCCCAGGCTGATTTTGGCACAGTATTTTGGGATGGCTGTATTGGCATCGGTCATGCTCATTACGGCGCGTTTTTTGTTCCGTAAACAGGAAAAAGTGAAAATATGGATAAATCGGATAATGCCGTTTCCGATTGCCTATATTTTTGCGCATATGTGCGTAAAGGGGGTGTCTTTTCAGTCCTATTCTGCCCAACGTGACTTTTCAGTCATGATTCTTGCTGCAATTTTGTTCTACTGTGTCATACTGTCCGGGAGCTGCTTATACAAAGCGAAAAAGGAGAGGCAGCGCATCTGTAACTTTGAACGGAGGAAACAGTAATATTTCAGGACCTGGTTCAGGTCTTGAGTCCAGGTCTTAAGGGAAAGTAGTTGTTGTGAAAGCCGAAAAAAGAGGTTATAATGGTTTTAGAGATAACAGAGAAGACGAAAGGCAGGTGGTTTAATGGCGCTTGTTATTGGCAAAGGAATTGGCCCTCCGGCTGCTTGCAAGAGGAAAAATGACGAAAGAGGAAATAGCGGAAGATACAGAGCTGTCATTGGATGTGGTGAGGAGATTAGCGGAACTGCAATGTACAGCAGCTTTATGAGTGAGAGGGACTGTCATATGAGGATAAGGCCGTACATAGAGAGCAGGGATTTTGCTTCTTTAGAAACATGGATTGAGGATGAGAAAATTCATGCCCTATGGTGTGCCGATCTGATTCCCTATCCTGTTACAAAAGAAAATTTTCATGCTTTTTTAGAGAAAAATGCCCTGGAATGGACAGACAGCGCATATGTGGCAACAGAAAAAAGTGGAGAACTGATCGGCTTTTTCTGCTACTCTGTCAACGCGGGTGAGGATGCGGGATTTCTCAAATTGGTTATCGTTGACCGCAATAAAAGGGGAAGCGGATACGGAAAAGAAATGTTAAAATTGGCATTGCAGTATGCCTTTGAAATAACGGGAGTGAAAACCGTCCGGCTAAATGTTTTTGATGAAAATGCTGCGGCAAAGCATGTTTATGAAAAAGCCGGTTTTAGGGAGGACAGTATCGATAGAAACGTATTTTCGTTCAAAGGCGAACTGTGGAGCAGGTGCCATATGACTGCAGCAAAACGGGGCCCGGAAGGAAGTGATAAAACATGATTTACATTACCGGAGACTGCCACCAGGATTTCCGGAGATTCAGTACCAGGATATTTCCGGAGCAGAAAGAGATGACAAAGGAGGATTGGCCCTCTGTCATTCACATGATGCGCGGCCAGGTATTTGAAATCGATGGCAGGCGTATCTTTACATTCGGCGGAGCCAGGAGCCATGATATTGACGGGGGCATTCTGGAGCCGGAGGATCCTTACTTTCAGATCAAGAAGAAAAAACTGGATCGGGGAGAGCTTCCCTACCGCATTAATCATGTGAGTTGGTGGCAGCAGGAGCTTCCCTCGCAGGAGGAGATGGAGGAGGGGCGCAGGAATCTGGCGGCATATGGCAATACCGTGGATTTCATCGTGACTCACTGCTGCGCGTCCAGTACGCAGATTCTGTTGGGCGGTGCAGGGTACAGGCCTGATATTGAGACTGCTTACCTGGAAGAGATTCTCCGGAATACCAGATTCAGGAAGTGGTTTTTCGGCCATTACCATGGCAACCGGAATGTGAATGCCCGGGAGATACTGATTTATGAGCAGATGATCAGGATTTCGTAGGCAGGAGTACTGTGGAAAGGCAGCTTTCACTCCAATGCAATCCGGTATTCATGGGGATAATAATGCTGCAGAGCAGCGAGTATACAACCTGATTGGCCCGGCCGTTTTCGGCGTTGGGAAGGTACGCCATTCCTTTACCGTCATAAAGGGACCATCCGCCGCGATAGTCTTCGGTTTGGGCAGACAGAATATTCGTCTCTGTCCGGACAATATTTTCAAAGCAGCTTTCTGCACTGCTGTCAAGGAAATTCCAATGCAGCTTTAAGGGGAAACCGTTTTCGTCAAAAGCCTACATGCAGTACTGGGTTTCTATGATGGTTTTGTCTGTATTGTTTGTCAGTATATCGTGAATATAAGGCGCGCCGTCTTCATACCGGAGAATATCTGCGCTTTCGCGGATGATCGTCATAGAGCCTTTTGCAGCAGGATTATCTGCGCCTGCTGAATATGCACATATTCTTATCAAACTGATATTGATTTTTCTGGCATTTGGGATCCTGGCAGGCCGGGCGGTTTATCCGGAAAGTAATCTGTGGACATATTTGACGCCTGTGGGCCTGGGGCTGATTCTGCTTATGGTCCATGTCTTTATGCCCCAGCTGGCAGGACTTCCAAAAGATAATCCAAAAAGAAAAACCATGAGACGAATCAATCTGTTGACCATGGGGGTCATTTTAGGCCTGTTCCTGGCACATCGATTTGTGCCGGAAAAGGTTTATGAGGATAAGAACAGGTTTTTACTGCCTTTTTCCGTCGCAGTGGTCCTGTTGGTGGGGAATGCGGCACCTAAGATACCTGTAAACCCGGTCATGGGAATAAGACTGCCCTGGGGAAGGGCTGAAAAGGATGGAGACGGAAGGGCAGGCCAGGGCGGAACTGGAAGGCATTCTGGAACCGGATCCCGGGAAAATCAAAATGCTTACCTGTATGCTGTTGTGCGGTGCGGAGCAGTATTCCTGGTATGAGGAAAAGGGCATACCGGAGACTGTATTTTGGGATACCATGGGCTGCTTTACCAGATTTATAAAGGAATGCAGGGAGAAAACAGGAGCGTATGCCTTTGACCGGGAATGGTGGACAGCGCGGCAGATCAGCGGGAAAGTGTTTCGGATCGGGGCGTTGGAATACGAGCGGAAGGAAAGGGACGGCAGAAAGGAAATCAGCATGCATATTCCCTCGGACGCTGTTTTAACCAGGGAAAACTGCGATGCCTCCATAGAAAAGGCAAAAGCCTTTTTCTGTAAGTATTTTCCGGAGTATCAGGACAGCGAATATGTATGCCATTCCTGGCTGTTGGCGCCGGAACTGAAAGACCTGCTGCCGCCGGATTCCCGGATTCTGGACTTTCAGAGCAGATTCCGGATTCTGGAAGTGGATTATCTGAGCAGGGGATATGTGGAATGGGTATTTAAGAGAACAGAGGACAAGGTTTCGGAGTTCCCGGAAGATACCCTTCTGCAGAGGCGGATGAAGAGACATCTGCTAGAAGGCGGAAAAGTGGGAATCGGTTTCGGCGTGTGGAAGGGATAGAATTTGGGCAGTCCGGTGTGGTTATTGGGGGCGCCGCGCGTACACTCCCGGGGCGCAGCCACAGCAGGCCTTGAAATACCGGGTAAAATGAGCCTGGTTTCCAAATCCGCAGAGCTGTGCAACCTCCTTGACCTGCAGGGCTTCATTGCTCAGCAGATTTTTGGCCTTCTCCAGTCTCGCGCGGAGAAGGTCATTTTTTGGCGTGGAGGAAAAGAAGCTGCGGTAATAGACATAAAACTGGCTTTTTTCCAGGTTGGCCTGTCGGCAGAGCCGTTGGATATCCCAGTCTTTTTCGCATTGGGTGAGCATCTGAAGGCGCAGGCTCTGAAACAGGGGATAGAGATGCCCGGCCTCTTCCTTTTGCGCAGTCTCCTGGGTCATGCTGCGTCCAATGGAGAGGAACAGCAGAGTGATCAGGGCATGGACGGCTTCCTCCCTGTAGGGCAGGCCGGAGAAATACTCCTGCTGCAGACGGGAGATAAGGTCGTCGATCTGCATGGCATTTTCCGGATAAAAAACGGTATTTTCCGGCAGGGGAAAGAACCTGGCGGGATTTTCATCGGAAGAAAAGTGAAGATAGTTGTTCCGGAATCTATGGACAGCCTGATAATGTTGGGGCATGCCGGGAGTATAGAGGATGCAGGCATTCTCCTTTGTGATTATAATTTTGTCGTCATGATAGACTTTCATGGGGGACTTAAACTGGAGAAAGAGATAATCCCCGCTTCCTGACGGGCGGAAAATGGTATCAAAGTCGTGGTTGGAACGATTGTATTCGCAGAAATTCAGTGTGTACATGGATACTCCTTATCGTATATGGAAAGAGGATTGGTCATCACCGGAAAAGTTTATCACATTACCGGAAGAAAAGTCAAACAAAACGGAAAAAAGGAGATGGAATATCCGCAGAAACCGGTTTATGATAAATACATCAGACAGGACAGCGCCGAAGCCATGAATGGCGGCGCGGAAACGAGGCAGAGATGAAAAAAGCAGAGATTATCGTAGACAGGTATTATCTCACAGGAGCGGTGGACAAAAGGATTTTCGGTTCTTTTATCGAGCATCTGGGTCGGGCTGTGTATGAGGGGATTTACCAGGAGGGAAGTCCCTTTGCGGACGGACAGGGAATGCGCAGGGATGTACTGGCTCTGGTGAAGGAACTCAGGGTTCCCATTGTGCGTTATCCAGGAGGAAATTTTGTGTCCGGCTACCACTGGGAGGACGGCGTAGGGCCTAAATCGGAACGTCCGGCAAAAGTGGACCTGGCCTGGCAGGTGATTGAATCCAACCAGTTCGGCCTGAACGAGTTCGCGGACTGGGCGAAGAAGGCGGGCGCGGAGGTGATGATGGCGGTAAACCTGGGAACCAGAGGGCCGGAGGAGGCCAGGAATCTGTTGGAATACTGCAATTTTGAGAAGGGCAGCTACTACAGCGACTTAAGAAGAAAGCACGGATGTGAGGCCCCACACAATATCAGGCTCTGGTGCATGGGAAATGAGATGGACGGACCCTGGCAGATGGGGCATAAGACGGCGAAGGAATACGGAAGGACGGCTGCGGAGACCAGCAGACTGATGAAGTTCATGGATCCGGACATTGAGACTGTGGCATGCGGCAGCTCTTCCCTTGGCATGGATACCTTTGGGTACTGGGAAGACGGGGTATTAAGCGAATGCTATGAAGAGGTGGATTATCTCTCCCTTCACCAGTATTACGGAAACAGGGACAACAACACACCGGAATTTCTGGCAAATTCCAAGGGCATGGACCAGTTTATCAGCCAGGTTGTGTCTATTGCGGACTGCGTGAAGGCAAAGAAGCGCAGCAGGAAGCAGATCAACCTTTCCTTTGACGAGTGGAATGTCTGGTATCACAGCAATGAGGCGGATGCCGAACTGGAGAAATGGGTGCAGGCCCCTCACCAGCTGGAGGATGTGTACAACTTTGAGGATGCGCTGTTAGTGGGCAGTATGCTGATTACCCTGCTGCGCCATGCGGACAGGGTGAAGATTGCCTGTCTGGCGCAGCTGGTAAATGTAATCGCTCCCATTATGACCTCAGACACCGGAGCCTGGAGGCAGACGATTTTCTATCCATATATGCATGCCAGCATGTACGGCAGAGGCACGGTGCTGAACACTCTGGTGAAAGCTCCCTTCTATGAGAGCAGGAACTACGGGGAGGTTTCCTTCCTTGACAGCGTCTGCGTCTGGAACGAGGAAGAAGAGGAGCTGACCATCTTTGCGGTGAATAAGAATCTGGAGGAGGATCTGGAAGTAAGCTGTGATTTAAGGCAGTTTGCAGATTACAGGGTGGCTGAGCATATCGTCCTGACCCATGAGGACCTGAAGGCAGTGAACACGGAGAGCAATCCGGACTGCGTAAAACCGGTGACAGGCGGCGCTTCCGGCATGGAACAGGGACATTTTACCGCTGTGTTCGGCAGGCACAGCTGGAATGTGGTAAGGCTGAAAAAATAGGATGGTATTCCGGATTATTTACAGGGTGTGGTCAGCGCCGGGGGGAGGAAGCAGGGGCGGAAAGGAGAGCAGGATCCGCAGTTTTCCCTGGTTGAATTCCGCTTTTGCATCCCCGCCCATCCGTTTCATTAATTCCTTCACGATAAACAGGCCGAGTCCTGAGGAGCCCTTCCTCCGGGCTCGGTCTGCTTTGTAAAAACGGTCAAAAATCTGTTCTGGATTCAGGTCCGCCGTTTCAGGTACGGCATTTTCAAATGTCAGGCAGGTTTCCGACTCCTGGATGACGGAAAGGTCTCCTGTCCCGTGGAGCAGTGCATTCTGCAACAGATTCAGAAATATACGCCGCAGGGCATCCTCGTCCCCCCGGACCTGAAAGCCTTCCGACGTGAAACTGATTTTGGGGGACATTTGTTTTTTCTCGAATTCGGCATACAGACTGAGAAGGCAGTCCCCCAGAAGAGGCAGAACCTGTATATTTTTCAGGTTTTCCGGGGAGAACAGGAAAGCTTCATTGGTAAGCTTGGTATAGAGGAAAAGTTTTTCCAGCATATCTTCCAGCTCTATAAGGCGGCGCCGGACGGAGAGCAGATATTCTTCCTTTTTCCCGGGCTCCTCACATTCCAGGGCAAGCTGAAGATACCCGGAAGCTCCGGTGAGGGGCGTTCGGATATCGTGGGCCAGGTCAGTGATATTCTGTTTCAGCTGTTTTTCCGCCCTTTCATGCCGGAGATGGTTTTCGTCCCTGGCAGAAAGGAGCCGGTTCAGTCCCCGGCACAGCGCAAGCAGAGGCTGCTGTCTTGAGGAGACAGTCAGTTCCAGGTGGCTGCCCTGACGGATTTCTTCCAGCTGAAGGCAGAGGGAGCGGATTTCCAGGCGTATTCTGATGTACAGAAAAATAAGCAGGCCGCACACAGCAGCTGACAGAAGGAGTAAAATAACCATTGCAACCGATCCTTTCTATGACTTTCTATGAGAGACCTGGGGGCAGATATTCTGCCTGATGGGGCTCCGGGGAAGGTGGGTGAGAATATCCTGCCTGATGGGGTGACCTGGGTCAGATATCCCTCCTGGTCAGGACAATGCACCCCAGCAGGGAGTATACCGCAGAAAACACCAGTCCCACCACGGCGCCTTTCCAGTCTGCCATTCCGGAATACCTGACAGGCCCATAGGCAAGATTTGCATACAGCGTGTAGTCACACCACTCAGTCATATGGAAGAGCGCGGTAAAGTTCAGCAGCAGTGTCTGGCCCAGACCACTGCCCAGGACCAGGACCGCAGCCACTCCCATGGCGCTGCTCCGGGTCAGAAGGATAACCAGGATAAACAGCGCCGAAAAACCCATGGAGACAGTCCAGGTATGGACAAAGTAGAAAGCCAGGCTGTCCACTGCGCTGTTTGGTACCAGTGTGCCGAAACATGTGTTTACCAGAAGGTTGTAGACAAGGAGCGCCGCAAGAAAAACAAAGTTCAGAATGCCTGCCGTCAGGAGCTTGCTTGCCACATATTTCCATCTGTCACGGTGCAGGGCCATGATATTTTTCATAAATCCACTGCTGAAATCCAGACTGACGAACAGGGCGGCCAGAATTCCGGTAATGGTGGTGAAAACGCCCCCGTCTATGCCGCTGTCCCGAAACATCATCAGAAGATCATAGTTCTTCAGTGTTTCCACAGTGCTTTGCAGCGCAAGGCTCATCTCACCTGCGCCCAGTCCTTCCGGGTCTTGAAACCGCCATGTCATCCAGTAGGCCAATATTGTCATGGCCAGCAGGAAGGCCAGGCAGATATAGAGGGATTTGGTCCTCTTCAAACGATATAAGTCCATGCGAAGCAGATTAAACATGGGATTTTGTCTCCTTTCTCTGTTCTGTGGCTCCGGCGCCGTCCATGCGGGCCAGAAAATACTCTTCCAGATCCATGTGATGAAAACCTGAGGCGTAGACCTGTATCCGGTTTTCAATGAGATACCGGTTCATGGTCCCGCCCTCCTGCAGACCGTACAGATGCAGGGTGCTTCCGTCCTCCGCTTCCGCCCGGATATCAGGCCTGTATTCCTGGATCAGAGCCAGGGCGCGGCGGGGATCGTCCACCTGGATGAAGAAGTAGTCTTCACAGTTTCGCTCCAGCTCTTCCCGTTCCAGCTGCTCTACCAGGTTTCCGTTCTGGATGATTCCGTAATGGGTGGAGATCTTGCTCAGCTCCCCCAGGATGTGGGAACTGATGAGAAAGGTTTTGCCTTCTTGGTTCAGTTTCAGAATCAGCTGGCGTATCTCGCGGACGCCTTTCGGGTCCAGGCCGTTGATGGGTTCGTCCAGGATCAGCAGATCCGGATTGCCCAACAGGGCCAGGGCTATGCCCAGACGCTGTTTCATTCCCATGGAAAATGTCTTTGCCTTTTTGGGTTCGGCCGGGGACAGCCCGGTAAGGGTGAGCAAATCGTCTGCCTTCTTTTCATCCGTCAGGCCGATGCATTTTGATTTCATGATCATATTCTGCCGGGCAGTGAGATTGGGGTAAATACCGGCAGATTCGATGAGACAGCCGATTCGTCTGGCCGCAAGGGGGCTGTGGGACGGTTTTCCATACAGGCTGATCTCGCCTTCCGTGGGATGCGCCAGTCCGCAGAGCATTTTCAGGGTGGTGGATTTTCCTGCGCCGTTTCTTCCGATAAATCCGTAGATGGCGCCCTCCGGAACCTGCATATTCATCTGATTCACGGCGATTTTTTTCTTATACTTTTTGGTGAGGGCCCTGGTTTCCACAGCCAGGGGAATTGGGTTTTCCTTTGACAGTTCCATTAGCATCTCCTTTCTGAGCCCTGCCTGCGGTTCCTGAGAATCTCTGCCTGCGGTTTCCGCGGCGACTTTCCGGCATCCGGGCTTATCTGTAAGATAGTATAAAGGGAAAAGGTTTAAAAACTGCTCAGGAAAGTTTAAGAAAAGGTAAAGTTATCGGAGTTTAAAGCCCATGCCCCAGACAGTCTGGATATAGTCATCCGTTCCGCTTTCCCTCAGCTTTGAGCGGATGTTGCTGATATGCACATTGATGGTTTTGTCCTCTGCCAGATATTCTTCGCCCCATACGTACTCATAGATTTTCTGCTTTGAAAATACCAGCTTCGGATTTCGGATGAGAAGCTCCAGGATCAGGAATTCATGCCTGGTGAGGCTGATTTCCTTTCCGCAGGCCTTCATTTCCAGTGTGTCCGGATTCAGGGTCCAGTCACGGTAACGGTAAACCGCGCCTGATGCGGTTCTGTGGGATTCCTCCTTTTTTTCCTTCCGGCGCAGCTGCACCTGAATGCGCACCAATAGCTCCGGCAGGTCAAAGGGCTTGCAGATATAATCCTCCGCTCCGGCGGAGAGAAGGTTTACCTTGCTGTCCAGAGCGCTTTTTGCGGAAAGAACGATCACAGGCGTCTTCCCGGAAAAAAGGGGGACCAGTTCCTCACCGCTGATTCCCGGAAGCATCAGATCCATCAGGACCAGGTCAAATTCTTCCATGGAAAAGAGCAGCTTTGCCTCGCTGCCGGAGAAGGCCTGGGTGCAGGCGTAGCCCTGTCCTTCCAGATACTCCCGCAGCATGGCATTGTTGTCCGCGTCATCCTCTACAATCAGAATATGTTTCATAAACGGAGTTCTCCTGTTTTTAAGAATATTTACCTGCCCACTGTTATCGCTGATTCCGCCTTCCGTGTTTTATGATCCAGTCCTGTGCCTTGCTCTGGCCGGATTTTCTCCACTGAGAAATGATAAAATCAGCTTTTTCCGGATCATCCTTATACAGGTCATTGAGGTTATTTCCCACACTTTTCTGTACGAATTTTTCCGGATCATCTTTTAAATTTGTTAAAATCTTAACGTATCGGTCAAATTCATCCAACGCCGCGTATAATTTACGGGACCAGGGCAGCCGTGTTCTGACGCCTTCGCTTGCAAGGCGCCTGACATGGACATTTTCATCAAGTGTCCACAGAATCAACTCATCCATTACTTCCCCGGGATGTTCCTGGAGTAAAGGGCGGACGGCATACTCTCCGGTGAACCTTTTGGTCAATTCCTTCAGGAAGGAAAGGGACAGACGCCAATCCTCATTTCCATGACGTTCCGCATATCTGCCCACAGGCCATAGCCACCATCCAATATTGAACATTCCTTCCGGCTGTGCCAGTTCCGGCCCCAGTATATTGAAAAATGCCTGAATATTTTCGGCGTAATCCTCCGGCATGCTGTCCTCCAGGGCATCCACAATGCAGTCAAGCCTTGCAAACAGTTCCTTATCCTCCAGTCTGCCGACAAGAGACTGCCGGAATTTTTCCCGGTCAAAATCCGGCATCACCGTATAGATCTTTTGGGAAAGGGTGAAAATGTAGTCTTCATTATAATAGTCTTTAAATTTCATGGTGCTCTGCTCCCTGTATGTATAGTAGTATCATTGTAACTTGCAAACCGCATGCATGTCAACTTTTTCCGAAGTCTTTCAAAACTGCCGTGAAGATGGTATAATTGTGCTGAAGTCGGCAGGACGAAACGGCCTGTGTGCCGCAGGCAGGTACAGACAGATGCGCTGTATCAGGGACAGGGCAGGAGAGGAGACGGCAGAGATGTCAAAATATCATTTCGTAAAAAAAGAACAGATTCATGAGGGCTGGTCCGAAGACCGGAAATACTGCGCCCTGGAGGAAGATGGAACCAGGTATCTGCTGCGTGTCTCCCCCATAGAACAGTATGAGGAAAAGCAGGCCGAGTTCCGGATGATGGAGCAGGCGGCGGCTCTGGGGATTCCCATGTGCCTGCCCCTGGAACTGGGGATCCGGGAGGGAGAGGTGTATTCCGTTCAGAGCTGGATAGACGGCGTGGGCGCGGAGAAAGCCATTCCCGCGATGTCGGATACCAGGCAGTATGTCTATGGCCTGGAGGCAGGACGCATCCTCCGGAAGCTGCATTCCATTCCGCTGCCCGGGAGGGATTTGGACGGCGAAGGGACTTTGGAAGAGGCAGAATCCACAGCGCAGGAAAGACGGAACGGCAGCAGCAGGATAGAATGGGAGGACTGGGAGACCAGGTTTGGCCGGAAAATAGACAGGAAAGTAAAAAAATACCGGGAATGTCCCCTGCAGTACGAGGGCGGAGAGCATTTTCTCCGGTTTATAGAAGAGAACCGTCATCTGCTGAAAGACAGGCCCCAGGTATATCAGCACGGGGACTATCATATCGGCAATATGATGCTGGACAAAAACGGGCAGCTCCATATAATTGATTTCAACCGCTTTGACTGGGGAGACCCCTGGGAAGAATTCAACCGCATTGTATGGTGCGCCCAGGCCTCCCCGCTGTTTGCCTCCGGGATGGTAAACGGGTATTTCGGCGATGAGGTTCCGGAAGCATTCTGGAGGCTGCTTGCCCTTTACATTGCGTGTAATACCTTATCCTCCCTGTACTGGGCCATTCCCTTTGGCGAGGGGGAAATCCAGGTTATGCGGAACCAGGCGGCAGAGGTGCTTGCCTGGTATGAGGATATGAGCCGGTTTGTTCCCTCCTGGTACAGCGGCCCGGTTTGCCTGCAATATATTGACGGTATTCCGTACAGGATAAAAGAACATTTCGATTTTTTCTTTCTGGGGAGATACGGCAGAGTGTTTCAGGTGTTTGACGATCAGGACTCTGGCAATATCTGTTTCGGCGTAGAGAGTGGAGAAAAACGCTATTTCGTCAAGTTTGCAGGCGCGCCCACGCTGCGCGGCACGGGTACGCCCAAGGATGCAGTGGAAAGACTGAAGGCGGCTCTGCCTTTATACCAGGATCTGCAGCAGGAATCACTTATCCGGTTGGAGGAGGCTGTAGAAACGGAGGGAGGTTTCGCCCTTGTATTTCAATGGGCGGAGGGTGACTGTATGGGCAGGATGTACCCGGAGGCCCACCGGAAATTCATGGCCCTTCCCATTGAGCGGAGGATGGCGGTATTCCGGGATATACTTCGCTTTCTGGAGTATACGGCTTCCCGGCAGTATCTGGCCGTGGATTTCTATGACGGAAGCATTCTGTATGACTTTGAATCCGGCAGGACTTCCATCTGTGACATTGACTTTTTCCGCAGAATGCCCTGCGTCAATGACATGGGGCGGATGTGGGGCAGTTCCCTGTTTCAGGCGCCGGAGGAATATCGGCTTGGGGCGGTTCTGGACGAAGTGACCAATGTTTATACCGCAGGAGCGTTTGCCTTTGCGCTGTTCGGCGGATATGAGCGCTCCCGTGACAGCTGGCAGCTGAACGAAGGGCTTTATGGAACAGCGGTCAGGGCTGTGTCCCGGGAGAGGAGTCAGCGGCAGCAGTCTGTCAGAGAGTTCCGGGAAGAATGGGAGAGGGAGGAGCATTTTTAATGAATTACGAAATTATCCGGTTGACGGACAGACCGGAACTAAAGGAGGAAGCCGCGGAATGGTTTCATGAAAAATGGGGTATTCCGCTGGCGGCGTATCAGGAAAGCATGGAAGAGTGCCTTGAGGGGAAAAACCCGGTTCCGCAGTGGTATGCGGCGATGGAGAATGGTAAAATAATCGGCGGTTTAGGCGTGATTGAGAATGAACTTCCTTCTATGAGCGGTACGGGTGGGAATATCTCTGTATGGTACAGGGAGACGGCGAGCCTGATCTGTCAAGAATGTATATTCACAGAGGATGAATCTTGCTTCTGTTTACGATAAGGATCAAAGCCTATAATTCACTCATTGTATCTGATGCGAAAAAAGTCGAAACATTTTCCGGGGCAAAAAATCTGTTTTTCTGTTTATTTCTCGTTTTTTGAATATATCAAAAAATAACAGACAATTATTGAAATATAAAATTAATTAATACAAGATATAATGTTTTAGAATAAATTCCAAATGAAAATGCTTTAGGATACAGAAAAGAAAATTTTTGATCATGTTGTAGGGTTACAAAAATGATGTTACTTTCCGGGAAATAATTTCGTAAAATTTCGCAAAAGAGATTGACGAAATTAACAGAATATGGTAACATAAATACACTTCGCTGCGTTTATGCAGCACCACAGGTACAAAAATGAAAAAAGAGAGGAGAGGCAGTTTTATGACATCACGCAGTATGACAAAAGAACAGAAGTTCAGGCGTTCCGTAACGGCTTTCATGACAGCTCTGGCGCTGTTCCTGGCAACGCTGCTGCCGGAGGCCATGACGGTGAAGGCGGCAGAGGAATTGGTAATGAAGGTGCATTACCACAGGGAGGACGGAAATTATGATAATTGGTCCGCCTGGCTCTGGGAGATCGGAGGAGGCGACGCGGACGACATCGTATTTACCGATGAAGACGGAGAGATGGTGGCCACCAAGGTGGTCACGCCGGGCATAACTTCCGTTGGATTTATCATCCGCACCCCGGATTGGGAAAAGGATATTGACAAGGACCAGTTTATCGACATCTCCGAGATGGTCTCCGGCACGGTACATATTTATGTGGAATCCGGCGTGGAGGGATATACCAAGGAGTACGGCGAAGACGCCGTAACCGGGGTCAAGGTTTCCCGGGCAGAGTACAATGAGGAAGACAATACTGTAATCGTCAGCATGACAGGCAGCATTGAGGAGGGGCTGGACAGCGCGTTCCGCATACAGGGAGCTTCCGGCGAAGCAGTGATCACAGGCGCGGAGGAGACGGAGGAGAGAATGTATGTTCTGACTCTGCAGGACGCCCTGGAGCTGACGCGGGAATACACCATAACCTTTGACGGAACCGAATATAAGTTGGTTATGCCCAATATTTATTCCACGGAGAATTTCGAGGCGGAGTATACTTATACTGGCGCGGATCTGGGAGCCTCCTGGAGCAGTGAGAAGACAGCGTTCCGGGTATGGGCGCCTACCGCGGATGCGATATGGGTCAATCTGTATGCCGGGGGAACGCCGGATACGGAGGATCTGCAGGAGCAGCTGGAGATGACGCCTGACGCAAACGGAACCTGGATTGCGGAAAAAGAAGGGGATCTGAACGGCGTATATTATACCTATACAGTGGAAATCAACGGCGAGAAGAAGGAGGCATGTGATCCCTATGCCAGAACTACGGGCGTAAACGGCAAACGGGCCATGGTCATCGACCTGGCGTCCACCAATCCGGAGGGATGGGATGCGGATAAGAATCCCAATGAGGAACTGACATATAATGACGCCGTGATCTATGAGCTGCATGTGAGGGATCTGTCCTCCGATGACAGCTCGGGGATTCAGAACGTGGGGAAATTCCTTGGACTGACGGAGACAGGAACCAAAACCCCGGGGGGCGTGCCTACGGGGCTTGACCATATGAAGGATTTGGGGATCACCCATCTGCATCTGCTGCCTTCTTACGACTATGGCTCGGTAGATGAGACCATGCTTGACAAAGCGCAGTTTAACTGGGGTTATGACCCGGTGAACTATAATGTGCCGGAAGGCTCCTACTCCACCGATCCCTACAATGGGGAAGTCAGGGTAAAGGAAATGAAGCAGATGGTAAAATCCCTTCATGACAACGGCATCAGCGTGGTTATGGATGTGGTATATAACCATGTACAGAGCGCAGGAGATTTCTGCTTTAACGTGATTGTGCCCGGATATTTTTCCCGTATTGACGAATCGGGGGCTTATTCCAACGGTTCCGGCTGCGGAAACGATACGGCTTCAGAGCGGGCCATGGTGCGGAAATACATTGTGGATTCCGTGAAATACTGGACGGAAGAGTACCACATTGACGGTTTCCGTTTTGACCTGGTGGGACTCCTTGACACGGAAACCATCAACGAACTGGTGGCGGAAGTTCATAAAGATCATCCGGATGTCATCTTTTACGGGGAAGGCTGGACCATGGATACCGCGGTGACCAAGGAAGGCTATACCATGGCCACACAGGTAAATTCCACCCAGACTCCCGGCTTTGCCTACTTCAGCGACACCATCCGGGACGCCATCAAGGGAAGCGTATTTGACAGCTCCCCCGGATATGTATCAGGGGCGGAGGGACTGGAGGATACCATCCGCCAGTGCTTTATGGGGCTGACAGACTGGTGTACTACGCCCGCGCAGTCCGTCAACTATGCATCCTGCCATGACAATCTGACCCTGATAGACCGCATCAGCAGGGGGGCAATGAATTCGTCCAGGGCAGAGAAGGTACGGATGAATAACCTTTCGGCGGCCATTTATTTTACCTCCCAGGGGATTCCCTTCCTGCAGGCAGGAGAGGAGATGCTGCGGACCAAGATCAGCGGCGGTACCTTTGACGAGAACAGCTATAAATCTCCCGATTCCGTCAACAGCCTGAAATGGTCCACATTGGAGGAAGAGGAATATCAGAATGTCTATGCGTACTATAAAGGGCTGATTGCCTTCCGCAAGGAACATGCTGCCCTGCGGCTCACCAATGCCCAGGATGTGGAGCAGAACGTCAAAGCGGTGGAGGGACTGCCTGCCAACGTGACGGCATTCGAGATCAACGGGGGTGTGAACGGAGAGACTTCCGACGGGCTTTTCGTCATCTTTAATCCCAACGAACAAGTGGAAGAGGTGGAACTGCCGGATGGTGTCTGGGATGTATATGTGAACCATGAGAAAGCGGGAACAGAGGTTCTTTCCACCATCGCAGACGGTAAGGCAAGTGTAGAACCCATCTCGGCACTGGTACTGGTAAAAGGTACCGGGGAGGCGGTAAGCCGGGACGAACAGAACGAAAGTTCGGATACAGACACGGCTTCGGATGAAAGCACAGAGTCCGGCGCAGGCCAGGAAGCTGCGGATACAGAAAAGGAAGCTTCCGGAAAGAGCAATGCGCCCATAATTGCCGTTGTGGTGGTGGCCCTTGGGGCTGTTGTAGGCGGCATTGTGGCTGTAAAGAAAAAGAACAATAAGGAAAGTTGACGAAGCTTGCTAAAAACTGTCTGTTTTAGTATAATGGAATCACGGTAAAGGGATTCGGCGGGCTGCCGGGTCCCTATTTCCGCATTTTTTGCGGAAATGTGGAACAGGGAAGGAGAAGGAATGGAGCTGTACCATTATTATGACAGGACAATCGGGCCATTTCGGAATCTGTCCGATTTGCCTTTGGAGGAAGCAAAGGCGGTTCTGAACCGCATCAGGAAGGAAAAACCCGGATCCCAGAGTGCCAGGAGAGATGCGCTGTATGTGGAGCATCGCCGGGTCTGCGAGGAGATATTGCGGAAGGAATTTGCCAAAAAGGGAGGAAGGATGGAACGGCGGGTGCCCCACTATCTGGTGGTGGAATACAGCCCCTGGCTGAGTACCTGGTTCGAAAACGGCGCTTTTCTCAGGATTCCCGTGGAGGAATTTGATAAACGTACCCTTTCTTTTACCTATGGAGATTCCATGCCTGCCTTCAGTCCTTTTATAAACGACGGAAAGGAGTACAGGAAAAAGCTGTACAACTATGAAGAAATCCAGGATATCATCGCCAGGTACGGCCTTCCCCAGGACTGGAACGATGACGGACACCAGGGTCCGGAACGCTATATTGAGGTTCATGTGTGGAGCGATGAGGTCATTGGGCGGTATCTGAAGGGATAAAAAAGAAATTTATATTCCGGGAAGCTGTCAATACATCATTATGGAGAAATGTCAGGAGAACTTTCATATGAAACTTTCAAGGGAAATGAGACTGCTGATTGCCAAGTCCGGCGCTGACAATAAATGGCTTCCGCTCTGGATACACGCGGCTGATACTGCAGGTGTGATGAATGAATTGATTCATAAGAGGTATGCTTCGCTTTCAGAATTATGCGGAATGTCTTTTGAAGAATTTAAAAAGACTGCAATATTGCTGGCATATCTTCATGATATAGGGAAAATTACCCCTCTTTTTCAATCCCAGATACTGAAAGCCCTTCCTGCAAGACGGTCCGTGTTTGAACATTATGGGATTCGCAATATTCCCGAAAATTTTATTCAGAAGGAGAAATCCCATCATACAAAATGCGGTGAAGCCATCCTTTTGGAGCTGAAATTTCCAAAAGGATTTTCCTCCATAGTAGGCGCTCACCACGGTATGCCCGCGGAAGAGCTGCCTCATCATATGAATAACTATCCGGAACATTTTTTCGGGAAGCCGTCGGACCGCGGACTATGGAATGGACTGTATGAGGAATGGGCAGGCTATTCTCTGGAAAAGGCAGGCTTCAGGGAGCCGTCAGAGATTCCTGCGCTTTCGAAAAAAAGTGAGATTTTATTATCTGCGCTTTTGATTATGGCGGACTGGATGGCAAGTAATTCGGAAAACTTTGAGCTTCTGGACGAAGAGACAATATTGGAAGAGTATCCCCAGGAACGCTGCTGGAAGGCTTTTCAGAAGCTGAAGCTGCCGGAATCCTGGGAAGCTTATCAGGAGCGGATTTCAGAGGAAGATTTCGAGGAGCGTTTTGGTTTTTCCAGAAACACGATTCAGACAGAGGTAATACATACTGTAGAAAATTGCAGGGAGCCTGGGCTGTTTATTTTGGAAGCGCCTATGGGCACGGGAAAAACAGAGGCCGCGCTTGCAGCAGCGGAAATGTTGGCGGCAAAATGCGGTAAAACAGGACTGTTTTTCGGGCTTCCTACACAGGCAACCGCCAACGGCATTTTTGAGCGTGTGGTAAAATGGGCGCGGCTGCAGTCATGCGACGCTGTTCACAGTATAGATCTGGCACATGGCAATGCAGAATTTCAGCCTGAATTTATGAAACTGAAGGAAAATATTTCTCCGACAGATTTTGACGGAGAAAGCGGGCTTGTAGTGAACGCCTTTTTCAGCGGCGGAAAGATGTCGCTTCTGACGGATTTTGTGGTGGCTACCGTGGACAGGCTTTTGATGTCCGCTTTGCGGAAAAAGCATGTCATGCTGCAGCACTTGGGACTTTCTCAAAAAGTTGTAATCGTGGATGAATGTCATGCCTATGACGCGTATATGAATCAGTATCTTGACACGGCATTGGCCTGGCTGCATGAATACCGTGTTCCGGTGATACTGCTTTCCGCAACGCTTCCATCTTTGAGAAGAAAGGAATTGGCAGAGGCTTATATAAATGGCGGGAAAAGAGCTTTTGAACTTCCCGAAGCGGCCTATCCCCGTCTTACCTATACGGATGGTGATAAAGTATTTACGAGCGCTCTTCCCTGGGAGAGCAGTCAGAGAAGGGTAAACATTGTCTGCGGGGATGAGTGCAGTGCTTTGGAAAAGCTGACAGACGCGGTGCAGGCGGGTGCATGTGTGGGCATCATCTGCAATACGGTTGCCAGGGCGCAGCATTTTGCCGAACAGGTCTGCAGGGTCAAGGGCGCAAGGGTGATACTGTATCATGCGCAATACATTATCCCGGACAGAATAGAACGGGAAAACATGCTGATGGAAGCGGTGGGAAAGCATTCCGACACGGTAATGAGAAAAGGGGTTGTCGTTGTCGGAACACAGGTTCTGGAACAGTCTCTTGACATTGATTTTGATCTTCTGATCACGGACTTATGTCCCATGGATCTTCTGCTTCAGAGGATGGGGCGGCTTCAGCGCCATGTCCGTCCGGAGAGACCGGGTGGATATGAAACAGCGGAGTGTGTCCTTCTCGGCACGGAAGAAATAGACAGCGCTTCGGAAAAGATTTATACCAGGTGGCTGCTTTTGCGGACAAGGAAGCTGCTGCCGGACAGAATAACCATTCCCGAAGATATTGATTCCCTTGTACATGAGACCTATCAGGAGAGCGATGCCGAGGGGGAAGAAGAAAGGAATGCCCTGACGGCTTATCGCACTCTTCTTGAGGACAAAAAACAGAGGGCAAAGGGCTTTCTGATGGGGAAACCAAGAGAAAGCAGATTTGGCAGTGATCTTCACGGATGGCTTCAGAATTCTGCAGGAGATCAGGAAAGCAGCGCAATGGCAACAGTGCGGGACGGAACGTTTTCCGTGGAGGTGCTTGTTTTGGTACAGTATGCAGACGGTACCCTGGGAATGCTGCCCTGGCAGGCTGGGGGCGGGAGATATTGGCCGGCAGTCTGCCCACCGGAGGATGAATGCAGGCAGATTGCCAGGCAGAAGCTCCGCCTTCCGGCAAAATTCAGTTATGACGTCAACAGAACCGTGAATGAACTGGAAGAGATGGATCGGTATTTAACGGGATTTCAAAGTTCCCGTTGGCTGAAGGGAGAGCTGGTGCTTCTGCTCAACGAGAGTTTCCGGGCAGAACTGTGCGGTGTCACGGTGGAATATTCCCGGAACAGCGGGCTTACTTACATAAAGTCCAGCTAAGAAATGTCAAGTACTTTTGAAGATAATTTCTGCTGGACAGTAAAGTCGCAAAGGCGCACGAGAGGAACTTTTATGAGTTCCCTTTCGAATAAAAGTTTCTTTCATTACAGGTGTGTCGAGGCGACTTTACCCTTTAGTGCTATCGCGAAGCGATTTAAATAAGGAGGAGGAAGGGTGAAAGAAAGGGAATTCAATTTACTGGAGGAACCATGGATTAAAGTTCTGGACGGGGAATGCAGAATACATGAAGTCTCACTGACAGGCTTATTCGAACAAGCGCATATCTACAGAGATTTGTGCGGTGAGCTGCCGACGCAGGATTTTGCCGTACTTAGATTACTGCTGGCGGTTTTGCATACGGTGTTTTCGCGGTATGATATACAGGGGGAGGACAGGCCCCTTGAGGATCCGGATGATGCGTTGGAACGTTGGCAGGAGCTGTGGGAACTCGGGAAATTTCCCGGGGAGGTAATAAGGGCATATCTGGAATCCCAGAGGGAGAATTTCTATCTGTTTCATCCGGAAAAGCCTTTCTATCAATGTGAACATGCAAAAGCGGGGACGGAATATTCCGCACCGAAATTGAATGGTAATTTGTCCGAGAGCAGCAATAAAATTCGTCTCTTTACGGATTTGAGCGGAAAGGCAAAAGAGGAGATGTCTTTTGCGGAAGCGGCGCGGTGGCTCCTGTACGTAAACGCTTATGACGATACATCCGCAAAGCCTTCCAGGGAATCGAAAGAGAAGGGGGTCAAGCTGCCATCCACAGGCGTGGGATGGCTTGGAAAACTTGGAATTCTATTCGTTTCGGGGGACAATCTTTTTGAGACGCTTATGCTGAATCTGATCATGCAGGATGAAAGGGGAGAGCTTTTCGAAAGAGAAAAACCCGTTTGGGAGAGAACAGAAGTTGCGGACGGAGAGCGTATTCAGATACCGTTTCCGGATAATCTGTCAGAACTCTACACCTTACAGTCGAGACGGCTGTATCTGAAGAGGGAGGGGCAGAAGGTCAAAGGGTATTTTCTGCTTGGCGGGGATTTTTTTGACAGGGAATTTAAGGCGGGAGCGGGATTTGTTGAGCCTATGACTGTGTGGAAAAATCCGGACGGCAAGAAGACAGATATTTATGTACCCCGGCGGCATGATTTTTCAAAACAGTTTTGGAGAGAGTGTCCGGCAGCTGTTCTGGGCCATAAGGAAAATCGACAGCCGGGAATCATTCTATGGATAAAAAAACTGGAGAATCTGGAGTGGATTAAGAATTATGAGTTGAATCTTCGGATTGTGTCTGTGCAGTATGGCGACAAAGACTTTTTTGTGACCAACGTTTTCTCTGATTCCCTTCAAATACATGCCTCTTTGCTTTCGGAGATGAATGAGGTGTGGCGGAATGCGGTGTCGGACAGTATTGAATTCTGTGATGAGATTTCCAACAAGGTATGGAGACTTGCGCAGGGCATCAACCTGGCAGTGGGCGGCAGCAATAAGACAAAGGAAAGCAAAGGAACCGCAGGTATCTTTGCGGATCATGTCAAGGCTGATTTCTATAACCGCATGGACAGCCCGTTCAGAAGGTGGCTGTATGGACTTGCTCCGGAAGCAGACAGCGATGACGAGCTGATGAACAAAAGGGAGCAGTGGCGGCATGAATGTGTGAATATTGCAAGAGTGTTAGGCAATGAAATCATACGCCAGGCAGGGACGGCGGCTATTTTCGGAAGAACGAAATCAGGTTCCGGGGACGACAAAAAGAGCGAGACATTTTCTGCCGCCAGTGCCATGAATCGGTTTTTAAGCGAATTGAAGAAAGCGGAAGAAAGGTAAGGGAGAGGAGGTGGAAATTTGGAAAAAGAGAAACAGATCAGAAACTATGTGAAAAAGCAGATGGAAATGCTTGCAGGAGATGCCGGGACACTTGATCTGGGAAGCTCAAAAGCACAGTTGGCGCAGCTTCGTCGGGGAGTAGGAAAACGTCCGGGAGAGCTGCCGGAATTGTGGGGGATATTTTTGAGAAACATGCCGGAAGAACTTATGGGCAAAGAGGGCAGACCGTCTTATGCGGAATGGGCCATCTATACGGCGCTGACGCTGTTCGCGCTTCATCAGCAGGGACACTCCGAACCCATGCATGCAGAGGGAGAAGAAAACCGTCTGGGGCGTGCTGTGAAAAAATTAGCTCATGGTGAAGAAGAGGAAGAAAATGTCAGAAGAAAGTTCAGTATAGCAGCAAGGTCTGATGATATGGAGGAACTTTCTTATCATTTAAAAACGCTTGTGAGAATGCTCGGAAGCAATGACATCAAGCTTGACTATGAAGACCTGGCGAAAGACCTGTACCGGTTTCAATTTGAAAATGATACGGACCAGGTTCGCCTGAAATGGGGACAGGATTTTTACCGTTTCGTTGGAACAAAGGATAGGGGAGAGGAAGAGAAAGATGAGAAATAACGTATATGTAGACATTCATGTATTGCAAAATGTGCCGCCCAGCTGCATTAACCGAGACGATACGGGCAGTCCCAAAACAGCCAAATACGGCGGCGCGGTGAGGGCAAGGATTTCTTCACAGGCATGGAAACACGAAATGCGAAAAATGTTCAGGGAAATGGGGAGCCAGGAGGTAGGCGTCCGCACAAAAAAAGTGTCGCAGATGATTGTCCGGGCGCTGAAGGAGATGGACGGCGGCATAGGAGAGGAAAAGGCAGAGAAACTTGCAGTGAAAGCTCTGGAAAATGCGGGAATCAAAATGGATAAAGACGGATTATCGCCCGTATTAATGTTTTTCAGTACAGCGCAGGCAAATGCTCTGGCCCAGTTGGCCATGGAGGAATGCAAAGATAAAAAGGAATATCAAAACGCTTTAAAGGCTGCGCCTTCCGTGGATATGGCGCTGTTTGGGAGAATGGTGGCAGCGGACCCGTCTCTGAATTTTGACGCAGCAGCACAGGTAGCCCATGCGATTTCCACGCATGCTGTGCATAATGAATATGATTACTTTACTGCCGTTGATGATCTGCTCCAGGATGAAGAATCGGGGGCGGGACATCTGGGAACAGTAGAATTTAACTCGGCCACACTTTACCGATATGCAACGGTAAATGCCGCTGAACTTCAGAAAAATCTTGGAGTGCAGGCAGGGGAAGCGGTGAAGTGTTTTGCCGAGGCGTTTGTGAAGACAATGCCCACGGGAAAACAGAATACATTTGCCAATCGGACGCTTCCGGACTTTGTGTACATCACGTTGAGAACGGATCAGCCGGTGAACCTTGTAGGAGCATTTGAAAAGCCTGTTTCCGGTGTGAATGGGTATTTGGAGGAATCCGAAAGAAGGTTCCGGAAATATGCAGATACGATATATCAGAGATTTGCATGCGCTCCGGAAAAAGAATGGGAATTTGGAGAGATGGATATCTCACAGATACTGGAGGGTGTAAAGACTGCAGTAGAGGAAAAATTGTCCGAAAGCAGAGGTGAGTGATATGCCTACCTTGCTGTTAAGGCTTGCGGCTCCTTTACAGTCCTGGGGGGCGAACTCTAAATTTGAGATAAGGACAACCGAAAAAATGCCGACGAAAAGCGGTGTGGTAGGGATGCTTGCGGCAGCCCTGGGCCTTGGAAGAGATGCTGATCTGTCTGCGCTGAATGCGCTTAAATTCGGAGTCCGCGCAGACCGGGAGGGAGAGGATATCACAGATTTTCACATGGCGCATTCCGAGAAAAGCTCCTATGTGACATATCGGCATTATTTATCCGATGCAGTGTTTTTGGCAGGAATGGAGGGGGAGGAGTCGTTTTTGCGTGAGTTGGAGACTGCTTTGCAAAATCCGCGTTTTCCTTTGTTCTTGGGACGGAGATCCTGCCCGCCTACGCTGCCGTTGGTTGTGGGAATACGCGGAACACCGCTTGAAACCACGTTAAGCAAAGAAGCGCCTCTGGGTGAAAAGCACGAAAATATGCTGCGTGTGCAGATGGAGACGGATGACCCTGCCGCGGGACTAATGAAGGATATGCCGATGTCATTTGATCCGGGCAGGCGCATATACGGATACCGCAGAGTGAAGGAATTTTTTGTAGAGTGCATTCAAAACGAAACGGAGCATGATGCAATGGGGGAATTGGGGTGATACTATGTATTTGTCGCGGGTAACATTGAATACAGCGCGTCGGGAAACGATGAAAGCGTTAGTTTCGCCTAATCTGTTCCACGGCGGGATAGAGAGTTCCTTTGACGGCGGCCGGGCGCGCAGACTTTGGAGAATTGACGATTTAAACGGTAAAAAATATATTTTGATTCTTAGTGAGACAGCGCCGGATTTAGGACAGTTTGCAGAACAATTCGGCTATACAGGCGAATTTGAAACAAAAGATTACACACAGCTTCTGGACAGAGTTTCTGCGGGGGGAAGGTGGCAGTTCAGATTGACAGCCAATCCTGTGGTTACAAAGATGCATGGTAAAATCATGGCCCATGTCACGCCTGAACATCAGAAGAGATGGCTTGTGAGCCGAGCGGAGAAACTGGGATTTTTCCTGGACCAGGCCGAATTTCAGACGGTACAGGCAAAGTGGTATGATTTCCGGAAAAAGAACGGGGCAGACAGTTCACGGGTTCGCCTGCTTTCGGTAACCTTTGAAGGCATTCTTACCGTAGCGGATGCAGGGCGATTTAAGGAAACACTCTGTCATGGGATAGGCAGGGAAAAGGCCTATGGACAAGGGCTGATGACAATTGTAAGGGGTCAATATGCAGAATAATGCAGGAATGATTAAGCCGGAACTGGCTGAACTGCCGCAGATCAGCGACAGGATGTCGTTTGTTTATCTGGAACATTGCGTGATCAACCGGGAGGACAGCGCAGTAAAGGTGACTGATATGGATGGAGATGTATTTATTCCGGCTGCAGCCATCACAACATTGTTTCTGGGGCCCGGCTGCAGAATTACACACCGCGCCATGGAGCTTATCGGCGACAGCGGTATCGGCGTGGTGTGGGTGGGGGAGCATGGCGTAAGATATTATGCCCACGGGCGCGCTCTGAATTCTCATACGAGACTGTTGGTGAAGCAGGCAGAGCTGGTCAGCAATACCCGAAAGCATCTGGCCGTTGTTCGAAAAATGTATCAAATGCGTTTTCCCAATGAGGATGTAAGCGGGCTGACTCTGCAGCAGCTTCGGGGCAGAGAGGGGAGCCGTGTGCGGGCAACTTACAGGGAATATTCAAAAAAGTGGAATATACCATGGACGGGCAGGGAATATGACCCGGAGGACTTCACGTCAGGAACTCCGGTGAATCAGGCACT
This sequence comes from uncultured Acetatifactor sp., assembly GCA_910586515.1. Taxonomy (GTDB): domain Bacteria; phylum Bacillota; class Clostridia; order Lachnospirales; family Lachnospiraceae; genus Acetatifactor. The sequence goes on from CAJUGL010000001.1 coordinate 28,259, forward strand.
TTCTGCAGGAAACGTATGTTTGTATGGGCTGGCGCATTCTGTGATTTGTGCACTGGGCTGTTCTGCAGGATTGGGTTTTGTTCATGTTGGGCACGAGTGTTCGTTTGCTTATGACATAGCGGATCTTTATAAAGCGGAAACCACGATACCCATTGCATTCGAAATGGCGGCAAAGGTACAAAACGAATTTGCGGATAAAATTCCACAGGATTTTTCAGGTATGATAAGACGTCGGCTCCGCGATGAAATTGTGAAGAGACGTTTATTGGAACGGATGGTTCATGATATAAAATATCTGCTATCCGACAGTGACGATGGAGAGGAAGAGGAGAAGGCGGTCTATCTTTGGGACAATAAGAAAGACAGAGTTGAAAATGGGAGACAGTATCGTGAAAATGGAGTAGAAGAAGATGGTAGTGATAACCATGAGTAGCTGCCCGCCTAAATTACGGGGTGATCTGACCAAATGGCTGTTTGAGATCCATACAGGCGTTTATGTTGGACAAATAAGCGCAAAGGTGCGGGAAATGATCTGGAACAGGGTCTGTGAAAACATAAAAGACGGACAGGCCGTAATGGTTTATAACTTTGCAAATGAGCAGCACCTTGAATTTCGCACACACAATACGGCATGGAAAGTTCGTGACTTTGACGGTATAAAATTGATGATGCGTCCCAAAGCGCCGGAACAGACAGAAGATGTACTGCCAAAAGGATTCAGCAAAGCGTCGAAACAGTTGATTGCAGGCAGGCGTAAGAGGGGAGCCGGCAATATTGAACAGGAATGGGTTTTTTTAGATATCGAGACGGATGGACTTGATTTTGATAAACACAAAATCATTGAGATGGCAGCGGTGGTTGCTGATGAGACAGAAATAAAATCTTCCTGGAATGCCCTGATAAAACAGGATGCAGCGTTGCCGTCCCAGATAGTTGAGCTTACACATATTACCGACGAGATGCTTCTTGAAGGCATGGAGCTTGATTGTGCATTGCGGCAATTGGGGGATATCGTGAGAGGAAGGACGGTTGTATGCTATAACAAAAGTTTTGATATCACGTTTTTAGAAAGAGAGTTTCGAAAAAACAATCTGGAAATTCCGTTTGGAAGGGTTATTGACGCATTGACGCTTGCTCGAAAACGGGTTAGAGAGATAGAAAACTACAAATTGGGGTCTTTGGCAGAGTATTTTGGCATTTCCTGTGAGTTGCATAGGGCATTGCCGGATTGCGAAACGCTGTATAAAGTATTTTTAAAACTGAATGAAATTTGATGTGTTCGGTTTTGGAAATGCTTATAATTTGGGATCTTTTTTAGTCTTTTCCCCGCGCATGCGGGGGTGATCCTATTTCTTTTGCCACCTTTACAACATTCCTCTGCTTTTCCCCGCGCATGCGGGGGTGATCCTGAGCGAAAGTTCATTCTCTCTTTTTCTTCAGACTTTTCCCCGCGCATGCGGGGGTGATCCCACGCCAAAGGTCATGCAAGAAGTAATCAATAGCTTTTCCCCGCGCATGCGGGGGTGATCCCAGAGGTTGAACTATCAGATGCCGCAGGAACGTCTTTTCCCCGCGCATGCGGGGGTGATCCCACACCGCCCTTTGCATACCAGTCTATTCCCAACTTTTCCCCGCGCATGCGGGGGTGATCCTGTTTCTGTAGTGACAATTGCGAAAAACACAAGCTTTTCCCCGCGCATGCGGGGGTGATCCTTCTGTTGGAACTGCTCGCCCTTGCCAAGATAACTTTTCCCCGCGCATGCGGGGGTGATCCTGTGAAGTCAGCATTTCATTCCGTGAATTATCGCTTTTCCCCGCGCATGCGGGGGTGATCCCCACTCTGCCTTCTGGCATACCTCCACCGAGTACTTTTCCCCGCGCATGCGGGGGTGATCCTCCGGCGACACAAAAATGACAGCAGGCGCAAACCTTTTCCCCGCGCATGCGGGGGTGATCCTAGGTAAAAAACAACCAGACCTTTTGGATAGCGCTTTTCCCCGCGCATGCGGGGGTGATCCCAATTTGATGGATACACTGTTATCACACCAGTTCTTTTCCCCGCGCATGCGGGGGTGATCCCGACTACTCAGCAGGTATTCAATCCCATTCCTCCTTTTCCCCGCGCATGCGGGGGTGATCCTAAGAATAAAGGAAATTAGCAAGGCGGCGGCACCTTTTCCCCGCGCATGCGGGGGTGATCCCATCATAGTCATCCTCAATCCATCTGGGAACAGCTTTTCCCCGCGCATGCGGGGGTGATCCTTGTGCGTGATATCATCTTTCACACCTCCTTTTCTTTTCCCCGCGCATGCGGGGGTGATCCCCCTCTCTTTAACTTTCTGCGGCTCCGTGTTTACTTTTCCCCGCGCATGCGGGGGTGATCCTATCAATTTTGAGTATTACTATAGTGAAGAAGACTTTTCCCCGCGCATGCGGGGGTGATCCCCAGCCACGCTAGCGCGTGGTTGCTCGCCTGACCTTTTCCCCGCGCATGGGGGGTGATCCCAGCGGTGGGGCTGCTGTGCTGGGGGCTCAGATTCTGGTCATCCGGAAGGAGCGTCCTACCATTCAGGCGCTTCAGGAAAACAGGGCGGCGGCTCTGGGACTCTGTAATGAAAATTTAGCCAATGCGCTGACCGTGAGGCTGTGCGGGCTTGTGGATGCCTTTCAGGAGAAGGTACTTGGCAGCCTGGACGGTTTTGAGAAGATTTCCCGTAAGTTTGCCATACAGAAAGCGGAGGAGGGGATTGGCGGGACGCTGATTCAGTATATGCAGAGTGTGGGCATGCTTTTCGCAGGCTTTTACCTGTATCAAAACGGAGAGATACAGTTGGGGGATGTGGTTATCCTGTACCAGATGGCGGCATTGATCACCACCATGATTACCATGGTTTCCTCCATTTATGCCAGTCTGCAGAGCTGGATGGTGAGCTTTCACAGACTGCACGATATCCTGGATCTGGAGGAGGAGCGGGACGCGCCGGAAGCCAGGGATATGGACTTTTCTGCCCAGGCAGATTGCGGAATCAAGGCTGAGCAGGTTAAATGCCGGTTGGGAGAGTTCACGATGTATGAGAATCTGAATCTGAGAATCGGGAAGAAGGGACTCTATGTCATGGCAGGAGAAAGCGGGAAAGGAAAAACCACCTTTTTCCGTATGCTGACAGGCATCTACCCCTATGAGTCAGGAAAAATCAGCCTGTTCGGACATAACGGGAAGGAATATACGCTGAAAAGCATCCGCCGCCAGATTACCTACATGACCCAGGAAAACGCGTTGTTTCAGGGAACCGTCAGGGACAATATCTTATGGAGGAGCAGTGCTTCTGATTCCGAAATTCTTGCGCTTCTTGGGTGGCTTGGCCTGGAACAGTGGATTCTTGGCCTGGAAGAAGGGCTGGATACACTGCTTGACAACGGAGGAACCGGATTTTCAGGCGGTCAGCGCAAGAGCCTGCTTCTGGCCAGAGCACTGTTGGAGGAGTCGCCTGTCTACCTGCTGGACGAGGCTTTTGCAGGGGTAGACGCCAGACACTGCAGTCTGATCTGGGAGGAACTGGACAGAGTGGCGCATCGGGCGTTGGTCATCGTGATCACACATGACCAGTCCGTACTGGAGGAATGGAGAGAGACAGGGCGGCAGCTGCTGGCCATATAAAGTAACGGTTCTGCCAGTGCGCCCAACTCAAATTTATGTTGACATTTCTGGAAAAAAGAGTAGAATGAAGTCTAATACTTTCCACAGGTTAATAGGCAGGGAACATCGGGGATAAGACGGTGGAAAAGAGCCGCCTAACCGAAGGCTGCCCTGAAATCAGGAAAATCTGACAAACAGTTTCAGCAGGATTTTTCATAACAGGCCGGTGTCCGGGGGCAGATTGCTTCCGGAGCCGGCCTGTTTTTATGGTATTTTGCGGGAACTAAGTACGTGGCGCGAAAAAACGATAAAAAGAATGCGGAAAAGTATAATGTTAAGAAAGGACGCCTGGAAAAACAGGCAGAGAGGAGAAGAGATGAAACATTTAGGAAGCAGGACATTGGAAACGGACAGATTGCTGCTCCGGGTCTTTGGGCCGGAGGATGCGGGTCCCATGTTCAGGAACTGGGCAGGTGATCCGGAAGTGACAAAGTATTTGACCTGGCCCACCCATTCGTCGGAGAAGGTGACAGCACAGATCATTTCTTCCTGGATAGAGAAAAATGATGAGCCGACTAATTATCAATGGGCAATCGTATGGAAGGAAACCATGGAGCCCATAGGAAGCATTTCCGTTGTGCACTGGAACGAAGAGATCTGTCAGGCGGAGGTGGGATATTGTATCGGAAGGCCCTGGTGGAGGCGGGGGATAACGACGGAATGTTTTTCCGCGGTTATCCGCTTTCTGTTCCTGGAGGTTGGGGTGAACAGAATCCAGGCCCGGCATGACGTGAATAATCCTCACAGCGGAATGGTAATGGAGAAGTGCGGCCTGCGGCATGAGGGAATTCTGCGTCAGGCGGACAGGAATAATCAGGGCATCTGCGATATGAGCGTTTATGGAATCCTGCGCGGGGATTATGAGACATAAGCCTGCGGGAACGAGGTAAGGGAAATCGAAAAGGAGAGGAACAAAATGCAGGAGAAGGAGAATACAGAAGTAATTCAAAAGAATTATGACCAGGCGCCGGAGGCGGAGTGGAAGAGTGCCATGTCTTCCCACATCATGTATGTGGGGGAAAAATCCCACAGGACTTGTTTACGGGAAGGGAATGTGTTAGAATGACCTTGTTCCCGGCGGGAGTGCCGGAGAAAGGAAAGGTGGGTTATATGGGAAAAGCAAAGGTTTATTTTACAAAAGAAATTACCCCACAGGCCATGGTCAGAATGTATGAGGCCATGGGGGTGGAGCTGCCGGGAAAGGTGGCTGTAAAAGTTCACTCCGGCGAAGTGGGAAATCAGAATTTCCTGCGTCCGGATCTCATGAAGCCGGTGATCGACAGGGTCAGGGGTACCATTGTGGAGTGCAATACTGCGTATGAAGGCAAACGAAATACCACGCAGGCCCACAGGGAAACCATGAAGCTCCACGGTTGGGCGGATATTGCGGAAGTGGACATTCTGGATGCGGATGGGGAGATTGAGCTTTCCATTCCGGAAGGACAGAAGATACAGAAGAATTACGTGGGCAGGAATATAACACAATATGAATCCATGCTGGTGCTGTCTCATTTCAAGGGACATCCCATGGGCGGCTTCGGCGGAGCGCTGAAAAATATTTCCATCGGACTGGCCTCTTCCCATGGAAAGGCGTACATTCACGGCGTAGGCGATGTGGATAAATTCTGGGATTCCGATCATGATTCCTTCCTGGAGGCCATGGCCGATGCCAGCAAGTCCATAACGGAGATGTTCGGGGACAGGATTGTGTATATCAATGTGATGAAAAATATGTCCGTGGACTGTGACTGCTGCGCGGTGGCGGAGGATCCGGCCATGGGAGATATCGGCATTCTGGCATCCCTGGATCCTGTGGCCCTGGATCAGGCCTGTCTTGATCTGGTTTATGCATCCAAAGACCCCGGAAGAGATCATCTGCTGGAGAGAATCGAGTCCAGAAACGGCGTTCACACTGTGGAAGCAGCAGCAAAAATCGGTGTGGGCAGCCGGGAATATGAACTGATCGACTGCTGAGGCCGTATAAAGACAGCATAAGAAAATATATTATCGGAAAATGCGCAAAAATTCGGCGCTGCGGGCAGAATCATGCTCCGCAGCGCCGAACCGATATACCGATTAATTTCGGAAGGTTTCGGGAGAATTCTTATTCCGTTGACAGAGTAAACTGCTCTACCAACTGTTTCAGCCCTGCCGCCTCTGCGGAAAGCTGTTCACTGGCGGTTGCGCCTTCCTGGGCCGTGGAGCTGTTGTTTTGAACCACCACGGATATCTGATTGATCCCCTCGGACACCTGCCAGACCGCATCGGCCTGTTCGTTGGATACCGTTGCGATATTGTCAATGGAATTCACAACGGACTGTATGCTGTCCACCACTTCCAGAAGGATGGCGGCGGTTTCCTTCGCAATGCCGGAACCTTCATGTACTGCCACGGAGGAACGTTCGATGAGGGCGGAGGTATTCTTGGCGGCCTTGGCAGATTTTCCGGCCAGGGTGCGGACCTCTTCTGCCACTACGGCAAAGCCCTTGCCGGCCTCGCCTGCCCTGGCAGCTTCCACCGCCGCATTCAGGGCCAGAATGTTGGTCTGGAAGGCAATGTCTTCTATGGTCTTCAGAATCTTTTCGATTTCGTTGGAGCAGACCTGGATCTTATCCATGGCATCCATCAGCTTCTGCATCTGCTGATTGCACTGAGAGACTTCCTCGCCTGCCCGGTGGGTCTGGGAGCGGACTTCCACAGCGCCTTCGGCGGTATTTTTTGCCTGGGAGGAAATCTCGGTAACCTGTGAAGCAAGTTCCTCCACTGCGCTGGCCTGCTCTACCGTTCCCTGGCTCAGGGCCTGGGCGCTTGAGGAGAGCTGGCTGCTGGCCGAAGCCACCTGATTTGAGGAAGCGTTTACCTGACGTATGATATGGCTCAGCTCTATCTTCATATGGCGCATGGAGAGCAGAATATTCCGGAAACTACCCACATATACGTCTTCCCGGCTGGTGTGGACATCCAGGTTCTGGCCTGCCAGCTGGGTCAGCAGATAACTGATATCATTGATGACTGTGCCCAGACCCTCTACCAAAGATGCGGTGGAGCGGGCCAGCATGCCGGTTTCGTCCCTGCTTGTGATTTTCGGCATGGGAGTATCCAAATCGCCTTCCACCAACAGCTGCATGCGTTTGGCGCATGCCTTCATGGGTTTGCTGATGCTGCCTGCCAACAGCAGGGCTACCACAATGGAGATCAGGATGCTGCCGATCATTACCATAATGTTAATGGCCATGCCCTTGTATGTAGTGGACAGATAATTTAACTGAGGGGCGGTGACGGCAATGCTCCATCCGTCCGTGCCGTTTACCGGCGCATAGGCCATAAACATTTTGCCGGACTGGCTGTCATAGCTTCCGAAACCGTTTTCCCCGCGGCGCATGGCGCTGTGAAGCTCCGCCAGATCCTTCAGGGAGGAATCGCTTCCCGCCTCCGCTTCAATATTCTGTACGGTAATGGTATCCAGGGTGATGTCTGCGATGGTATCCCCTGATTTGTTGATCATGTAGGCCCTGCTGTTGTCTCCGATCTGGATGGAGGATACAATGTCATTAAGAAAGGTCTCGGGAGGAACGAAATACACCACGCCTGCAATGGCAGAACCATGGACTCCGTCGCTGTAGAGAGGAGCTGCTACCATGATGGACAGTTCCCCGGTGATCTTGCTGATCAGGGGCTCGGATACATAGATATTCCCCTGCATGGCCTGCTGTACATATTCCCGGTCGGAATAGTCCTTGCCGTCGAATATGCTGATGCCGTCCGGGCCGATGATATTTCCTCTCTGGAAGTTATGCATGGAGCAGCGTTCATCAATGATGGATTTTTTCTCTTCCGGTGAGATTTCCGGATCGGATAACTGGGGAATGCAGCCTGTATCCATGGCCACATTGCGGTAAGCGGTGAGTTCCTGCTCCACACGTTCCGCAGCCAGAACTGCGGTTTCGCTCATCATGTGATCCACGGTGGTGATGGTGCTGCGGTAGTTGGGAATAATGCCGGAAATGCCTGCTGCAACCAGGGCTGTCACCACGGTTACAATGAGGCATAAGGTGATTTTGGTGCGAATGCTTTTCATGTTGTCTTACCCTCGTTTGTATCAGTTGTTTTTGGTTTTAGAATAAACCATATATTGTTATTATACGAGTGTGTACTTGCGTTTGTCAACCCTTGGAGAATGCGGAAAATGGTAATTTTCAGAACGGTTAAGGAAAGATTTAGAAGGAGGCTTGATTATGCATTTTGTCAATGCAAAAGGAATTTTGTCCCCGCAAAACGGGATGAATATATACAGGGGCTGCACTCACGGCTGCATTTACTGCGACAGCAGAAGTGTCTGCTATGGATTTACCCATGCTTTTGAGGATGTGGAGGTGAAGCGGAATGCTCCGGAGCTGTTGGAAAGGGCGCTTCGCTCCAGGCGGAAGAAATGCATGATCGGAACCGGCGCCATGTGCGATCCCTATATGCACTGCGAGGAGACTCTGCAGATGACAAGAAAATGTTTGGAACTGATCGAAAGATACGGGTTTGGGGCTGCCATTCAGACCAAGTCCGACAGAATCCTTCGTGATCTGGATGTATTGAAGCGTATCAACGAAAAGACAAAATGTGTGGTGCAGATCACATTGACTACTTACGATGAAGAACTATGCAGAATTCTGGAGCCGAATGTATGCACCACCAAAAGGCGGGCGGAGGTTCTGGATATTCTGCGGGAGAACGGAATTCCTGCTGTGGTCTGGCTGTCTCCTGTTCTGCCTTTTCTGACGGACACGAAGGAGAATCTGGAGGGAATTCTTGGGTATTGTACCCGGGCAAAAGTGTATGGAATCATCTGCTTCGGCATGGGACTGACTCTGCGGGAAGGGGACAGGGAGTATTTCTACGGGGCGCTTGACAGGCATTTTCCGGGACTTCGGCAGAAATACCATCATAAATACGGCTATTCTTATGAGTTGAAGAGCGACAGGCATGAGGCGCTTATGGAGATTTTACGGGATGTCTGCAGGCGGAACGGAATTGTTCATGAGGTAGATGCCTGCTTTCAATATTTGCATGAATTTCCGGAGAAATATGAACAATTAACATTTTTTTGAAAACAATCCCTGTCCGTTTGCGCAGCAGACAATAGCAGGAATTATTGGGGAGTGGTTTTGTATATTTTTTCCCATTTTTTATGTATTTTTAATTGCATTGAACAGAGGGGGTTATTATAATGTAAGAACGTGCTTCGCCGGAAAAATCCGGCATATCGGTGCGGAAGAATCGGGGAAGCTTCGGGGGCGGTTCCCGGGAAGGAGAGAAATTGATATGCTGAAGATTTTCAAGTATCTGGCGGAATCCAAATGGTCTGTTCTGGCGATTATTGCACTTCTGGTGGTGCAGGCCTACTGTGATCTGGCGCTGCCCCAGTACACTGCGAATATAGTGGACGTGGGCATCGGGCAGAAGGGGATTGAAAGCGCAGTGCCTGAGCGGATGCGGGAATCCACTTACAGAACACTGGAGAGTCTGCTGACCCAGGAGGAGAGGGAACTGATGGCATCTGCTTATGAACAGGCGGCAGACGGCAGCTATGTTTTCTGCGGGGATAAACAGGCGGAGGAGGCTTTGGACGAAAGCATGGGCATACCGCTCCTCATTGTTTCCATGACGGAATCCGGAGTCGGGATGCCTGACATGGGAATGGGCGAAAATGCCGCAGGGGAGCTTACGGATGAGCAGATTCTCGGGCTGCGCAGGCAGGTTTCGGAGAGTCTGGGGGATACCGGTACAGATGGTGGTGGTGATGATGCTGCGGATGGTGGTGTATGCGCCCATCATCGGTATAGGCGGCGTGGTGAAGGTCATGGGTACAAGGACGGGCATGGGATGGATCATCGTGGTGGCGGTTGCCCTGATCATGGCTCTGGTGGCTGTGCTGATGGCAGTGGCCATGCCCAAATTCAAAAAGATGCAGACACTGGTGGACCGTCTGAACCTGGTATCCAGGGAGATTCTCACCGGCGTATCCGTCATCCGCGCCTTCAGCAGGGAAAAATTCGAGGAAGAGCGGTTTGACCGGGCAAACAGGGATCTGATGCAGACGCAGCTGTTTACAAACAGGGTGATGAACGTGATGATGCCTGTGATGATGCTGATCATGAACGGCATCAGCGTTATGATCGTATGGTTCGGCGCAAAAGGAATTGACATGGGCAATCTGATGGTGGGAGATATGCTGGCGTTTATTACCTATACCATGCAGATTGTCATGTCCTTCCTGATGCTGACCATGATATCCGTGATGCTGCCCAGGGCCGGAGTGGCGGCAGGGCGTATCCAGGAGGTCATAGGCACAAATGCAGGCGTTACGGATAAGGAGGCGGTTCAGGATGAGAGACTTGGACAGGCCCGGGGCGTGGTGGCCTTTGAGGATGTGTCTTTCCGGTATCCGGGGGCGGACGAGGATGCCCTGGAGCATCTGGATTTTACCGCCGGACCCGGGGAGACTACGGCCATCATCGGCAGCACCGGATGCGGAAAATCCACTTTGCTGAATCTGATTCCCAGGTTTTATGATGTGACGGCAGGCCGTATAACCATAGACGGTGTGGATATCCGGGATCTGTCCCAGCATAAGCTCCGGAGTCTCCTGGGCTATGTGCCCCAGAAGGCGGTTCTGTTTTCCGGGGACATTTCGTCCAATCTGAAGTTCGGCGGGCCGGATATCAGCGACAGCCGGATGAAGGAGGCGGCGGAAATTGCCCAGGCCACGGAATTTATAGAGAGTAAGCCGGAGGGATTTGACAGCGAGATAGCCCAGGGAGGCACAAATGTGTCCGGCGGACAGAAGCAGAGGCTGTCCATTGCCAGGGCCATAGCCAAGGCGCCCCGGATTTTCCTGTTTGACGACAGTTTCTCTGCATTGGATTACAAGACGGATGTGACACTCAGAAAGGCTCTGCGGGAGAAAACCGGAGATGCCACGGTGATTATTGTGGCGCAGCGAATCAGCACGATTCTCCATGCGGACCAGATTATCGTTCTGGATGAGGGACGGATTGCCGGGAAGGGCACCCACAGTCAGCTGCTGCGGGAATGTGAGGCTTACCGGGAAATCGCCAGGTCACAGCTGTCGGAGACGGAACTGGAGGGAGGTGCTGCGGTATGAGCGAGAAGAACAGAAGGCAGGGCGGTCCCAGGCCCCATGGTCCCCACGGGGGCATGATGCCGGGAGAGAAGGCAAAGGATTTCAAGGGTACATTTGCAAAGCTCCTGAGGTATATGGGCAGGTATAAGCTGGCTCTGATTGCCGTCATGATATTTGCTGCGGGCAGCACGGTTTTTACGATTATAGGGCCGAAGGTACTGGCCAAAGCCACCACGGAACTGTTCAACGGCATGATGGCCAAGTTTGCGGGCACTGGAGGAATCGACTTCGGACGGATCGGACAGATTCTGATTCTGCTGCTGGCCTTATACGGGGTAAGCGCCCTGCTTTCCTTCGTACAGGGGCTGGTGATGACGGAGGTTTCCCAGAAGCTCTGCTACAGGTTCCGCAGGGAGATTTCGGAGAAGATCAACAGAATGCCCATGGCTTATTTTGAATCCAGGACAGTGGGAGAGATCCTGTCCCGGATTACCAATGATGTGGATACACTGGGACAGAGCCTGGGACAGAGCATTACCACGCTGATTACCTCCGTGGCTTCCATTGTGGGTATTCTGATTATGATGCTGTCCATCAGTCCCCTGATGACGCTGATCGCTTTGGTGATTCTGCCTGTGTCGGGAGGACTGATCGGCGTGGTGATCAAGCACTCCCAGAAGTTTTTCGTTGACCAGCAGAACTATCTGGGCAAGATAAACGGCCAGATCGAGGAGGTGTACAGCGGCCAGAATATCATCAAGGCCTTCAACAGGGAGGATGCAGTCCTGGAGGAGTTCGGAGAGACTAACCGGGTTCTGTATCAGAGCGCCTGGAAATCCCAGTTTATCTCCGGTATGATGCAGCCCATTATGATGTTTGTGGGAAATCTGGGCTATGTGGCTGTGGCAGTCAGCGGCAGTATGCTGGCTATAAAAGGCGTCATTGAAGTGGGGGAAATTCAGGCCTTTATTCAGTATGTGAAGAATTTTACACAGCCAATTACCCAGGTGGCCCAGGTATCCAATATGTTCCAGTCCACGGCCGCGGCTGCGGAGCGGGTCTTTGAGTTTCTGGAGGAGCCGGAGGAGGATGTAACGGCGGAAAAGACAGATTCACCGAAATCGGCGGACTCCGGGGAGACAGTATCCGGCACAGCGGACGCCTGTTCCTCAGAGAAAAAGCAGGGCGCAGTCTCCTTTGAACATGTGAAATTCGGCTATCAGCCGGATAAGGTAATCATCCATGATTTCAGCTGTGAGGTGAAGCCCGGGCAGACAGTGGCCATAGTAGGACCCACAGGCGCAGGCAAGACCACCATGGTAAAGCTGCTTATGCGGTTTTATGATGTGAACAGCGGAGCTATACGGGTGGACGGACAGGATGTAAGGAATTTCAACCGCAGTGAGCTCAGGGAGAATTTCGGCATGGTGCTGCAGGATACCTGGCTGTTCCATGGGACTATTATGGATAATATCCGCTATGGGAGACTGGAGGCCACGGACGAGGAGGTAATTGCTGCGGCTAAGGCGGCCCATGTCCACAGGTTCATCCAGACTCTTCCCGGAGGGTATCAGATGGAACTGGGGGAGGACGCGTCCAATGTATCCCAGGGCCAGAAGCAGCTGCTCACCATTGCCAGGGCCATTCTGGCGGACAATCCAATCCTTATCCTTGACGAGGCCACCAGTTCCGTGGACACCAGGACGGAGATCCGGATCCAGAAGGCCATGAATAACCTGATGAAGGGGCGAACCAGTTTCGTCATCGCCCACAGGCTGTCCACCATCCGGGATGCGGATGTGATCCTGGTCATGAAGGACGGAGATATCGTGGAGCAGGGAAGCCATGACCGGCTGATGGAGCAGGGCGGATTTTATGCGGAGCTGTATAATGCACAGTTTGAAGGGCAGTCAGCTTAGGGAGAGAGAATCTATACTTTTTACAGCCATCCTGAATACAGGGTGGCTGTTTTTTGAATTTTTAGCGGAAATTGTGTGGCAATGTCGACATGATTGTGGTATCATTTTACTGGGAATGGAGAAGAGTCGCAGCAGTTTGTACAGGGCACGGCAGGCTGCATGGGGGAGAATGTGATCAAGAAGGAAGAGAATGGAAGGCAGATGAAAAAAAGAATTCGGGAGACAACTGCGCTTCGCCTTACGATAGAGCGGGAGAAGCTGACAAGAGATGAGAAGAATATTCAGAAGATCTTTAAGGTGCTGGAGGATTGCGCGATTCCGTGCGAATGTCTGGTGATTGATGCCGATGAACTTTCTTTTGCCATCCGGGAATCGGAGCGGGAGAAAATAGGGCGGCTTATGGTGATGCTGGGCCAGCAATTGGATGAGATCAGCATTTCCGTAAACGGAGAGGTTACGCTGCTGTATGTGGAAAATGAACATATGACCTGTCGGGGAATCGGTATGATTGACAGCAGTCTCAGTTTACAGAATATTGATATTCTGATGCAGCGTTATTTCAGGAGTAAGGATCGTTTTGTGATCGGTGTTCCGGCGGAAGCGGCAAAGCAGGCCGTGGGGATTATCCAGGAGATTATCGATTCTGATTATCTCCTGTGAGAGGCCGGGGGAGCGTTTCCGGCCTGGACAGACGCAATGGCGGCGGGAAAAGGGAGCCGGCAGAAAGAATGACATTGAAGGGGGAGGACCGGAGTTTGAAGAGTAAAAATAAAAGGGTAATCTGGAAGAAATTACCCAGGAATATGCGCTACAGTATTACTGCGTTGGTTATGTTTATCTTTGTAATCATGCTCTGCACCAATGTATTGCGCAGCTCTCTGGTGGAAAACACGAATAAAATGGGGCTGACGCTGGTGGAAAATTATTCCACGGCGGAAGAAAGCAATATGCGTGCCTGTGAATCCATATTGACAATCGGCGTCAACTATATCAAGGAGAGGGAAGGAGACGATATTTCCGTCGAAGAGCTGAAGGAAGGTCTTTATCCATTTATGAATGGATTAACGGAACTTTATGGGGGAGAAAACGTTCAGTTTTACGGAAGAGCCATGGGCTGGCCGGAAATGCTCTCCAATAATCCTGAGATTGAAGCTCTGGAGGATTATGATGTCACGGAGAGAGACTATTATAAGGGAGCGATGGCTGCAGAGGGGGATATTTATATATCTCCTGCCTATATTGATGTGACAACCGGTCTGCCGGTGGTTACCATGTGTAAGGCCATCCCCGAGACGGGGAGTTTTCTGGCCATAGATATCATGTTTTCCTTTTTCGAGATGAACAACGAGAATCTGACTCTGCCCAGACAAGCTTCCTATTATCTTCTGGGCAGGGAGGGGACTTTGCTCTATTACAAGACCTACATGAATCATGAGTACGAAGTGTATCAGGAGCTGGTAAACGGCTTTATGGAACAGATAGACCCGGAACAGGATAACCAGGTGCTGGAAAATGCCATTGCCGCGGACGGCGTCACCCGCAACGTCTATTTTCACCATATGAGCAACGGCTGGACCGCCATTTTGACCATACCCGAAAAGGAGATTCTTTCAGGGGTAGATACCTTTAATTACATAAGCCTGGTGGTGGTCGCCCTGGGTATGGCGCTGCTGATTTTTCAGGCAGTGAGGGATTACCGGCAGGAAAGGCGGAATCAGGTATTGGCGGAGGAGCGTGACAGGATGGCCGGCCGCAACAGGATATATCAGAATGCCATGAACGGCACGGCACGGGCCTATCGGGCGATTTACTATGTTGACGTATTGAGCGGAAAATATGAGATGCTCTATCCCTACCGCGGCAAGGAGGGGGAGTACGGTGATTATAATACGGAATTTGTTTCCAGCCGTTTTGAGCTGGGTATCGTTGCGGAGGAGCACAGGGAGCAGATACAGGAATTCCTTGATCTGTCCAATATACTGAAGGCGCTTGAGGCGGAAGATCATATCGAGCTGCAATATAAGCGGATGAGAGAGGAAGGGGACTATGAGTGGTGTTCGGCCGTTATCACTGTGGCGGAGACGGAGGAAAACAGACCGGTGGCCGTCACGCTGACCATACGCAGCATCGATGAGATTATCCACAGGGAAGAGGAACAGAAGGAAATGCTGGCGCTTGCCGCGGAACGCGCGGAGGCTGCGAATATGGCAAAGAGTGATTTCCTTTCCAGGATGAGTCATGATATCCGCACGCCCATGAACGCGATATTGGGAATGACGGCAGTAGCCGGTATGCACATTGACGAGAAAGAGCGGGTTATAGATGCTTTGGATAAGATCACCGTTTCCGGCAGACATCTGCTGGGATTGATCAACGAAGTTCTGGATATGAGCCGGATTGAGAGCGGAAAAGTCAGTCTTACGGAGAGCGCCTTTAATCTGTCAGATACGATAGACAGCCTGCTGACGGTCTTTCATTCACAGGTGGAGGCTAAGGAATTGTCTCTTCAGGTCAATATCAGGAGGCTGGAGCATGAGGATGTGGTGGGAGATGAGCAGAGGCTGCAGCAGATCTTTATGAATATCATGGGGAATGCCATCAAGTTCACTCCTCGGGGCGGCAGAATCGGTATAGATATAGAAGAGAAAGTTTCTCATACGCCGGGCAGCGGATATTACGAATTTACCTTTGAAGATTCGGGAATAGGCATGGAAAAGGACTATATAGATAAAATCTTTGAACCCTTTTCCCGGGCGGCAGATTCCCGTACCGGCAAAATCGAGGGTACGGGTCTGGGGATGAGCATTGCGGTGAACATTGCCCGGATGATGAACGGCGATATCAAGGTAGAGAGTACGTTGGGGCAGGGATCACGCTTTACGGTGAGAGTTTATCTGAAGCTGAACGATATAACGCAGGCGGATATAGAGGCTTTTTCCGCTCTTCCCGTGCTTGTGGTTGACGATGAGGAGGCAGCCTGTGAGAGCGCCTGTGAAATTCTGCGCAGCCTGAAGATGGAAGCTGAGTATGTGCTTGACGGAGACTGCGCCGTGAAACGCATCGCGGAGGTGCACGCAGAAGGGGCGGATTTTGCGGCCGTGCTGTTGGATTGGCATATGCCGGGTAAGGACGGTCTGGAGACGGCCAAGGCGATCCGAAGTGTAGTGAGAAACGATATTCCGATTATCATTCTTTCGGCTTATGATTGGTCTGATATTGAGAGGGTTGCCCTGGAGGCAGGCATTAATTCCTTTATCGAAAAGCCTCTGTTTAAGTCAAAACTCATCAGAGTGCTGAAGGATGTTTTGGGATTAGGCGGAGACAGGCCGGCAACAGCCCTTGAAGCTTTCCAGCAGCAGGATTTTTCCGGCAAACGGGTTTTGCTGGTGGAGGATAACGAGATCAATATTGAGGTTGCTGCAGAGCTGCTGGATGTGGTGGGAATTCAGGTGGAACAGGCATTGAACGGGCGGTTGGCGCTGAACGATGTGTTGGAAAAAGAGCCTGGCTATTATGATCTGATTTTCATGGACATTCAGATGCCGGTGATGAACGGATACGCCGCAACCAGGGCTATTCGCGGCTCAGGCAGAACCGATTTGGAGAAGATTCCCATCATAGCAATGACTGCGGACGCCTTTGCGGACGATATCAGGAAGGCTGAGGAGGCAGGAATGAATGCCCATATTTCCAAACCTGTGGATATTGAAAAGCTGGAGGCTGTTCTGCATACCTGGATTAAACGATAGTCAACTTATCAATTGTGAAAAAGGCAGCAGAGTGGATTCTCGTAACAGTTCAGCGCTGACTGTTACGAAAAAAAGAGCTTCGGGATACTTCCGAAGCTCTTTTTTCGGTATTTTATTTATTGTCTGACAGGCACTACTTCGCTGTCAGAACCCAGCTGCTGAACCACCGCAGGTATTTTTGCACATAGGCGGCTTCCACAGGCTGACCCGAGAGCACTGGGTAGAACAGGAGAAACAGGGCAACCACGACTGCGCCGTAAACGACTGCGAATCCCAGAAAGGCCCGTCTGGAAACCTTTTCCTGCAGCTGTCGGAAGCTGTACATGATCATCAGGACGACAAATACAACGCTGGGAAAGTAATGGTAAATAAAGGTGCTGCGGGTTACGAACATCCATGGCAGATACTGAGCCATATAGCCGACAACCAAAAATGCGGCGGTTTTGTCTTTCTTTTTAGCCCACAGGTAAATCGTATAAAGGAAGGCGGGAATGCCTGCCCACCATACTGCCGGGTTGCCGAAGGAACTGATTCCCTCCCGGATTCCTCCTGCGTCCTGCTGTCCCGTGACAATACGGGAATAGTACCAGATAGGCCGCTTCACCACAGGCCATTCATACCAGTAAGAGGAGAAGATATGGGTGGACTCCAGGTTGCTGTGATAATCAAACATTGTCTGCTGGTTGTAGAGCATCCTGCCGATCAGTCCTCTGTCCGAGTAGTCTCGGAAAGGCAGATAGGAGAGCAGGTAGATCAGGCCGGGCAGTACAACGAAAAAGATCACACAGAAACAGATGGTCCGCTTTGTATAGGGGACAAAGTTTTCTGCCACATGGCGGTGGGAGATGCCGTTGGTGCAGCCCGAAAGGTCTTCCTTCGCATAAAGGTACTCACGGTATCTTCTGTACAGAAGGGAGAAGAAAATCACCGCAAGGCCGCATCCGGCGTACACGCCCGTCCATTTAGCGGCAATGCCCAGTCCCATGCAGATACCGCACGCGCCCAGGGGAAGCCAGGTTTTCTTCAGGGCGGTGTCATAGAAGCTCAGGCAGC
The DNA here is from genome assembly GCA_910586515.1 of uncultured Acetatifactor sp. GTDB lineage: Bacteria > Bacillota > Clostridia > Lachnospirales > Lachnospiraceae > Acetatifactor. The sequence continues at coordinate 45,812 of CAJUGL010000001.1, forward strand.
AGTATCTATACATAAAGTAGTACATCAATATCACGAAAAAGGTGATGTAAACGTCAATAGTGGCTATTCTGGTCTGGGAAAAATGCATAAAATCAAAAGTAAATAAAATACAGGCCAGAGCGGCAGTCGCCGTATTTTTCGATATCTGTCTGGCAAACAGATAGATCAGCGGCACCATGAAGATACCGAAAAGCGTGCCTACAATACGCCATCCGAAAGGATTCATCCCGAAGACGGCCACGCCCAGGGAGATCAGTATTTTCCCCAGAGGCGGATGGGTATTCTCGTAGGTGGTAAGTCCGTGGAGGAACTCGTAGGCAGTACGTCCGTGGTAAATCTCATCGAAATACATACCGTTCCGGAATGTGGCCGTCTCCGGATAAAGGTTTGACTCATCGAAAAGATTCGGATAATCTCCGGCATTCACCGGGGTGATCACATTTCTGGCATCATCCAGAAAAACCAGCTCGATCAGGGAGGCGGTGGGTTCCTGTAAGGTAAGCTTAATCAGAGGAGTTCCGGAATTAAGAGCCGCATCCTGCCAGCTGAAGACATTGTTCAGCGTGATGTTCTCATAAACTGTCCAGGAATCAGCCGGATTGTTTTTTCCTTCCAGCGAGAATACTCTGCCATGCCAGGGCGCTATATAATAGGAAAGCAGAGTGGGAACGCTGTCTCCGAAATCAAGCTCTATGGACTGGCCCTGGCTCATGTCATAGCTTGTGGAAGGAGCGACGCGGTCCCCCAGATCGCGCAGGGCGAAAACACTGTAGACGGCGGTTATGACAATCATGCACAGGATGTCCGCTTTCTTCAGACTTACCCTTTTTCGGGAGGGGCTGGGGGCGGCTCCGGTTATGCGGAACAGTCCGTCGGAAGCCTGTCCTTCCGGAACGGAAGTCTCTTCCCATGTAACGGTACAAGCCCCCTGTCCCCTGTAGAGCCGATAGGTGATATAGTACAAAAGTCCCGTACATGCCAGCATGCCCGCGGAAACCAGCAGAAGAAAGGGGGTTTTTGCGCTGTAATTTTTAGGGTCATAAAAAAACAGAATGTGCGCCGTATTGTAAAAATGCATGACGGAAAAGCTGCCGTAGCACAGAAAAGTGAGCCCTGACGGCTTGTACACATAGGACAGCAGCAAAAGCAGCAGTCCGGGATACATATATCGTTCATGCATCCGCACGGAGAACATGAAGATACTGAGTATCAGCAGGGCGGCGAGGAAGGGATATTTTTCATTATCCCCGCGGTTTCGAAAGCTCAGGAAGAGCACGAAAACTACGGTGAGCACAATGGCCGCCATGCCGTACGCCTGATAGGGGATGCCCAGAAAGGTATTGTCCTGGCTGACCCAGTTTAATCCCAGAAATCCCCAGAAGTTATAGGCATTGATGGCGGCATAAGGATAGGATCCCACCGTAGTGAAATACTGTTTAAAGACATTTTCCAACCCGAACGGAAGACACAGGATAATGCCGGCCAGAGCCACGGACACACATTGCAGAGCGTTGCGCGCAAATGCTCTGAGGGAGGAAACATGGTCAATAAAACCGGCCAGGATGACCGGACCGAAAATGAGTGTCTGAGGTTTTATCAGCACACCGATACCAAAGGCGATATAGGCGGGATACATTCTTCCCTGTACCAGGCACAGGCACATATATACCACAGCCAGCGTAAACACGGAGTCAACCTGTCCCCATACGGAGGAATTCAGGATCACTGCAGGATTGAGCAGGTATGCCGCACAGAGAAAAAACGCCTGGTTTTCCGAACATTTTTTAGCGGCTTCCCGATATAAAAGCAGGCCGCAGGCCATGTCGCAGATAATGGCGGGAATTTTTAATAAAACCAGGTGTGGCGCGGAATAATATTCTATGCCGAATAGCTTCCGCACTGCGCCCAATACCCACAATACGTACATGTATCCCGGCGGATAATCCGTAAAAAAATCCGGCGAATAGAAGCCGGAAGGGCCTACCTGGAAGATTCTGTCCGCCCAGGACGCAAAACAGGCCGTGTCGTTGCCGAAGCCGTGGGACAGAGCTGCGGCAATGACGCGGATGAGCACGGCTGCGAGGAGCAGTGAGGAAAGCCGGCCTCTGGCCAGTTCGCCGCGCCGGATTCCCGCTTCGCAGAAGCAGAAGCACATGGCGAAAACGCCGAGGACAGCAAAAATGTGAATGTAAAGCATAAAACCCTCCTGAATTATTTGTAAAATATATTTCGGCAATTTTTGGGGCTTTGCCGAAATGAAATGAAATTTTTCTTATTATACCAAAAAGCTTGGAAGATGAAAAGGTTTTATGTTATAATAAATTGTATATAAACGGCTAAGTTGCTGTTCACCCGGGGCCTTTCGGGGTGTTATCAAGCGTTTTGTCGGGTGAAAGGGTGGCTATGAGTGCTTTTGTCAGTTTCCGGAATGTGAAAAAGGTATATAAAACAGGAGAGGTGGAGATAACGGCTCTGCACGATGTGGATTTTGAAGTGGAAAAAGGAGAATTCTGTGTGATTGTGGGAGCCTCCGGGGCCGGAAAAACCACTATACTCAATATTTTAGGCGGTATGGATACGCTTACGTCGGGGAGCGTATTTCTTGACGGTCAGGAGATATCTTCCTATGGGCGGCGGCAGCTTACTTCCTATCGGCGCTACGACGTGGGGTTTGTATTTCAGTTTTATAATCTGGTACAGAATCTGACTGCTCTGGAGAATGTGGAGCTGGCGGCGCAGATCTGCAGGGAACCTCTGGATGCGGCGACAGTGCTTGAGCAGGTGGGATTAAAGGAGCGGAGCAATAATTTTCCGGCGCAGCTTTCCGGAGGGGAACAGCAGCGCGTAGCCATTGCCAGGGCATTGGCGAAGAATCCCAAGCTGCTTTTGTGTGATGAACCGACAGGAGCGCTGGATTACCGGACAGGCAAGGCCGTGCTTAAGCTTCTGCAGGATACCTGCCGCAATATGGGAAAGACGGTTATCGTTATTACACACAACCAGGCGCTGACGGCCATGGCTGATCGGATTATCACGGTGAAAAGCGGAACGGTAGCGGATACAATATTGAATGAGCATATCGTGGATATATCTGAGATAGAATGGTAAATGGGCATTGATTATATCTGATACTGAAAATTGCCTTGACAATAATTGGGATGGTGAACGGGAAGGACATGCGGGAGATCAGGAGATCCACATTCAGAGAAATAAAATCCAGTTTTGGACGCTTTATGGCCATTTTTGCAATTATTGCTTTGGGGGTGGGCTTTTTTGCAGGGCTAAAGGTGACACGTCCCGGCATAACTGCTTCGGTGGAGGAGTACCTGGAGAAGTATTCCTTTTATGATTACCGCCTTTTGTCCACTTTGGGCTTTGAGCAGGAAGATGTAGACTTTCTGGCTGCCGGCGAGGATGTGGAAGCAGCGGAGGGAGCGGTGTCCTTCGACGTGCTGTATCGGCTGGAGGACGGCAGTCAGGGGGCGGTGAAAACTTACAGTCTGCCGCAGCGCCTGAATACACTGAAGCTGGTCTGGGGCCGGATGCCGGAAGCAGAAGGCGAATGTGCGGCGGACAGCAATCTGTTCGGCAAGTCGGATCTGGGCGGCCGGATCTGGCTGTCCGAGGACAATAAGGAAGAAGATCTGGAGCATTTTTCCTGCAGAGAATACGAGATTGTGGGGATTGTGCAGTCTCCGCTGTATCTGCAGTATGAGAGAGGGAATACTTCTCTGGGCACGGGACGGCTGGATGGCTATCTGTATCTGACGGAGGATGGCTACGACGTAGATTATTTTACCGATATCTATGTGAAATTCAGCGGAGATTTCGGGTTGTACAGTGCGGAGTACGAGGCTTTTATCGAAGGGAAAAACGGGATCTGGGAGGATTTGACAGAAGAGGCTGCAGGACGGAGATACAACAGTATCCGGGATACAGCGGAAGAAGAGCTTGCCGAGGCAAGAGAAGAATTAGAGGAGAAAAGGACAGAGGGCGAAGAGGAACTGGAAGAAGCGCAGAAGACCTTGGCAGAAGCCGAGAAGGAGCTTGCGGAGGGGGAGGAAGCCCTGGCGGATGCGGAGGATGAGCTTGCGGAAGGGGAGCGAACTCTGGAGAAGGAGCGCAGGCAGCTTGAGGACGCCCGGGCCCAGCTGGAGGGAAAAGAACAGGAGCTTGCGGATGCGGAAGCAGCCATTGCGGAAAACGAAGCGAAACTGAGAGATGCGGACTCTCTTCTGGCAGGCAAGGAGAGCGAACTTGCGGAGGGCGAAGCTCTTATGGCGCAGAAGGAGGCGGAGCTTGTCCAGGGGGAGGCCGGGCTTGCGGAGGCAAAGGATGCCTGGCAGGACAGCAGCCGGGAAATTGAGGCCGGAAAGCTTCAGCTGGCGGAAGGTCAGGAGCAGATTCTGGCAGGCAGAGCGGAACTTGCGCGGCAGAGAGAGGAATTAACGTTTGCCTACGGGGCAGGCCTGATTGGCCAGGAGGCCTATGATGCAGGATTGGCAGCTATTGCGGCAGGAGAGGCGGAGATTGACGCCCAAGAGACAATCCTGCGGGAGAAGGAACAGGAACTTTTACAGGGAGAGGCTGCGCTGACAGCCGCCTGGCAGCAGATATCGGAGGATGAGCAGCTGCTGACGGAGGGCAGACAGGCGCTTGAACAGGGAAAAGAGGAGCTTGCGCAGGGACGCGGGGCTCTGGAAGATGCGAAAGCAGATGTTTCTGCGGGCTGGCAGGAACTCAATGAGGGAAAAGCGGAGCTTGCGGAGGGAAGAGCGGCTTTTGAGGACGGACGCAGAGAAATTGCGAAAGGCGAAGAGGCATTGGCCGATGCCGCCAGAGACATGGATGAGGCAAAGGCCACACTGGAGGAAAAAGAAGAGGAGCTTGCAGAGGCAAAAAAAGAATATACAGACGGGCTGGAGGAGTATCAGGATGCCCGAAAGGAATTTGACGGGAAAATAGCGGATGCGGAGAAAGAGTTGGCGGACGCGGAAGAAGAGTTGGCGGAGCTGAAAGAGCCGGATACCTATGTGCTGGGCAGGGATGCCAATATGGGGTATGTGTGTTTCGAGAACGATTCCAAAATAGTGGAGGGAATCGCCAACATTTTTCCCGTATTCTTTTTTCTGGTGGCCGCGCTGGTGTGCATCACCACCATGAATCGGATGGTAGAGGAACAGCGTACTCAGATAGGTGTGCTGAAGGCTTTGGGATACGGTGAGATTACGATAATGTCGAAATACCTGACCTATTCGGGACTGGCGGCTGTGACGGGCTGTATCTTCGGCTTTTTTCTCGGTACATGGGGATTTCCGGAAGTAATATGGTATTGTTATGGGATGATGTACAGCGCGGATCCGATTTTTTATGTATTTGACTGGCGGCTTGCGGCAATATCCATAGTCGTGTCTCTGCTGTGTTCTATGGGTGCAACATGGTTTTCCTGTCGGGTGGAGCTGGTACAGGTGGCTGCGGCGCTCATGAGGCCGAAGGCGCCCAAAGCGGGAAAAAGGGTGATTCTGGAGCGGATTACTTTTCTGTGGAAGAGACTGAGTTTTCTGCACAAGGTATCCATGAGGAATATTTTCCGCTATAAGAGACGCCTGTTTATGATGGTGGTGGGAATCAGCGGATGTACGGCGCTGCTGGTAACCGGCTTTGGCGTCAAGGATTCCATAGCCGATATCGCAGCCAAGCAGTTTGGGGAGATTCAGACCTGTGATATCAGCATTTCCCTGAAAGAGCGGGCAGATGGCAGCCTGGAAGAGAAGCTGCTTGCCTTAGGCTCCGAAGGCATGGGAGAGTATACCTGTGTCATGGAGAAAAATATGGATCTGGTCACGGAGGAGGGAGTCAAATCCGTGATTCTTGTGGCGGGTAAGGAGGAGGAAATGGCTTCTTTCTTGGATCTTCATACTGCCGCAGGAAAGGATATCGCTTATCCGGGTCCCGGGGAGGCGGTTATTTCCAATAAGATTGCTGAGGACTATCATCTTAGGCCGGGAAATCAGATCACTCTGCGGGCAGAAGATATGCGGACGATTACGGTCCGGGTTTCCGGAGTTTATGAAAATTATCTTTACAATTATGTTCATGTTTCGGAAGAAACCTGGAGAGAACAGATGAAAGAAGAACCCGAGCGGAAGACGGTTTACCTGAATCTTGAAGCGGAGAAGGAAGACTTGCTTACCGCGCATGGGCTTTCGGCGGAGCTGATGAAACTGGATGAAGTGCTGAATGTCACGGTAAATGAGGATACCATGGAGCGCATCGGCAATATGATGGCCAGTCTGGACATTATTGTGGTGGTGGTCATTCTCTGCGCGGCAGGACTGGCTTTTATTGTGCTGTATAATCTTACCAATATCAATATTACGGAACGTATACGGGAGATAGCTACCATCAAGGTTCTGGGATTTTACAAAAAGGAGACTGCGGCGTATGTGTTTCGGGAAAATATTCTGCTGACGATTTTGGGCATAACGGCAGGACTGGTGCTGGGACATTTTCTGCACGCCTTTGTCATGGGAGAGATCAGGATAGATATGATATCCTTTGACATATATGTCAAGCCGGTAAGTTATGTGTACAGTTCTCTGCTGACGCTTGCCTTTGCGGGAACTGTGAATTGGTTTATGAGCGGTAAACTGGAGGGAATCAGTATGACCGAATCTCTCAAGAGCGTAGATTAACGGGAATTTGACCAAAAGCGCAGAAAACATTTAGCAGCGAGAACGGAAAGGGAAACGGAAATGAAATTCGATATGCACTGTCATACAAAGGAGGGGTCACTGGACGGCAAGATACCTGTAGAGGAATTTGCGTCTATTCTGAGAGAAAAGGGATTTGACGGAATGCTGGTGAGCGATCACGATTCCTATAACGGTTACCGGGCATGGAAGAGAGTGCACGGAGGCGGGAGGGACGGTGATTTTCTTGTGCTGAAAGGCGTGGAATATGATACAATTGACGCAGGACATATTCTGGTGATCATGCCGGAGGGCGTAAAGCTGAAAATTCTGGAGCTGAGGGGGCTTCCGGTACAGTTTCTGATTGATATCGTCCATAAAAACGGAGGCATTCTGGGTCCGGCTCATCCCTGCGGTGAAAAATACCTGAGTATTATGAATACCAGAAAACATCGGAACCAGAGGGCCGTGATGGACAGATTTGATTTTCTGGAGGGCTTTAACGCCTGTGAATCGGTGGAGAGCAATGCGGGAGCGCTGGCGATTGCCGAAATGTATGAAAAGCCTGTCTTCGGCGGAAGCGATGCCCATAAGACGGATTGCGTCGGAATGGGGTATACGGTATTCTGTGAGGAGATTACCTGTGAGTCGGATTTGATTAAACTGGTAAAAGAGAAAGGAAAGGAGGCGTGCACCTGCGGCGGCGAGTACTATGAGAAGACCACAAAACAGAGGATCGGCAAGGCCAACAATTTGCTGGTGGATGGATTTTGGTTTTATAATCGGGTTGCCAGTATGGCGCGTCACAGGAAACGGATTCGGGAACTCCGGAAATATTATATCCGAATAAAGTGATTAATTTTTGCTGTAATTCATAAAATCTTAAGGTACATTTTGGCGATAGTGTGATATACTCAATATGTGGCATTTTAATGTCCGCGTATTGGTTTTTTGTGCGTAATGTGCAGTGATTATTTTTGGAAGGGAATGTAATATAATATGGAAAAAAGAAGTAAACGTAATTTCAGGTCTGCAATGCACCGGCGCGGGACAGCGCTGATGCTTGCCGCGTTGACGGTATTTTCCGTGGCGGCCTGCGGGAAGACGGAAGGAGCTGCCGAGAGCGCGGTGAAGAAAGAATGGGTCTATGTGCCGGAATTTATTACGGTGGAGGAAGGAAACGTAAGTTACTATGATATGCAGCTGACTGGGGAGAATGTATACTATCTGACCTATGACTGGAACGAAGAGACGCAGGAGCAAAGTCAGCGCATATGCAGATATTCGTTGGCGGACAAAAGCGTTACGTCTCATGTGATTGCCATGGGAGAGGAATCGGGGAGGCAGGACATAAACAGAGGCTATTTCCTGGAAGACGGGACCATGTATGCCATCGCCTATTCGTATTCCGAGGACTACAGTGAATCCTTCCAATGCCTGACCATGTTCGATGCGGAGGGAAAGCAGAAATTTTCGCAGGATATCACAGAATTGAGCGGGGATTCTTATCTGGATTCACTGGCGGTAGACGGTGAAGGCAGGATTTATGTTTCCAGTGAAGGTAAAGTATTGCTCTTTGACGCGGAAGGAAACAGCAAAGGATCCGTAATCGTGGATAATACCGGAAATACGTGGATCGATACCCTTGTCCGCGGTAAGGACGGCAAGGTATACATAGGCTATAGTAATTATGATGGGAACACCAGCAGCTATACATTGTGCGAGGTGGACTTTGACGGGAAAAAAATGGGCGCCTCCTATGAAAACTTTCCCAGGAGCAGTTCGCTGGCGGCGGGCGTGGAGTATGATTTCCTGATCAGCAACGGCAGAGAAGTATCCGGGTACAATCTGGGACAAAAGGAAGCTGAATATCTGTTCGACTGGCTGGACAGCGATATAAACGGCAATAGTGTGCGGAAATTCAGCCAGCTGGAGGATGGCAGAGTCATTGCCGTTATAGAGGACTGGGAGAATAATGACCGCGGTATCGCGCTGCTGACAAAGAAGAAGGCGGAGGAGGCTCCTCAGAAGGAGACCATTACCATTGCAACCATGGGCGGATCCTACAGTCTGCAGTCCAAGGCCGTAAAATTCAACAAGGCCAACTCGCAGTACCATATTTCCGTTAAGGAGTATGTGAACTACGACAACTCTAACGAGAACACCTGGTCTGATGCGCTGACCAATCTGAACAATGACATAACTTCCGCCAACTGTCCGGATTTGATCGATTTGTCGTCGGTGAATATTGAACAGCTGACTGCCAAGGGAGTCCTGGAAGACCTGAATCCCTATTTGGAGAAGAGCGGCAAATTAAACAAATCCGATTTTGTGGAAAATATATTAAATGCATACACCTTTAACGGCGCATTGATAAGCATTCCTGTTTATTTTAATGTGCAGACGGTTGTGGGGGCGGCTTCCATGGTCGGCAGCGAGAGCGGATGGACATTGGATGAGTTGATAGCGCTGTCCAATGCGCATCCGGATGCGGAACTTTTTGACCGGGTTTCCAAACAGTACATTCTGCGGATGGCCATGATGTTCAACGGAGACTCCTTTATTGACTGGAATACGGGGGAGTGCAGTTTTGACTCTGACGCATTTAAAAATATTCTGGAATTTGTAAATAAATTTCCGGATGAAATAAAGTCGGAAGAAGGGATGGACTCGGAGCCGACCAGGATTCAAAACGGCGAGGTGCTGTTGGCCACAAGCTACATTTATGATTTTAATCAGCTTCAAATGTACAATGAGATTTTTAAGGGTGATTATAATTGTATCGGATTCCCCACGGTGGACGGAACAGGAGGTCATGCCCTGTCTGGAGGAGATGCTTATGCTATAACCGCCAAGTCGGGTCATAAGGACGGCGCATGGGAATTTCTGGAAAGCATTCTGACGGAAGAGGACAATGAGCGCTATTGGAATGGTTTTCCCACGATAAAGACCAGGCTGGATAATATGAAGAAGAAGGCCATGGAGCCGGATTATATTCTGGATGAAAACGGAGAGATCCTAAAGGACGAAAACGGCGAACCGATGATCAGCGAGGGTACTTCCTCCGTGGGCTATGAAGACGGCTGGAGCTATACATATCGCAAACCGACTCAGGAAGAGATAGACAAAGTGGTGGAGCTGATGGACAATGCGAGGCCGGTGTCCTATAATGGAAACGATGAGATTACGAAGATCATCAATGAGGAAGCGGAAGGTTTCTTCAAGGGGCAGAAATCTGTGGACGAAGTGGTCGGCATTATCCAGAACCGTGTCAAGATTTATGTGGGAGAGACCAAATAGGCTTTGAGGCCGAATAGGAAAATACATCTGGAATGAGGACGAAAATGGGTATAAAGCGAAAAGACAGGCGCAAAAAGGCGCCGGTATCGGAAATGCATATCAAGACTACCCGCAGAACCCGCAGACTGAAGCTCTGCTCAGGGCTGTATATCGCGCCCAGCTTTCTGGGGGTAATGGCGTTTTTTATACTGCCCTTTATGGTAGTGATCTTTTATTCACTGGTGGATAATCCCATCAGCAATAATTTTGTTTTTCTGGATAATTTCAAGAACATTATGGAAAATGCCTCCTTTCGAACGGCTGTTCGAAATACATTTACCTTTGCCGTGGTAGCGGTGCCATTGGCCGTGGTTCTTTCTCTGCTGCTGGCCATTGTGCTGGAGGCAAAACTGCCTTTCCGGAGTCAGTTCAGAACCTTTTTTCTGAGTCCTATGATGGTGCCGGTGGCTTCCATCGTGCTGATCTGGCAGGTTCTGTTTCATTATAACGGGGCGATCAATGAGGTTCTGGTAAATATGGGGGGATCCAAGATTGACTGGATGAAATCAGATTACGGACTGATTGTGGTGGTTATCTTGTTTTTGTGGAAAAACCTGGGTTATAATATGATTTTGTTCATGGCTGCGCTGGCGAGTATCCCGAAGGATATTCTGGAGGTGGCGAGGCTGGAGAGCGCAACTCCTCTGCAGACGTTTTTTTCCATAAAAATACGTTATCTTTCCTCCTCCCTGCTGTTCGTGACGATTATGTCTCTGATCAGTTCCTTTAAGATATTCCGGGAGGTATATCTGCTGACAGGAGATTATCCTTACGACTCCATTTACACGCTCCAGCATTTTATGAACAATAAATTCAGATCCCTGGATTATCAGACTCTGTCTGCTGCGGCGATACTGATGTCGTTGGTGATGATTTTGATTATCGGGATTTTGTTTATTGCTGAGAATCATTTCGGAAAGGATGTGGAGGGATGAAAAAAAGGGGAGCGTCGGGGAGCTGGGAGGATCTGGCCGAACAGGACCGCCAGGCGGCGAAATCCAGAAAGAGACTGCAGATTGCGAAGATCGGATTGGCCACTGCGGTGGCGGCGGCTTTTGCCATCCTGTTTCTGATGCCTATTGTGCTGACGATCACCAACTCTTTTATGGCGGCATCCGAAATATCGGCCAACTACGGTTCCGTATTTGCCAAAGATGCCAACGGCGGAAAGATATACATAGCGGAAAAGGTAAATTTAAAATTTATTCCAGACATGGTTTCCTTCAGTCAGTACAATACGGTTCTGCTGAAAAGCCCGGAGTATTTGCTGAAATTCTGGAACTCCGTGATCCTGGTGGCTCCTATCGTGATATTCCAGCTGATTGTTGCCTCTCTGGCCTCCTACGGCTTTGCCAGGTACAGGGGAAGGATACGGGAGATTATATTCTTTATGTACATTATCCTGATGCTGATGCCCTACCAGGTTACACTGGTGCCCAACTATCTGGTAAGCGACTGGCTGAATCTGCTGGATACCAACTGGGCGATCTGGCTGCCCGGTATCATGTCGCCTTTTGCCGTGTTCCTGCTGACGAAATTCATGCGCAGGATACCGGATTCGGTGATGGAGGCTGCGCAGATAGACGGCGCGGGAGAGTGGCAGATCTATCGGAGAATCTGTCTGCCTCTGTGTAAGGGGGCCATATGCTCCGCAGCGATTCTGGTCTTTATCGATTATTGGAATATGGTGGAGCAGCCGTTAATTCTGCTGACGGATGCGGAAACACATCCTTTGTCCGTATTTTTGAGCAAAATTAACGCGGGAGAAATCGGACTGGCCTTTGCGGTGGCCACTATATATATGGTGCCGAGTCTTCTGATTTTTCTGTACGGAGAGGAATATCTGGTGGACGGAATCACTTATCAGGGCGGTATTAAAGGATAAAGCAACGGCATTTTTCCTGAAGACAAAAAGGGCTTGGGAACGGAGCCGTGCCGAGATTTTTAACTTAATAGATTGAGGAGAGGTTGAGCGATGAACGAGAACGGAAAGAAAAAAAGAGAATGGGTGAAGACAGCGGCGATCATATTTCTGTCGGTGATGCTGGTACTTACCTTTTTCTCCAACACCATTATGAATTACTCCCTGCCGGAGGTGGCTACGCAGTATGTGCAGTCAGGGACCATCACTGCCAAGATACGGGGTTCGGGGATAGTGGAGAGCGGAGATCCGTACAATTTGGAAGTTAAGGAGTCCAGAAAGGTAGCCGGCGTTGCCGTCAAGGTAGGCGACATAGTGCAAAAGGATGATGTGATTCTGTACCTGGAAGACGTAGAAAGCGACGAACTGAAGACAGCCAGGGAGGCCCTGGAAAAGGCGCAGAGCGATTACCGTACGGCGCTTCTCTCCGTGGAGATTACTCCGGCCGATATCCAGGCTGCGAATACGGGAATGTCCGAGGAGGCATATCGTCAGCAGATTACCGCGGCTCAGAATGCGGTGACCGGAGCCGAGGATGGGGTGACTGCAGCGAAGAATGAGGTGACGGCTGCCCAGAAGCGCGTGGATGAAATTCAGGCGCAGTATGATGCGCTCGACAGGCAGATTGCGCTTACGCCGGAGAACAATGCGGACGTCAGCGCAGAGACGAAATTCCGTGATGAAGTGAAGGCAGCATGGGATAATGCAAAGCGCGTGGAGACGGATGCAAAGAATGATCTGACAGCCAAGCAGAACAGAGTTGCCGAGCTGGAGGCCCGAATCAAGCTTTTGCAGGATAAAATGCCTGTTCCGGAACCCACGGCGGAGCCTACCCAGGAGCCGGGGGCGGATATGCCTTCAGGGGATGTTCCGTCGACCGATGTGCCGCAGGATACAACCGCGCCTGATGCGGAGCCGTCCGGAACGGAGGCGGAGGGAGCTTCGGAGGAAAGCGGCGGAATAAGCGAGGTTGCGGAGAATGTGGATGCCGTGCAGATTGCTCTGGAACTGGAGCAGCTGACGGCTCAGCTGAACGCAGCCAGGGAAGAAGAAATCAACGCGCAGACCGTTTTCAACAATGCAAGTCTGGAGGCTACCAGGTGGGAGGCGGAATATAACAGGGCTGAGCAGGCTCTGACGGACAAGAAAAACTCGGGCAGCACAGAAGGCATTATCAATAACCTGAGACAGCAGCAGAGCGCCCTGAACAATGAATTGGCAGGGGCGAAGAACAATCTGGCGGAAAAGCAGTCCAATCTCTCCACCAAAGAGACTTATCTGTCGGATAAGCAGAAAGAACTCACTGAGCTGGCTACCAGAATCGGCAAGGTGGCAGGACTGGAAGCCGCCCAGGACGCCATAGACAGAGCGCAGAAAACGGTGGATGAACTGACGGAAAAATCAGTCAATGCCACGGTCACCACGCCCATTGCGGGAATTGTGACCACGCTGAATGTGTCGGCGGGAAAAGTAACGGATGCAAGCGTTCCGGTAGCGGTTCTGCAGCCGGAAGGAAAGGGCTACTCCATGAGTTTCTCCGTGACCAATGAACAGGCGAGACGGCTGGCAGTGGGGGATGTTGCCGATCTGGTTAATTCCTGGAGATATGATGACGTGAAAGTGACACTGGCAAATATGAAGCCGGATCCCAATGATCCGGGTCAGAAAAAGCTCCTGACCTTTGATGTTGACGGCAGTGTGACGCCTGGACAGACATTGAATGTATCGGTAGGCCAGAAGAGTTCCAATTATGACTATATTGTACCCAACAGCGCTATTCGTGAGGACAATAACGGCAAGTTCATCTTGATTGTGGAGTCAAAGCCGGGTCCTTTGAGCACCCGTTATATTGCAAGCAGGGTAGACGTGGAAGTATTGGCCAGCGACGATACGCAGTCTGCGGTGAGCGCGGCTCTCTACGGCTACGAATTTGTGATTACCACATCCACCAAGCCGGTAGAAGCAGGCAAACAGGTCAGACTGAGCGAAAATAACGGATAGGCCTTAAGGAAATGAGGTAAGGAATGAAAAAAATAGTATTGGGTATAAGCGGAGGGGTATCCTTTCTGGTGTTCCTGATTCTGCTTTTTGCTGCCAACTATTTGGGCCGGAGCCAGCTTTCCCAGACTGCTGCCTCCAGATGGAGCAGTGAAAAGAACGCCGCCCAGATCAGCTGCTTTTTCTCGGTGGATTCAGGTATTACAGAGGACAGGATTATTGAATTTGAGCACACGGTTGACGGCGCGCTTGCGGATGCCTCTGTGGTTCAGGAATCGGTGAATCCCGGAGCCAGATTATGGGCGGACGCTTACAGCGCGGACGGAAGCGTGACCATATCCACCGACAAGGCCACGTTGACGGCGGATGCCATCGGGATCGGCGGAGACTTTTTTCTCTTCCACCCGCTGACGCTTCTCTACGGCGCTTACTTTTCGGGAAATGATCTGATGAAGGATTACTGCATTATAGATGCGGATGCAGCCTGGCAGCTGTTCGGGTCTAATGATGTGGCGGGGATGACTGTCAATATCGGCGGAATTCCCCATATTGTGACAGGCGTGGTGGAGAGACCCTCAGGGCGTCTGGCTGAGGCTGCGGGACTGGACACCACTCTGGTTTATGTCTCCTATCAGACACTCAGTGAACTTGGCTCAAGCAACGGAATTAATCATTATGAAATCGTTATGCCCGATCCGGTCACCGATTTTGCCGTGAATTTTATTCGGGAAAAGCTGGGAACGGAGGAGAAGAAGACGGAAGTGGTGGACAATACTGCCCGCTACGGCTTCCTTCCCCGACTGAAACTGCTGCTTCAGTTCGGTACCCGTTCCATGAACGGTAAGGCGATTATCTACCCTTATTGGGAGAATATCGCCAGAGGGTACGAGGATATTCTGACTGTGATGACGCTGTTTGAACTTCTGTTTTTGGCCTATCCGTCGGTGTTGGCGCTTGTGTTCTTCTGTCTCTGGTGGAAGCATAAGGGATGGACTCTGCGGGATGTGCGGTTAAAGCTTACAGATATGGCTCAGCGCAGGATGGAAAAGCTGTGGGCAAATCGGCGGAGAAAGAAAAACGGAGAGATCGATGACAGTGATTTATGGGAGGATTCTGCCGGAGAGAAAAGACGGTTACGCAGCAGAAAGAGGAAAACCCCCGAAGAAAAACAGGCTCTGAAACGAGAGAAGCAGGAGCGGAAACTGGAAAAGAAACGGGAGAAGGCAGAACGAAAAAAGCGTTGATGCGGAAGTCCGCCCGAAGACGGGCAGGAGGGGTTATTATGAAAAAAATGTGGTTAAACAGGGCCGTAGGGATCGGTATTTCCCTGATTGCGGCAGTGGGGCTGGCGGCCTGCGGGAAAGGCGGGGATAAGAACGAGAACCTGGCTTTGGCAAAGGAGCATGTCTATAAGTTCCAGGAGTTTGAGCTGCCTGAGGTGGACGGAGACGATTATGCCATACGCGGCACATTCCGCGTGAATGATACAATCCGATTGATGCTGCAGGTATATCACTGGACGGAGAACAGCAGCAATGATATGGACATACGGATGATCAGCATGAAGGAAGACGGTTCCGATATACAGCTCACTGCTTTGGATATACCTGAGTGGAAATCACAGGCAGGACAGAATGACGGTTCGGCGGAAACTGGTTCAGAAGAGCAGACGGAAGAGGAAGGGGTAGAGACAGAGGACGGGGGGGAAGCATCTGATACGGAAACCGATTCCGCTTCAGATGCGGCAGTCGACACGAGGCTGCCCATAGCCTCAGATAATTTCTATGAAAATTCCTATTACGGCGAATTTAAGTTCGGGTCTGACGGCAGCATTTATTCTATCAGGAACTATTATTACGAGGATTATTCCGGGGAAGAGTATGTTTCCGTTCAGAAGAATTACCTCAACTGCTGGAATTCGGACGGGAGTTTCGCCTGGGAAAAGGAGCTGGAGGGGCTGAGCTCGGAGGAGGAATACATCTATGTGTCGGCCATGGCCATAGCCGAAGACAATACGATTAACCTGATTTTGACAGGGGACGGCGCATATAAGATGACAGTGGATGCTCAGGGAAATGTTTCGGAGAGAACGGAGCTTTCGGAGGATGTTTCCAAAGTGTTCAGCAATGTCAATTCGATTATGTCCAGAGAAGACGGAAGTCTTTTGGTAATATACTATGACGAATCGGATTGGCAGAAGCAATACTTTGTCACCTATGATCCCGTCGCGGATACTTTGGGAGAGATCGGCCAGATGCCGGCCTCTATGGTGTGGAACGGGTATAATACCATGACTGTGGGCAAGAGTACGGATTTTATGTTCAGCAATGACAGAGGGGTTTTTTCCTACAAGTCAGGGGATGCCGACGTTGTGGAAAAGATGAATTTCATCAATTCGGATATGAATATCAGCAATTTTAACTCGCTTATGGAGCTGAGCGATACCAGTTTCATGGGAGTATTTTATGAGAATTACGGCAATGATCTGAAGGCGGGTATTTTTACTTATGTGGACCCCAAGGACATTCCCGACAAGTCCGTTCTGGTATTGGCAGGAAATTATATCGGCAGTGACATTAAGCAGCGAGTGGTTGAGTATAACCGCAGCAGTGAAAAGTATCGCATAACGGTCAAGGAATATGATTCTTACAACAGTTATGAGGATTCCCAGGCGGGTTATACACAGCTGAACAATGATATTACAACCGGCCGTATGCCGGATATTCTGCTGGCAGACGGACTTCCCACAGAGAACTATATTGCAAAGGGACTGCTGGCGGATATCGGAAAGATGATAGAAGAGGATGAAGAACTGTCTCAGGTGGAGTTTGTCCAGAACGTTTTTGATGCATATTCTGTTGAGGGAAAACTTTATCACGTTATTCCGAATTTCAGAGTAAGCACCGTTGTTGGCAAAACTTCCGTTTTGGGGGACCGAACATCATGGACGATAGCGGATATGAAGCAGATGATTGAGACTTTGCCCGAGGGAACTACCATGTTCGGCGAGATGACCAGAGAGAACTTTATTTCCGCCATGATGGATTATTGCGGAGCGGATTTCGTGGATATAAAGAGCAGAAAGTGCGATTTTGAGTCCCAGAACTTCATTGATATGCTGGAATATGCGAAATCGCTTCCCGAGAGTCTGGATGAAGAAACCTACGGTGAAGATTACTGGATGAATTATGAATCTCAGTATCGCGAAAATCGGACCATATTAAAGAATTTATATGTGAACAGCTTGAGCAGCGTCAATTATAATATTAACGGCAGTTTCGGCGAGGAAGTGACCTATATCGGTTTCCCCACCGAAAGCGGAATGGGTGCCTATGTTCAGGCCAATCAATTCTATGCGATTTCCGCCCGCTCGGCTTATGCGGAAGGGGCCTGGGAGTTCCTGCGGTATTATCTGACTGAGGAATTTCAGAAAGAGCCTTGGGGACTTCCGATTCGAATGAAGTATTTCAAGGAGAAGGCACAGGAAGCCACACAGAGACCTTATTATCTGAATGAGGACGGCGAAAAGGAAGAATACGACGATTATTACTACATAAACGGCGAGGAAATCAAGCTTGAACCGATGACACAGGCTCAGGTGGATAAGCTGGTAAACTATATCTTCTCTATCAACAAATGTTATTACGGCAATGCCGAAATTATGAATATTATCAACGAGGAGGCAGCTTCCTATTTTTCGGGACAGAAGACTGTACAGGAAGCGGCGAAGATTATTCAGAGCAGAGCGCAGATTTATGTAAATGAATAACGCTGGCAGGGTCGGGTGAAATAGCCGGGAAAGGAATTGCCGCACAGGGAAAAACCTTGTGCGGCAATTCGCGGTTTATGCAGCAGTCCGTTCCCACAGAGAGAAAAACTGTTCTCAGCATATACCTATAGTGATACGGGAATTCCCAATTTAGTCATGTGGGCTTCCAGAGTCAGCTCCTGTCCGTGATCGCGGAGCCATTTCCGGCAGACTTTATATTCCGGCATTACGGAGGCCACCATATCCCAGAAATCCTTTGAATGGTTCATATGGGTCAGGTGACACAGTTCATGAACCACTACATAATCCAGAATGACGGGTGGAGCGAAGATCAGCCTGTAGTTAAAGGACAGGGTTCCCCGGGAGGAACAGCTTCCCCACCGCGTCTTCTGATCCCGAACGGTGACGGAAGTATAATTTCCGCCGGTGATGGGGTGATAATAGGAGACACGGCTCTCAAACTGCTGTCTGGCGGCATTGCGGTAGCGCTTTTCCAGGGTTTCCAGGCGCCTGGTTTCTGCGGCGGCAAGGGGATGGCTCTTCCTGTCAGAGGATGTTGCTTTCTGCGGCATTTTCTTATCCTTCCATTTGTTGGGTGTTGTGCGGTATCATACTATCTGCATATTTTCCATTTGTTGGGAGTTGTGCGGTATCATACTATCTGCATACTTTCCATTTGTTTGGCTTTATACGGTATCATACCATCTGTTTGTCTACTTCGATCACTGCGAAGTAGTCTGGATTGTCCTGCTGAATCCGGTTCTGAATTTTTTTCACCAGTTCTCCGTCGGACATGGGGAAATCGTAGGGGGTAACCACATCGAAAATCAGGTTGGTGTGGGTGGGCCCGGCGACAATGCGGAAGTCATGCATGCCGATGATGTCGCTGATTTCTCTCAGATAGCCTTTTACCAGGTCTTTCAGCCGGGATGTCTCCTCATCCTTTGTGCATACCGGATCCATATGGATCACCGCATGGCAGTTCAGGACATTTCGCAGTTCATGCTCAATGGTATCGATGGTATCGTGAAGAGCCAGGAAATTTCCCTCTGCGGGCACCTCCGCATGGAGAGAGATCAGAACCCGCCCCGGCCCGTAATTGTGCACGATCAAATCGTGAATGCCCAGGACCTCTTCGTGGGCGGTGACGATGCGGCTGATCTGACTGACGAATTCTCTGTCTGGAGCCTGGCCCAGGAGAGGACTTATGGTGTCCCTGGCTGCGCTGTAGCCTGCATAACAGATGAACAGACCTACCAGCACGCCGCACCAGCCGTCGATGGCCACTCCTGTAAAGTGAGCGATGAGTGTGGCAGCCAGAACAGCGGAAGTAGCCGCGGTGTCGCTTAAGGAATCCGTGGCGGTGGCTGTCATGGCGGCGGAGTCCAGTTTCCGCCCCAGGCTCCTGTTATAGAAAAACATGTAGCATTTCACCAGTATGGAGGCCGCCAGAATCGCGATTGCCATGGGAGAGAAGGCAAGTTCCTCGGGATGTAGGATTTTCGCCACAGAGCTTTTTAACAGCTCTGCGCCCATAAGCAGGATGATCAGGGATACCAGAAGGCCCGCTATGTACTCAATGCGCCCATGACCGAAGGGATGGGTGGGATCCGGCTTCTGCCCGGCCATCTTAAAGCCGATCAGCGTGATGATAGAGGATCCGGCATCCGACAGGTTGTTGAAGGCGTCGGCGGTGATGGCGATGGAGTTGCTGACCGTGCCGGCTATAAATTTTCCGGTGAACAGACACAGGTTCAGGAAGATTCCCACAGCGCCGCAGAGAATGCCGTAAGCCTGGCGTACCCGGGGATTTTTAATATCATTCTGGTCTTTGATGAAAAGATTTGCAAGTAATGTAATCATGGCTCTAATTCCTTTAAAATCATTGATGCGGCGATCATTCTTATTGACAAAATTCTTATTGACGTTCTTCTTATTGACATTGTTGCTGGCGGCGAATCAGGAGAAATTTTTCTCCTGGATTAAATATTCAGCAGATCAGCCATAGTTGAGAAGTTGATAAACAGATCATCGTAGATGCCGGCCCTTACGGAATCGGCAAAGGTATAATCTCCTGTATCCTCCGATTCAAAGTTGTAGACAAGGATACGGTTCTTCTCCGGGTCAACAATCCAGTATTCTCTGACGCCTGCCGCACGGTATTTAAAAAGTTTTGTGAAATAGTCCATACGTCTGCTGCCGGGCGATACGACCTCTATAATCCAGTCAGGTGCGCCAAAACACCCCTTGTCAGTGAGTTTGCCTGGATCACAGATAACAGAGATATCCGGTTCGACATAATTTTTGTCATCCTCGTTTAAAAATACAGCAAATGGGGCTATATCCACTTCACAGATTCCGCCGTTTCCCTTGATGTACGCCCGGATGGCTGCAAAGAGTTCTCCGATAATGCGCTGATGCCTTCTTGTCGGTGGAGCCATATAGTAGATCTGACCGTCAATCAGTTCGGCTCTGCTGCCTTCCGGCAGGCTGTAGATATCATTAATGGTATAGGATTTCTCTTGTGCCGAGGGCAGTGTCATAGAAATACTCCTTTCCCGGTTTTTGCAGCGTCCTTCCTAAGGGTGCCCGGCTGACAGCTAAAAGCCGCATGAATGCACTCCCGCTGATTATAGCATATCAGCGGTTCGGCTGCAAGTGAAAGGAGAAAATGGAAATCCCGTTTTTTGACTGTCAAAGTACGGTAAAGTGATAATTCCTCTCTTTCGATCATAAAAAATCAGAAAAAAGATAATTATTCATTCAGATACAGCCGTACTCGGTTAGCAACAGTCTCTGCTACCTGGGCTGCATTCTTGCTGCCGCTGAAATAACCTGCCGCCTCCTCTCTGATGATTTCAATGATAGGGGCAGTGCGGATAGGGTAGGGCCTGACGTCCTCCAATGTCCCGATATATTCTTCTATTTTTTCCTGTGTCAGATCAGCTTCCGTGAAAGTGAAGAACTCCGTTTTAATGTGTCTTCCAGAGACTGAAATATGCTCGGATATTATTCCATGTTCTTTTCCGTCTGCCACCAGTGCCTTTTGTTTATCCAACCGTGCGTCAAAGGCCTTTCTGCTGACTGGTATGCCCAAGGTGGAGGCCTGGTTTTCGTCGCTCAGAAGGAAGCGGATGAATTCCCATGCGCCTGCTTTGTTGGCGGAATTGGCGTTTATGGCAAAAGGGGAAGCGGGAGAAGAGGCTACATGGCACCCGTCGTCAAACAGCACACCGCAGATAGTTTTTTCTTCCCGTTTCCGCTCTGCAAGGCTGTCAAAGAAAAACACATCACTGATGTTTCGATATTCAGCGATATAGGAATCAGAGTTCCTGCCGCCATTATCTCCATATCGCTTTGCGGTTTCCAGAATCTTTTCGAACAGTTCTCCGCTGAAATCGCAGCTTCTCTGTTCCCAGTCTACCATACCCCAGAGGGTATCCGTGCCGGCCAGCAGCAGCTCCAGTAATTTCAATGAATCGAATCCTGCCAGGAAAGCAGCATCTTCCTGCCGCGCCAGCAGAGCATCTGTCAGGCTGTCTATGTCAGGTTCCTTTGTTCCTCCAAGGACGGCGCTGTCCGCCAGGTATCCAATCAGAATGGGAAATATGGGATTGACGCCATAGATGCAGCTCCCGTCCGAAAGGGTGTTGAATGTAAAAGGAAAGAAGTCTTCCTCCCGGATGCCGCTTTTCTCCAAATAGGGGCGCAGGTCTTCCAGAGCGCCCGTTTCCATCAGGCCATATAGATAATCCTGCATCAGGCTGCCGCTCAGAATGTCAGGCCCCTTTCCCGTGGCAATCTGGATACTGGTGAGGCGGGCAAAATCGTCTATGTCATTTCTCAGCCCGCAGTCTTCTAAGACTACATGGTATTCTTCACTGTTTTTGTTAAATTCGGCAACCGGGGTGGTGAGCCAGCTCAGGGACTGTCCTCTTAAAACGATGGGGGTCTTCTCTATTCTGGTCATCCGCAGCCGCTCCAGGAAACTGTCGCTGCCATCCGGAGTACTCCACAGGATCTCTATGGTCTGGTCCTTCAGTACCCGGAAATCACACAGACTGTAGCCAAAGGGTATCGTATACGAGGTCCCTGTAAAAAACAGGAGCGGGGACTGTGTCCGATTCTGTATGTCAAGGGCTGTGGTTTCTCCTCCAAATGCAGCGTCAGCCTGAAAGGTAACTAAAGTATTTTCCCATAGACCTAAGTGTAAACCTCCCCAGGCAGGGCTTTCCAGGCTGATTTTGTCTGACTCCAGGACAAGCCCGCTGTCCGGGTCCAGCTCTTCCAGTGTTTGTTTTCCCTCCTGTCTGCGGATGACTCCGTATAGCCTGCCGTCGGCAGTCTGGCAGATGTCGGTGATATCAAATCCGTAGTCATATTGCTTCTCAAAAAAGATTTCTCCTGAGGGCAGGTACTTTCTCAGGACTGCGCCTTTAATCTCTTCGGTTTCGTCATTGGACATGCTATAAGAGTCAATCAGGAGGAAACAGTTTCCATTATTGTCCAGGTAGCAGTGGGCTGAACCGATGGAAACGGGAATATTTGTCAGCAGAACTTCCCGGCTTCCGTCAGTCCGATAGAGACAGAGAGCCAAAGCGCTGCTTCCTTCTCCGAAATTCGGTTCCGTCCACAGCTGTATCGGCTCGCCCTGATAAAACTGCATACCGACAAAGACGCCAAAAGGCGCTTTCCGGAAAGAGGACTCATCTTCCCGGCCCCATTGGAAGAGCGGTTCCGGTTCTGTGACAATATCATAGTACTCTGTCCGTTCAGTGACAACAGACAGATCCTCCATGCCTGCCTGAATGCCGCGCCAGGCATTGTCGTTGTCCTGACGGCTGCTGCAGGCGGTCAGGAGGACAGAAGACAGGAGTATGGTCAGGATTATCATTTGAAATATTTTTTTCATGGCTAAATGTTTAGCAGATCAGCGATCTCGGAGAAATTGATTAGCAAATCATCATAGATATTAACCTTGATAATGGAATCAAAAGGATATTGGATGCTGATGAGATTGCTTTCAAAGTAATTGACAGTCACAGTCTTACGGCGGGGGTCCACGATCCAATATTCACGGACTCCGGCATTTTTGTAGTAGTATGCCTTTCGAATATAATCATCTGACGGATTGCCGGGGGAAACAATCTCGATGATAAAATCAGGCGCACCATTGCAGCGTTTTCCGTCCAATTTGCTCTTGTCGCATATAATCATAAGATCAGGCTGAACTATGGTAAGGGGATTGTCATCAAGTTTTACATCAAATGGGGCATGAAAGACCTTGCAGGATCTTTTTTTGCTTTTGATATAGGTGTTGAGGATGGTAGTCAGTTCTGTGGAAAGTGTCTGGTGGATTTCCGACGGGCTGGCCATGTAATAAATTTGTCCGTCAAAGACTTCTGCTCTGACATCTTCCGGGAGAGCTTCATACTGCTCTAAAGTTGTAATTAGAGATTGGGGCTGTAATGCCGGCATATGTTCACTTCCTTTCGCTAGTGCTGATTAGGTGCTGTATTTGGGGAACACCTTTTTACTTTATTTGAAAGTATAGCACACTTCAATAACTTCGTGCATAGTAAAATACGACAAATACTATATACGAAGTTTATGCAATATGCATATTAAAGTAACGGTTCAGCCGGCAATGCGATTTAGATAATTTCGAAAGAAACGTATGTACCTTTCTCTAAAATGCAGATGCATTTCTGCAACTTAATGCCGATAAAAAGCAGCTTACCGAAAATTGCTTGCTGGAGGCAGGTCTTTTTGTGTATGATATAACCGTATTGGAAGAAGCGGCGCCGAAAAAACGCTGTGATTCACGGTTTTGCTGCCCGGCGCAATATGATGGGAAAATCTGCCGGAAGGTATCCGGATTAACTATTGCGGTAAGGAACGGGGAGGAATGAGATGGAATATGCCATTGAGGTTTCGGGGATGAGGAAATATTATAAAGAGATAAAGGCTGTGGACAATATCAGCTTTCAGGTGGAAAAGGGAGAGCTGTTTGGGTTTTTAGGCATCAACGGCGCGGGTAAGTCCACTACGATAAATGTGCTGTGTACTTTATTGCCGTGGGAAGTTCAATCCGGCAGTGCGCGGGTCTGCGGGCATATTCTGGGGAAAGAGGATGAAAAGATTCGGCGTAAGATAGGGGTGGTCTGGCAGAACAACTGTTTGGATAAAAAGCTGACCGTAAAGGAGAATCTGTATGTGCGGGGTTCTCTTTATGAGCAGGGAAAGGAGCAGCTCAGGGAAAATGTTGACAGGGTCTGTGAGAAACTGGGACTTTCGGATATATTGGAGAGACGGTATGAGCATCTTTCCGGCGGTCAGAAACGCCGTTGTGAGATAGCAGCCGCTTTGGTGAATACGCCGGAGGTGCTTTTCCTGGACGAACCGACCACCGGACTGGATCCGGCTACCAGAAAGTCAGTCTGGAGCAGCCTGGAGGAGATGCGGGAAAAAGAGGGCGTAACCATATTTTTGACTACTCATTACATGGAAGAGGCTGCGCAGGCTAATCACATTGCCATAATAGACAGCGGACAGATCAGGGAAACAGGCTCTCCCTTTGCGTTGAAGGAACGTTTTGCAAAGGATAAGCTGAAGCTGATCCCGAAACCGGGGAGGGCGGAAGAACTGGAATGTATTCTGAGGCGTCAAAGAAGCCGGAATGAGGAATACATAGGGAGTGCGGTGTGGAAAGAGGGCTTTTTTACACTGAGCCTTTTCGAGAGTCTGTCTGCGCTGCCGATTCTGAAGGAAGCGGAAGAATGCCTCCGGGGCTTTGAATTGGTACAGGGTTCTATGGATGACGTTTTTTTAAATATAACAGGAAAGACGCTGGAGAAATGAAGCAGGCTGAACTGAGATTCATTAGGGGGCAAAAATCGCCGGACAAGGAGAGAGACAATGCGGGAGATATATTATATGGTAAAGAGAAACAGCCTGGTATTTTTGAGAGAGCGTTCGGCAGTGTTTTTTTCATTGCTGTCCATGCTGATAGTGCTGGCGCTGATGGTGATCTTCCTGGGGAGAATGAACAGTCAGGGGCTGGTAAATATGCTTTCGGAATACGGCGGGGAGCGGGACAGAGGTTTGGATGAGAAAAATGCAGAATATCTGATACAGCTCTGGACATTGGCGGGAATCCTGGTGGTAAACGCAGTGACCGTTACCTTTACGGTTATCGGCACCATGGTACAGGACGAGACAGAAAAGAGATTGACGGCGTTTTATGTTACGCCGGTGAATAGAACCAAGCTTTCTCTGGGATATATTCTTGCGGCATGGCTGGTGGGTACGGGTATGTGTCTGGTGACGCTGGCGGCTGGCGAATGTTTTTTTGTTTTCCGTGGATACGGACTTTTGCGTGAGGGAAGTCTGTTGAAGCTTGCGGGCATGATCGCATTGAATACTTTTGTTTTTTCCGCAATAGCTTATCTTCTGGCCTTGTTTGTGCGCAGCAGCAGCGCCTGGAGCGGTATACTTACCATAGTCGGTACTTTGGTGGGCTTTGCGGGCAGCATTTATCTGCCCATGGACTCTCTGTCGACGCATGTGCAGGCGGTGCTGAAATGTCTTCCTGTGCTGCATGGCGCTTCCATGATGAGAAAGGTTTGTACGGAAGAGGCCGTTGCCGAAACTTTTTTGGGGTTGCCGGAAAATGCGGGAGAGCTCTTCAGGGAAGCCATGGGAATTACCGTGTCCGTAGAAAATCGCATGATTTCAGTCGAAGAACAGGTGTTGTTTTTGCTTTTATATGCTATAATGGCGATTGGGGCCGCGTCAGCGTTAAGCAGGCGGAAAAAGAGCTGAGGATTTGCGGGTTGTAAATTGAACGGGTATCTGTAGGAGCAGGATTACTGCCGTGGCGGGATTTCCGCGAAGCGGGACGGAGTGTGGAAGATGAAAATTACGATTCAGGATCTGCCGGAAGGTGCGGAAGAGGAGATTATTATCCGCTGCAGGGGCATGGACGAACAGCTGTTGAAGCTGATATACGCTTTGAAATCAGGCCGGGAAAAACTGGCAGTCTCCAAGGATGACAGAATAGTTCAGATATCGCCTTCAGCGGTTTATTATTTTGAATCCGTTGACAACCGAGTTTTTGCCTGTCTGGAAAAAGAGGTTTACGAGACGAAACTGAAGCTTTATGAATTGGAGGACAGATTTTTCGGCACAGATTTTTTCAGGGCGTCAAAATCCACAATCATCAATCTGACCAAGGTGGAGAGCCTCAGTCCCGCATTTAACGGACGTTTTGAGGCATCCATGAAAAACGGTGAGAAGCTGATTGTCTCCAGACAATATGTGCCCTTCCTGAAGAAAAAACTGGAGCTGTGAATTAGTTTGGAGAATGAATGAGGTAAGAAGATGATAAGGCGGAAGATAAGGTTTTTGTTCGAAATATTTTCCATGGTTACGTCATGCGTGGTAATTGCCGTCGCTTTGTTTACTACTGTGGTGAATCCTGTTGAGGCAGTGAAGCCGGTTATTTTATGGCAGATTCCCTGTGTCTCTTTTCTGTGCTCATTGGGGAGCCTGATCCATCCCTGGGACAGGACTCCGGGAAAAAGGGAAATGGGCATCAGAATTGTTGTCCATTATCTTCTGACCAATGTGATTGTACTGACGTCTGGCTTTTGTTTTCAATGGTACAGGAGCGATGATTTGGGAAGCGTTGCTGTCATGCTGGTCACAATAGCGTTGATCTTCGGCGTTGTGTCCGCGTTTTCCTGGAGCAGAGATGCGGGTGAGGCAAAACGGATGAATGACAAGCTCAGGGAATTTCAGCAGAAAAAGGGATAAGAGGTATTGCGCGGCGGCATTTTTCAGTGTATAATTTTAACGGAAAACAGATAGAACATTTTTTATAGAAGGAAGCGGTTCCAAATCCATGGGTGGCGAGGCGGGGCTGCGGTATAAGGAGAGAAGAGATGAGCAAGAAACCGGTAGTATTAATGATTCTGGACGGGTACGGACTCAATGAGAAGACAGAGGGCAATGCAGTGGCGCTGGCGAAGACCCCTGTGATGGACAGGCTGATGGCGGAGTGCCCTTTTGTGAGAGGCAATGCCAGCGGCATGGCGGTAGGCCTTCCCGAGGGACAGATGGGCAATTCAGAGGTAGGCCATCTGAACATGGGCGCAGGCCGCATTGTATATCAGGAGCTGACCAGGATTACCAAGGAGATTCAGGACGGCACCTTTTTTGAGAATCCCGCTCTGCTGAAGGCGGTGGAAAACTGTAAGAAGAACGGCAGCGCCCTTCACCTGATGGGCCTTTTGTCCGACGGCGGGGTGCACAGCCACAATACCCATCTGTACGGCCTGCTGGAGCTGGCAAAGAAGAACGGCCTGGAGAACGTATATGTGCACTGCTTCCTGGACGGGCGCGATACGCCTCCTGCCAGCGGCAAGGAATACGCAGTGGAGCTGGCAAAAGAAATGGAGAAAATCGGCGTAGGCAAAATTGCGTCTGTTATGGGACGTTATTACGTAATGGACAGGGATAACAATTACGACAGGGTGAAGCTGGCCTATGACGCCATGACAAAGGGAGAGGGCCTGACGGCAGACTGTGGAATCTGCGGCATCCAGGCGTCCTATGACAGGGGTGAGACGGATGAATTTGTGAAGCCCACTCTGGCTGTGGAGGACGGAAAGCCCGTTGCCACCATTCAGAGCGGAGATTCCATTATCTTCTTTAACTTCCGTCCGGACAGGGCCAGGGAGATTACCAGGGCTTTCTGTGACGACGATTTCAAGGGATTTGACAGAGGGCAGAGACTGGATGTGACCTATGTATGCTTTTCCGATTATGACCCTACCATCCCCAACAAGGACGTGGCATTCCACAAGGTTTCCGTCACCAATACTTTCGGGGAATGGCTGGCGGCAAACGGCATGAAGCAGGCCCGTATTGCGGAGACGGAGAAATACGCCCATGTGACTTTCTTCTTCAACGGCGGCGTGGAGGAGCCCAACGAAGGGGAGGACAGGGTACTGGTGAATTCCCCCAAGGATGTGGCAACTTATGATCTGAAGCCCCAGATGAGCGCATACGAAGTGTGCGACAAGCTCTGCGAGGCCATCCGCTCCCATCAGTATGATGTGATTATCATCAATTTTGCAAATCCGGACATGGTTGGGCATACGGGTGTGCTGGATGCGGCTGTAAAAGCAGTGGAGGCAGTGGATGAGTGTGTGGGCAGAGCTGTGGAAGCCGTTAAGGAAGTGGACGGCGCCATGTTTATCTGTGCGGATCACGGCAATGCGGAGATGCTGGTGGACGAAGAGACCGGTGAGCCCTTTACCGCCCATACCACCAATCAGGTGCCCTTTATCCTGGTGAATTATGACCAGGCCTATACCCTTCGCGAGAACGGATGCCTGGCGGATATTATTCCCACGCTGATCCAGATCATGGGAAAAGAGCAGCCTGCGGAGATGACAGGGAAGTCGCTGTTGGTTCAGAAGTAAGAAATAAAGAAGGAACTGTCCTGAAGGGCCGGAAGCTTCAACGGCAGAATGGCAAATGCAGAAAGGACAGGGATGACAGAGGAACCATGGATTGTAGAGATACGATTAGTGGTTCCTTTTTAACGATGAGGAGGAAGCGTATGACAAAAGTGACATTGGGAAAAACAGGAATTACCGTGGAGAAAAATGCCTTCGGGGCGCTGCCTATACAGCGGATATCCAGGGAGGAGGCAGTGAAGCTTCTGCGGAAGGCCTATGACCATGGCGTGACTTTCTACGACACAGCCCGTTTCTACACGGACAGCGAGGAGAAAGTGGGGGAAGCCTTTGAAGGCATGCGGGAAAAGGTGTATATCGCCACCAAGACAGGGGCTTCGGACGCGGAAGGGTTCTGGAAGGACCTTGGGACCTCCCTTGGGAATCTGCGCACGGATTATGTCGATCTATATCAGTTCCACAATCCGGCATTCTGTCCGAAACCCGGAGACGGCAGCGGGCTCTACGAGGCCATGCTGGAGGCGAAGGAGAAAGGCATGGTCCGGCATATCGGCATCACGAACCATCGTCTGAATGTGGCGGAGGAAGCCATCCAAAGCGGCCTGTATGAGACGCTGCAGTTTCCTTTTTCCTATCTGGCCACGGAGAAAGAGCTTGGTCTGGTGGAAAAATGCGCCCGGGCGGACATGGGTTTTATCGCCATGAAGGCATTGGCAGGAGGGCTGATCACAAACTCTGCAGCCGCCTATGCCTATCTGGCGCAGTATGAGAATGTGCTGCCCATCTGGGGCGTGCAGCGGGAGCGGGAACTGGATGAATTCCTGTCCTACATAGACAATCCGCCGGTTCTGAACGAGGAGCTGTCCGCTGTCATCGCCGGGGACAGGGAGGAGCTTTTAGGGGATTTCTGCCGGGGATGCGGATACTGCATGCCCTGTCCCGCAGGCATCGAGATCAATACCTGCGCACGCATGAGCCTGCTGATCCGCCGTTCCCCCTCTGCGGCCCAGCTCACGCCCGGGGCGCAGGAGATGATGAAAAAAATCGAAAACTGTCTCCACTGCGGCAGATGTAAGGCCAAATGTCCTTACGGGCTGGATACGCCGGGGCTTCTGGAGAAAAATTATCAGGATTACCGCGAGATACTGGACGGAAAAACGTATTAATGAAAACTGTATATGACATAAAAACGGCAGTATAGCATTCTTCTTCCAGGGTTATACTATGGCAAACGACAATAACCCAAGGAGGAAATTTTATGACCACATATTTGGAAATTAAATCCGTTCATGCCCGTGAAATTCTGGATTCGCGGGGCAATCCTACGGTGGAGACAGATATCATTGTGTTAAATGACAATGACGGCCAATTTTATATCGGAAGGGCGGCGGTTCCGTCCGGAGCCAGTACCGGACGGTTTGAAGCCGTGGAACTCAGGGACGGAGAACCGCGTTACTTTGGCCTTGGCGTGCAGCATGCCGTTAAAAATGTCAACGAGAAGATAGCGCCTGCCCTTACCGGGAAGAATGCCTTGGATCAAATGTGGATCGACCGCTTTCTGATTGAATTGGACGGCACGGAAAACAAAGGAAACCTGGGCGCGAACGCCACACTTTCCGTATCGCTGGCCTGCGCGAAAGCGGCGGCCAATGCTCTTTCCATGCCCCTGTACCGCTATGTGGGGGGCACAGGAGCTCATTTGCTGCCTGTTCCTATGATGAATATCTTAAACGGGGGAAAGCATGCCGCCAATACCGTGGATTTTCAGGAATTTATGATTATGCCCACCTGTGCGGACAGCTTTTCCGAAGCTCTGCGCATCTGCGCGGAAATCTACCACAACCTGAAAAAGATTCTTCAGGAGAAAGGACTTTCCACCGGTGTGGGAGACGAGGGAGGTTTTGCTCCTGATCTGCCGGATGCGGAGAGTGTTTTGACTCTGTTAGTGGAGGCAATTCGGGCTTCCGGATATAAACCCGGAGAAGACGTATGGATTGCGATGGATGCGGCGTCCAGTGAATTGTATAACGAAAAAACAGACATGTATCACTTTCCGGGAGAGAGCAGTTTAAAAGGGGAGGAAGTCATTCGCAGTACAGATGAAATGATATCCTACTTCGAGTCGCTTTCACAGAAATTCCCCATTATTTCAATAGAGGATGCCCTTGCGGAGGATGACTGGGACGGCTGGCAGAAACTGACGAAACGATTGGGCGGGAAGGTGCAGCTGGTAGGCGACGATTTGTTTGTAACCAATAAAAAGCGGTTGGCTGCCGGCATTAAGCTGGGCACGGCCAGTTCCATATTGGTCAAAGTGAATCAGATCGGAACGCTCACGGAAGCTTTTGAGGCGGTAGAGCTGGCTCACAAGAATAATTATACTGCGGTTATGTCTCACCGCTCCGGCGAGACGGAGGACACTACCATTGCGGATTTGGCAGTAGCCTGGAATACGGCTCAGATTAAGACCGGCGCGCCCTGCCGCAGCGACAGAGTGGCAAAATATAATCGCCTGCTGAGGATTGAGGAAGAGTTGGGGAAGTCTGCGGAATATCCGGGACTGACGGCTTTTCATGTGCAGTAAGCTGAAGGATGCGGAAGATGGAATTTGGGGCGGAACATCCGGCTGAAGGCTGTGCAGACCTGACTGTAACAAAAAGGAACAGAGGGATGCGGAGAGATACGGATATAAATTTTGAAAAAATGATTGACATAATCGCGTAGATTCCGTACAATAATAATGAAAGGCAGAGATGCCAAAAATCAGGCGTTTCCCCGCCAAAAAGCGGGAAGCTTTAAAATCGTGGGTGGGATTTTCCCGCCCATTTCCTATAAGGAGAAGGCATCTATGGGCAGAATCGGTATTTACAGTGTCTCAGACAGGTATATCGCTTTTCTCCGGTCTGATTCCAGATTAAGGAACGTATTTGACAACAAAGAAGGACTTCGCTCCCATTCACGCAAATATCTGGGCATCGTTTTCGTACGTGATGAATTCCATTACTATATTCCGTTTTCCTCCCCCAAAGATTCCGATTATATCATCAGGCAGGACGGTACCAGGGAAATACGAAAAAGCATCATACCGATTATCCGTATGACGACAGCGGATACGGTTATATTGAGCTATTGACCTGATGATACGTTGGGAACAGTTTCCAAATAACTGCTGCAAATAAACCAAAAACAACCGGAGGATTAAAGCTATGGACACAACAAACAGATGCAACGTCATAATCGTATATGCGGACGACCTGGGCTTTGGTGATTTAAGCTGCTACGGGAGCCACCAAATCCACACGCCCAATCTGGATCGGCTGTGTGCGGAGGGACTGAAGTTCACCGACGCATACGCGGCCTCCGCCGTATGCACACCCTCCCGCTACAGCATTCTGACGGGAAGGTACCCCTTCCGCAACAGCAGGGCCCACATACTCCCAGGTGACGCCGGATGCATCATTGAACCCGAGCTGGACACCATGCCCAGGCTCTTCCAGCGGGCCGGATACCGCACCGGAATTGTGGGGAAATGGCATCTGGGCCTCAGTGACGGAAGCACCCCCATCGACTGGAACCGGGAAATCAACCTCACCCCGATCGACCTGGGATTCGATGAGTCCTTTATTTTCCCGGCAACGGCCGACCGCGTGCCCTGCGTCTATGTGGAGGGCCGGTCAGTGGTGAACCTGGACCCCCAGGATCCGATTTCGGTGTCCTATGACTGGGAATGTCCCTTTGACGACATCCCCACCTACCATAAGAACCCGGAACTTCTGAAAATGAAGTCCTCCCACGGCCATGACATGAGCATCGTGGAGGGCATCGGACGAATCGGATATATGCGCGGCGGCAGGAAAGCAATCTGGAAGGACGAGGATCTGGCGGAGACCTTTCTGGACAGGGCCATCCGCTTCCTGGAGGACAGCCACAGGCAGAACCAGCCATTCTTCCTGTATTATGCGGTGCACCAGCCCCATGTGCCCCGGGTGCCCTCCCCCCGTTTTCGCGGCGCCACCGCCCTGGGTCCCCGCGGCGATGTGATCGCGGAGCTGGACTGGTGCGTGGGCGAGCTGCGAAAAGAACTGGAAAAGCTGGGCATCCTGGAGGATACGATGATAATCTTCTCCAGCGACAACGGCCCCGTGCTGGACGACGGCTATGAGGACAGGGCATATGAGCTGAACGGCACCCATCGGGCGGCAGGCCCGCTGCGGGGCGGGAAATACAGCAAATTCGACGGAGGTACCAGGATTCCCTTCCTGGTCAGCTGCCCGAAGCTCGTCCACAGGGGCGTCTCCCATGCCCTGATCGGTCAGATGGATCTCTTCGCTTCCTTCGCGCATATGCTGGGGATGGAACTCGCGCCGGACAGCGCCGTGGACAGCCAGGACATGTACGCTGCGCTGATTGGGGAGGATCCTGTGGGCAGAGAGGAGCTGATGGTGGAAGACCTTACCTGCGGCAAGATGCTGCGCAGCGGCAACTGGACTTACCTCTCGCCCGGCCAGGGAGCCCCTTTCATGAAAGAGGTGCGGATTGAGACAGGCCTGTCCAAAGACCCGCAGCTATATAACATGGACTACGATATCGGCCAGCAGACAAATGTGGCGTGGGATTACGAAAGTGTAGTCAAGGAGATGGAAGAGCGTCTGCGGAAAATCATGGAGAGCGACAGGACAAGGTGACAGGCGGAAGGCAATCGCCAATGGAGATTTTTCTCCAAATGCCTTGAAATACATATGCCGGGGCGTGGTATACTCTATAGCAAATTTGGTGTAACAGTTCAGACACCCCCTCTCGCGAAGTCAAAATTGCGCTCTATGCAATTTTGCGAGAGTTGCGGGCGCCAAAACGCATTCTTTTCGCGTTTTGTGTGCATTCTCGTAACAGTTCAGCGCCCTGTCTGAACTGTTACAATTTGGTAACTAAATATGAAAAAAATATAAAAAACAGTTGACAATCTCTACCAATGTGCTTATACTGAATATCAGCTGTCAAAGTGATAAAATGAGAGGAAAGGAGGCGGCAATGGGAGGTTCGCGGATCTTCTGTTGCGAGAAGCATGATGACAACGAGGAATTTGAGGAATGTACGGAACGAAGTGTGTAATTTAAAAAGTAATGTAAAAATGCCTCCCGCAATGTCGTAGAGTGTGTTCATTTAGAGTATTTGCCTGTTGCTGATAACGGGGATAGAAGATGAGCCATGACTGCCTGTAGAAGAGGTGTCATGGCTTTTTTGCGTTTGTCAATGAGAAGCGGGGCAGGTCGGTTCCTGTACCTTGTTTCCGGCTTGTCTGGCAGGGCTGAGCCGGCTGCGGAAAGCAATGTCCGACAGAGGCAACAGGACAGCTGACATTATCTGCGGATACGGGAGGGAAGTAATATCCCGGGCATATGCGGAAAATATTTTTTCGCATGGGTATTCCGGGAAGAAAACGGAGGAACGGAATGAATTTACCGAAAAGTTTTACAGCAGTAGCCGGTAAATACGGAATAAAAAAGGAAGAAATTATTTTTGCCGCCATGGCGGATTTCGATGATCAATACCGTTTTGCGGATTCCATAGTGGCGCTGACCAAACAGAAGCTGCTTTTGGCTGTGTATCCCTATCGGGAGAAGGCGGAATATCGATTCGGCGGGTATGGAGGATGGCAGTTTACGGAGAATGGGCAGTCCGCAGAAAAAGGCAGTTCCGCGCATGCCCGTTCCGGGGAACTGGCCATGACGGAGGAACCTGCCCTGCAGATTTTTGAGCTGGAAACCATTGGAAAGACGGAAGTGCTGCGCCAGGTGGCCGCAGGAGTGCTGATGGCGGAAATAGACGGCGTAGAGCGGAATCTCTGTCATTTTTCCAACACGAAGATGGAGATGTTTCTGCGGCTGTGCAAGCTGTGCGAAAAGGTGAAGAAGGGGGAGGAGATCACGGAGGAGGACCTGAATGTCCGGAAGGGAAAGGAGTGCTGCCCCAAGTGCGGCATGATTTATCCGGACCAGGAGAGGAAGGTCTGTCCCAAATGTATGGACAAAAAGTCTATTCTGATACGGGTGGTTTCTTATTTCAAACCTTATACAAAATACCTGGCGGTGATGATGCTCTGCTATCTGGGAACCGCCGCCCTGAATCTGGCCTGGCCTTACCTGAGCGGTACGGTGCTCTATGACCAGGTGCTGGCGCGGAACGAGGATTTTCTGGCGCTGCTGAACATTCCTGCAGGCCGGTTTGTGACAGCCCTGACCATGTTGGTATTTGCCATGATCCTGACCAAGGTGGCAATGCAGGCGTTGGGAATTCTGCAGGGAGTGCTGACGGCAAAGATTGCGCCTGAGGTGGTGTCAACCCTGAAGAGCCAGGTTTTTTCTGCCATGGGAAAGCTGTCCATCAGCTTTTACACCAGGAGGCAGACCGGCGGTCTGATGACCAGAGTGTCCGATGACGCGGAAGAGATTTCCCATTTTTTCATTGACGGAATACCGTATTTTTTTATCAATATAGGAAATGTTGTCGCTACCAGCGTAATTATGTTTCTGCTGGATCCGCTGCTGGCCCTGGTTTCGGTGATTTTGATGCCCCTTCTGGTGATTTTAAGCTACCGGATGGTTCCCCAGCTGTGGCATTTTTACGGGAAGCGTCACCGGGCCAACCGCCGCCTGAAGGGACAGATGAATGAGAACTTCACAGGAGCCAGGGTGGTGAAGGCTTTCGGACAGCAGGAGCAGGAGATGACCCGTTTCTCAAAGAATAACGGGAAAGTAAAAAATGCGGAGATGGATGTGGCCCGATATGATATTAAATTCTTCGCGCTGTACTTTGCGGTGGAGGATACCATCAGCTTCCTGGTGTGGGCTGTGGGCGGCGCCATGATGATCAGCGGTGCCAATATTGAACTGGGTCTGCTGCTCACCTTTTCAGGTTATGTGGGACAGCTGAAAGGTCCCCTGGAATTTTTCTCCCGCAGCGTCCGCTGGTATACCGAGTGTATGAATTCGGCCCAGCGTATGTTTGAGATCATTGACGCGGTGCCGGAGGTGAAGGAAGTGCCGGATCCCCTGCGGCCGGAGACGTTAAGAGGGGAGATCGAACTGAAAGACGTTACTTTCGGATACGAGTCCCATAAGCCCATTTTAAAAAATATCAGCTTCCATGTGAAGGCCGGAGAAGTATTCGGCATAGTGGGGCGTTCCGGGGCGGGAAAATCCACTCTGGTAAACCTGATCTCCCGGCTTTACGATACCCAGGAAGGGGAGATTCTGGTGGACGGAGTGAACGTGAAACAATACGGGTTCCGGGAACTGCGCAAAAACGTGGCCATGGTGTCCCAGGAAACCTATATTTTTATGGGCACGGTGGCTGAAAATATCGCCTATGCCAGGCCGGAGGCCACCAGGGAAGAGATCATCCGGGCAGCGGTTCAGGCCAATGCCCATGACTTTATCTGCAGGATGCCGGAGGGCTACGACACCCTTCTTGGCTCCTCCAGCCGTTCGCTGTCGGGGGGAGAGAAGCAGAGAATTTCCATTGCCAGAGCCATTCTGGCGGATCCGAAAATACTGATTTTGGACGAAGCCACTTCTGCGGTGGATACGGAGACTGAGCTTGCCATACAGAAATCCCTGGAGCGCCTGGAGAAGGGAAGGACCGTGCTGTCCATTGCCCACAGACTCTCCACCCTGCGCAACGCAACCCACCTCATCGTCCTGGACGACGGCAGGCTGACGGAATCCGGAACTCATGAAGAGCTTCTGGCGAAAAAGGGAACCTACTATAAACTCAGCGAACTCCAGACCAAGGCCCTGGCCATGCGCGGAATCGAGTAAGATATGAAGAGAGAGGCTGTCAGGAGAGAGTCTGCGGAACGAATAAAACAGCAGACGATCGAAAGACAGCCCAGAGGAATGAGTGACGCGTTTTTTTGCGGCAGGAATTCCTCTGCTGAAAAGGCTGTCAGGAGAGAGTCTGCGGAACGAATAAAACAGCAGACGATCGAAAGACA
>CAJUGL010000001.1:82110-131334 GCA_910586515.1 uncultured Acetatifactor sp.
TTTTGCGGCAGGAATTCCTCTGCTGAAAAGGCTGTCAGGAGAGAGTCTGCGGAACTAACAATAAGAAAGGAAAAATAAATGAACGGACATGATAATAACGGAATCGACCTGTTGGATTTGCAGGAATTTGACGAAGAGGCCCTGAAGAAGGAGTCGGAGGAACTTCTGGAGATGCGTTTTCTGAGCAGCGACAATGCTGTTTTTTCCAGAACTCCGGGAGGATTCATCAGCCTGAAGACAAAGGACAGGGAATATGCCAGGGTGGGCGTTTACCTCACATTTCCGCTGACCAATCCGGAGGAATTCATTTCCATCCGGGAAGCGGACGAAAAGGCAAAGGAGATCGGCATGGTGGAGAAGCTTTCCCAGCTGCCTGCGGACCAGCAGGAAATGCTCCGGGAGCAGATTAAGCTGCGTTACTTTATGCCGGTGATCACCAAAGTTCTGGATGTGAAAGACGAGTACGGGTATGCCTACTGGAATGTCGTCACTACATTCGGCGCCTGCCGCTTTACCACCCAGATGAGCGGCAATGCAGTGATTCACCTCAGCGATTCCAGACTTCTGGTGACGGATATCGACGGAAACCGGTACGAAATCCCGGATTTCTATCAATTGGGTGTCATGGAACGCAAGAAACTGGATCTCTTTATCTAAAAGTCATCTATAAAAGACAGGTATGAATAGAGACAGGTAAAATAGTCCTCTATAAGATAGTTATAGAAGAGAAAGGCAATAAATATATGAAACTATTATACACATTGAACCGGGCGCAGACCGACGCCCTGGGGCTTGCACCGGGAGAGGAGCCCATGTACTGCGTTCCTGTGGATCTGGGTTTCGACAGCCGGAAGATGCAGGCCCGGGAGGCCTACACGGACAGGGTATGGCTTGTGGTAACCCAGGAACGGTTCCTGGTACTGGAGGAGGAACGGCTGGCTGCATCTTTTTTATTGGATGACTGTGAGAAAATCCGCTGCGAGCATCAGGTCCACAGCGGGATCGTCACGGTGACCAAAAAAGATGGACAGATGATCTGCGCAGCCCGTTTTTCCATGAGGCACATTGTCCGGGTGGCCTATGTGGCCAGAGGAGCCCAGACCATTCTGACTGCCCGCAGAACCGGGGAGAAGCCGGAGCCGGTGGTCAGTCTGGAATATGAGAAGTAT
The DNA here is from genome assembly GCA_910586515.1 of uncultured Acetatifactor sp. GTDB lineage: Bacteria > Bacillota > Clostridia > Lachnospirales > Lachnospiraceae > Acetatifactor. Next base: position 83,280 of record CAJUGL010000001.1, read on the forward strand.
TGTGAGAAATGCGGCAGGGCCCTTCCGGGAACCAGCAAATGCCCTTACTGCGAGGGAAAAGCGGCTCTGCTGAAAAAATTTATGGAACTCTGCGGGGATTACACAGGGAAGCTTCTGCTGATTTCCATACTCATGGCATTGGTTTCCCTTCTGAATCTGGCAGTTCCCATGGTGCAGAAGAACTTTATTGACGGCGCGCTGTCCACGGGAAAGGGAACCTGGGCAGACTGGTGGGCTTTCGCGGGGGTTACCCTGGTGATGGTGGCGGCCCGCATCCTGTTGGACAATTTCCAGTACTGGCAGTGTATCTCACTGGGGACATCCTTAAGCATGACGCTGCGCCAGAAGCTTTATTACAAGGTCCAGGCCCTGTCCCTGTCCTTTATCAACAACAGGAAACCGGGAGAACTGCTGAACCGTGTCTCCCGGGATACCAGGATGGTCCGGGATTTTATGGAAGAAGTATTCGGAGGCATGTTCTCCACCTTAATTACCATGGTGGTTTCGCTTGTGGTAATGTTTACCATCAGCTGGGAAATGACACTGATGTCACTTGCTTTTGTGGCCATTGTGTTTGCGGTTACCAGGATGTTCTGGCACCATATTCACACCATTTTCCATAAGCAGTGGCTGAAATCCGACGACCTGGCCAGCAGCCTGCAGGACATTATCTCCGGCATGCGGGTGGTGAAGTCCTTCGGAAAGGAAGAGCGGGAGGCGGAACGTTTTCGGAAAAAAACGGCGGATTTTGCCGAGATCAGCAAAAAGAACGAGACTTTCTGGGCGGTCTTTTTCCCCATCCTCACCTTCCTTCTGGGGGCAGGTTCCTATATTGCCGTGTATTTCGGCGGCATGGACGTGCTGAACGGTGATATGACCCTGGGAGAACTGGTACAGTTTATCGCCTACTGCGGCTACCTGTTCGGCCCCCTGAACTGGATGACTCATATGCCCAGAATGGTGATGCAGATGGTCACCAGCATGAACAGGATCTACGATGTGCTCGACGAGAAGCCGGTAATTTTGGATACGGAAGACAGCAGGGCCTTTCCCATTGAGGGCGCTTTTACCTTTGAAAATGTTTCTTTCGGATACCATACTTATGAGCCGGTTCTGGAGGATATCAACTTCAGTGTAAAGCCAGGGGAGATGATCGGCCTGGTGGGCGCTTCGGGAACGGGAAAATCCACTTTGATCAACTTGATCATGCGGCTTTACGATGTGGATCAGGGAAAAATCACCATCGACGGAGTGGACATCCGCAAGATGAAGACGGAGAGCCTGCATTCCCAGATCGGCGTGGTGCTCCAGGAGACTTTCCTTTTCTCCGGCAGCATTCTGGCCAATATCCGCTTTGCCAGGCCGGAGGCGACCATGGCGGAGGTGATTCAGGCTGCCAAGGCCGCCAATGCACACGATTTTATCTGCAAGACCCCGGACGGCTACAATACTTATGTGGGAGAGCACGGCTACAACCTGTCCGGAGGGGAGCGGCAGCGGATTGCCATCGCCAGGGCCATCCTGAACAATCCCAGGCTGCTGATTCTGGACGAGGCCACCTCTGCCCTGGATACGGAGAGTGAATTCCTGATCCAGCAGGCCCTTGACCGGCTGGTGAAGGGCAGAACCACCTTTGCCATTGCCCACAGGCTTTCCACCCTCCGAAATGCCGACAGGCTTGTGGTTATCGATAAGCACGGCATTGCCGAGATCGGCACCCACAACGAACTGTTGGAAAAGAAGGGAATCTACCACGGCCTGGTGACGGCCCAGCTGAAGATGGCTGAGGGAAAGTGAGTCAGCGGCAGTTTAGAACTGTTCACAGGGTTCAAAAATAATATTGACAAACCGGTAATTTCGATATATAATGAAGAATATGTGAAAAGAAATTGCATGGGAGCTGTGATGTTAGTAAATTTGTCTGATGTATTAAAGAGTGAGGGCAGGCAGGTGCAGAAAGAAGTGCTCCTCGAAATGACCCGTTTCGAGAGCGGAGCAGGAACTTTTGAAATTCTATCCAAATCTCCGATTACATTTCTTTTTGTTAATGCAGGTCCGGGCAAGGTAAGGATAGAAGGTTCCGCAAGTCTTACGTTCAGGACATGCTGTGATCGATGTCTGACAGAATCGCCGACTACATTGGAGCTTGTTTTCCGGCGGACGGCCGCTCCTATGTCTACCGCGGATGAGGAAGCGGACGAATGGGAGCTGGAGGATGATTGCCGGCTGGACACGGAAGCTTTTGTGCGGGATGAGATTTTGATTCACTGGCCTGTGAAGATTTTGTGCCGTGAGGACTGCAGGGGGATTTGCCCTGTATGCGGCCGGAATCGGAATATTCAGGAGTGCGGGTGCGATACTTTTGTTCCCGACCCCCGTATGGCAGGAATACAAGATATTTTCAATATGAACAATAAGGAGGTGTAACGATGGCTATTTGTCCTAAGAATAAATCTTCCAAAAGCAGAAGGGATAAGAGGAGAGCAAACTGGAAAATGAGTGCTCCCACTCTGGTAAAGTGCAGCAGATGCGGCGCGCTTATGGTACCTCACAGGGTATGTAAGGCCTGTGGTTCTTACAACAAGAAGCAGATTGTCAGCGTAGACTGAGCGCGGCAGTGACCGGCGGGCCGGATTCTTGTTTCATGTCAGCAGAAAGTCAGGGCGTTCGGGAAGGACGCCCCTTTTTCTATGCACAGGCCCGTGCAGAGGAAACTGTGTTATCCTAATCAAAACGTAACTTCGAAACCTCTCCGGGGAATGCTAAAATAATTCTTGATTTTTAGTTAAGATTACATTATAGTAAAAATAGGAAGATGTGGAAGGGAAAAGCATATGGCTGATATGGTAAATGTGGCGGTAGACGCCATGGGCGGGGATAACGCGCCGACGGAGACGGTGAAAGGTGCGGTGGAAGCCGTAAATGCCGATAAAAGGGTGAAAGTATTTCTTGTGGGCCGGGAGAATGTGATAAACGAGGAACTCAGGAAATATACATTTAATGCGGAGCAGCTGGAAACGGTTCATGCGGAGGAAGTCATTGAGACCGGGGAGCCTCCGGTTATGGCTATCCGAAAGAAGAAGGAATCTTCTATTGTGAAGGCTATGTACCTGGTGAAGAACGGGGAATGCGACGCTCTGGTCTCGGCAGGCAGCACAGGTGCTCTGCTGGTGGGCGGACAAGTCATTGTAGGGAGAATCAAAGGTGTGGAGAGACCGCCTCTGGCTCCCGTCATCCCGAATATGAACGGTGTAAGCCTGCTGCTGGACTGCGGGGCAAATGTGGATGCCAGGCCTTCCCAACTGCTGCAGTTTGCCAAGATGGGAAGCGTCTATATGGAGAGTGTCATCGGGGTAAAGTCGCCCAAGGTGGGGCTGGTAAATATAGGCGTAGAGGAGGAGAAGGGCAACGCATTGACCAAGGAGACATATCCTTTGCTGCAGAACTGTCCGGAGATTCGCTTTATCGGGAATGTGGAAGCCCGAGATATTCCCATGGGAGCGGCGGACGTACTGGTGTGCGAAGCCTTTGTGGGAAATGTGGTGCTGAAGATGCTGGAAGGCGTGAGCGGCGCGTTGATTCAGAAGATCAAAGGCGGCATGATGCTTTCCCTGCGCAGTAAGATAGGGGCGCTTTTGGTGAAACCGGCTCTGAAGCAGACGCTGAAGGGATTCAGCACGGAGGAATACGGCGGAGCGCCGCTTCTGGGGTTAAACGGTTTGGTAGTGAAGACCCACGGCAGCAGCAAGTCCGTGGAAATCAGGAATTCTATTCTGCAATGCATTGCATTTAAAGAACAGAAAATAAATCAGAAGATCAGGGAACAGGTAGTTCTTGGGGATTGAGAAAGGAGGGAAAGGAATGGAATTCGAAAAGCTGAAGAAGGTAATTGCGGATGTGCTGAATGTGGATCCGGATGAGATTACCATGGAAACTACATTTGTGGATGATCTTGGCGCAGATTCTCTCGACGTATTTCAGATTGTTCTGGGTATCGAAGAGGAGTTTGACATTGAAATTCCTGCCGAGAAGGCGGAGAAGATCAGTACTGTGGAAGAAGCAGTGGAATTGATCAAGGGCGCACTGGGCTGATTTCATTCGGCCGAAGGAACTTCAGCAGGCAGATTATTTTGCGGCAATTCCTTAATAAGGGCAGTCCGTCATTGGACTGCTCGTTTGCGTTATATATGGCAATTGTACGCCATTGCATAGAAAAGAGGGCGGAAAAATGTTAGAAAATTATACCATGGAAATGCTGGAGGAGCGAATAGGATACCGGTTTGCAGACTGTTCTCTGCTCAGACAGGCTGTCACCCACAGCTCCTTTACCAATGAACAGAGGCTCCGGAGGACAAGGAATTATGAGCGTCTGGAATTTCTTGGGGACGCTGTGCTGGAGCTGGTTTCCAGCGAGTTTCTTTTTCGGAGGAACGAAATGATGTCCGAGGGTGAGCTGACGAAGGCACGTGCATCTATGGTCTGCGAACCGGCACTTGCTCTTTGCGCCAGGGATTTGGAATTGGGGAATTTTATTCTTTTGGGGAGAGGCGAGGAAGGCACGGGAGGCAGGGGCCGGGACAGTATTGTGGCGGATGTCATGGAGGCTGTGATCGGCGCGATCTACCTGGATGGCGGTATGGAATCCGCCCGGACGTTTATCAATAGGTTTATATTGTCCGACCTGGAGGACAAGCAGCTTTTTTACGACAGCAAGAGTAATCTGCAGGAGCTGATTCAGGGGAAATTAAAGAAGGATTTTCACTATGAGCTTCTGGAAGAAAGCGGTCCCGAGCACAATAAATTGTTCCGCGTATCGGTACATATGGAGGACGAGCTGCTGGGCACAGGCGAGGGACGGACGAAGAAAGCGGCCGAACAGCAGGCGGCATATAAGGCGCTGCTGCTTTTAAGAGGTAGAGGATGTATTTAAAAAGTATTGAGGTGCAGGGGTTCAAGTCCTTTGCGAATAAGATTAACTTTCAGTTTCACAACGGCATAACCGGTATTGTGGGTCCTAACGGCAGCGGAAAAAGCAATGTGGCCGATGCGGTTCGCTGGGTTTTGGGAGAACAGCGGGTAAAACAGCTGAGGGGCGCCAGTATGCAGGATGTCATTTTCTCGGGCACGGAGAACCGGAAGCCTTTAAGTTACGCCTATGTTGCCATTACGCTGGACAATGCGGATCATCAGCTGGCCATAGACTTTGATGAGGTAACTGTGGCAAGGCGTATCTACCGTTCCGGAGAAAGTGAATATCTGATCAACGGAAGCGTCTGTCGGCTGAAAGATGTGAACGAGCTCTTTTATGACACGGGTATAGGCAAAGAGGGATATTCCATCATTGGCCAGGGACAGATCGACAAAATTTTGAGCGGCAAGCCGGAGGAGCGCAGAGAACTCTTCGATGAGGCTGCCGGAATCGTCAAGTTTAAGCGCAGGAAGGCGGCGGCGCAGACAAAACTGGAGAACGAGAAACAGAATCTGGTTCGTGTCAACGATATTCTGTCTGAGCTGGAGAAGCAGCTGGGGCCGCTTGAGCGCCAGAGCGAGACAGCCAGGATTTACCTGCGGAAAAGGGAAGAGCTGAAGAATTACGACGTAAATGTATTTCTGCTGGAAAATGCGAAAACGCGGGAACAGCTGAAAGATGTGGAGGATAAATACAAAATTGCCAGCGAGGAACTTGCCGGCACAGGGGAGGCATACGAACGGACCAAGGATGAATACGGGCGAATTCAGGAGGAAATAGAGACTCTGGAGGCGGATATTGAGCAGGCCAGAAGTACTGCGTCCGATGCCGGGCTGACCAGAGGGCGGCTTGAGGGCGAGATGAATGTCCTGAAGGAGCAGATTAACTCCGCCAGGGGCAGTGAGACCCATTTAAACGGGCGCCGTGACACTCTGAAGGAAGAGATTTCTTCAGGGGAGAGGAACCGGCAGGGGCTGCTTCTTGAAAAGGGAGAGGCGGACAGAGAGGTAGAGGAAATTGCCCGTCAGGCGGAACAGTCCAGACAGGAATTAGAAGAGATTCAGCACAGAATAGAAGAATTGAATAACCGGATGGAAGCCGGCAAAAATACAATCATCGGGGAATTGAACCAGCGCGCTACCATCAAGTCTCAGCTGGGACGGCTGGATACCATGATGGAGCAGATCAATATCCGACGGGCGGAACTGAACTCCCGGCTCTTGAGGGTGAAATCCGACGAGGCGGCCAGGGAGGAGACCATTAGAAGTATGGAGGAGCGTTTCCAGGCCGTTACAGAGGAAATCCGGGCGCTGAATGAGCAGGAAGCTTCTATTGAAAAGGAATTGGGAACGTTCAGAGAGGCTCTTACCCGGAAGGACGCCGGTCTGCGGGAAGCCCAGAGCGCTTACCATATGGAAAAATCGAAATTGGAGGCTCTGTCTAATCTGGCCGAACGATATGAGGGCTATGGACAGAGCGTAAAAAAGGTTATGGAGCGGCGGGAGACAAATCCCGGCATTATCGGTGTTGTGGCAGACATTATACAGGTGGAGGCGAAATACGAGACGGCCATCGAGACAGCTCTGGGAGGGAATATCCAGAATATTGTCACGGATAACGAAAGCACAGCCAAGGGAATGATCGCTTTTCTGAAAACCAACAAGCTGGGCAGGGCCACGTTTCTGCCGCTGACAAGTATCAGAAATCCGCAGAAGTTCCGAAATCCCGAAGTGCTTTCCGAGAAAGGTGTTATCGGGACAGCAGATACTTTAGTTGGGATTGACGAACGCTACAGGGATGTGGCGGCTTCGCTGCTGGGGCGTATCGTGGTGGCAGATAATGTGGATAATGCAGTGAGTCTGGCGGCAAAATACAGACATAGTCTGCGTATCGTCACTTTGGAAGGGGAATTGCTGGTTCCCGGGGGTGCCATCAGCGGCGGAGCTTACAGGAACAACAGCAATCTGCTGGGCAGGCGGCGTGAGATTGAAGCTTTGGAAGAGCGTGCGAAAAAGCTTTATTCGGCCATTGCGGGGATTAATCAGGATATCGAGAATACAAAGGCAAGACGAACCAGGATGCGTGTGGACCTGGAAGCGATAAAAAATGAGATCCAGCGCAAGTCCATTGAACAGAATACCGTCAGGCTGAATATTGCACAGGCCAGAGCACGCATGGCAGAGGAGGTTGAGAGTGCGTTCTCTCTGCAGGAGGAAGAAAAAGAGATTGAGGAGAAAATCCTTGAGATAAAAAGAGATAAAGAAAAGACACGTCAGGAGCTCTCCGACAGTGAGGCGTTGGAGAAAAGCACACAGGAGGAGATTATTCTCTGGCAGAAGTCGCTGGAGGAGGAGAGGAAGGTGGAAACGCAGGCCCTGGCCGCCGCATCTGAGTGGGATTTGAAGGTTGAGAAAATGCGTCAGACACTGGAGTTTAAGCAGAGCAATGTGGACCGGATCAATGGAGAGATAGAAAAATTCCGTGCAGAGCTGGAGGAGATTCTTCAGGCTCTGGAGGACAACCGCCTGGAGATGGAGAGAAGGCAGCGGAGTATCCTTGAGATCGAGAAAACGATTGCCGCGTCTTTTGAGACACAGAACGCCTCCGAAGACAGACTGAAGGAGGCCGTGCAGCGCAGGGAGGAACTGTCGGCAAGGCAGAAGACCTTCTTCAGCAGGAGAGAAGAACTGTCGGAGAAGCTGGCAGCGCTGGACAAGGAAACATACAGACTCAATGCCCAAAGAGAAAAAATGGAGGAATCTCTGGAGTCTCAGATCAACTACATGTGGGATGAATATGAGATTACGCTCAGCGACGCGGCCGGTTTGAGAGATGAAAAACTGACAGATTTGTCGGAAATGAAGAAGGAAATTACTGCTCTTCGGGATCAGATCAGAAAGCTGGGCGATGTGAATGTGAACGCCATAGAAGACTATAAAAATCTGCTGGAACGCTTTACCTTTATGAAAAACCAGCGGGATGATCTGGTGGAAGCGGAGAAGACCCTGGAAGGAATTATCATGGAACTGGATGCAGCCATGCGGAAGCAGTTTACGGAAAAATTTGCAGAGATCAGCCAGGAATTTGACAAGGTTTTCAAGGAGTTGTTCGGCGGAGGTAAGGGAACTTTGGAACTGACCCCAGAGGACGATATTCTGGAGGCAGGTATCCGCATCATTGCCCAGCCTCCGGGGAAGAAGCTGCAGAATATGATGCAGCTGTCCGGTGGAGAAAAGGCCTTGACGGCCATTGCCCTTCTCTTTGCCATACAGAATCTGAAGCCGTCTCCGTTTTGTCTGCTGGACGAGATTGAGGCGGCTCTGGATGATTCCAATGTGGGGAGGTTCGCAAAATATCTGCATAAATTGACAAAAAATACGCAGTTTATCGTTATAACCCATCGGCGGGGGACAATGGAGCAAGTGGACCGATTGTACGGAATTACCATGCAGGAAAAAGGTGTCTCCACTCTGGTGAGCGTCAGTCTGATTGACAGGGAACTGACATAGAATATAGAATGGAAACGGGACGGAATGCGACAGAAGGGAGTGTGGTAAAATGAGCGAAGGGAAGAAGGGATTTTTTGCCAGGTTAAAGGAAGGGCTGACCAAGACGAGAAATAATATCGTCAGGGGAATCGATTCCCTGTTCAGCGGGTTTTCCGCCATTGACGACGATTTCTACGAAGAATTGGAGGAAATATTGATCATGGGCGACATCGGCGTCAATGCCACAACGGAGATTGTCAGCCGTCTGAAAACCCAGGTGAGAGAACAGCACATCAAAGAGCCCAGAGAGTGCAAGGAGCTGCTGATAGACGGCATAAAAGAACAGATGAGGGTAGGGGAGAATGCCTACGACTTTGAGAAGAGGCAGTCGGTTATCATGGTGATCGGTGTCAACGGCGTGGGCAAGACAACTTCCGTAGGTAAACTTGCGGGAAAATTCAAGGATGACGGCAGGAGAGTATTGATCGCGGCGGCAGATACCTTTCGGGCAGCGGCCGGAGATCAGCTTGCAGAGTGGGCCAGACGCGCCGACGTGCCTATGGTGGGCGGAAATGAGGGAGCAGATCCGGCCAGCGTGGTCTATGATGCGGTAAACGCGGCAAAAGCAAGAGGGGTGGACGTACTGCTGATTGATACGGCGGGAAGACTGCATAACAAGAAAAACCTCATGGAAGAATTACGGAAGATGAACCGCATTGTGGACAGAGAATTTCCGGACGCCCACAGAGAGAACCTGATCGTATTGGACGGCACCACAGGTCAGAATGCCATGGTTCAGGCCAGAGAGTTTGGGGAAGTGGCGGATTTGACAGGCATCATTTTGACCAAGATGGACGGCACGGCTAAGGGAGGCATTGCAGTGGCCATACAGTCTGAACTGAAAGTTCCGGTGAAATATATCGGAGTGGGAGAAACCATTGACGATTTGCAGAAATTTGATTCCGATGAGTTTGTCAATGCACTATTTGACGTGAATACGGGATCTCAGGACGCATAGAACAGAGGTAATAAGCCTCTGATCATACTTATGGAACAGATAACCGCGCAACTGACACAGAAGGAGGAAGAAGATGGCAAAAGACGCACAGGCTGCCGAGACAAAGCGGAAGGAGGAAGAAATGATGGAGGAGCAGAAAACGATGGCCGAGCAGGAGGACTCTGCAGAGGAAAAATCTGCAGGATGTCCCGCAGAAGGAATCAGAACCAGGGAAGAGGGGCTGACGCTGGAGAAATTTGAAGAAGCATCAGAGGTAGTGAAGAAGGTGACATTGGAGACAAAGCTGGTATTCAGCGAATATCTCAGCGCCCAGACAGGTAATAAAGTCTACCTGAAGCCCGAAAATATGCAGCTGACGGGGGCGTATAAGCTCCGGGGGGCATATTATAAGATAAGCACGCTTTCGGATGCCGAGAGGGCCAAGGGGCTGATCACCGCATCGGCCGGAAATCATGCTCAGGGCGTTGCCTACGCGGCCAAGGCCTACGGCACCAAGGCGGTCATCGTCATGCCCACCACAACGCCTTTGATGAAGGTTAATCGTACCAAGAGCTATGGCGCGGAAGTGGTGCTGCACGGGGATGTCTATGATGAGGCCTGTGCGAAGGCCTATGAACTGGCAGATGAGAACGGCTATACGTTTATTCATCCCTTTGACGACCTGACTGTGGCCACCGGTCAGGGAACCATTGCCATGGAAATTGTTAAGGAACTTCCTCTGGTGGACTACATATTGGTACCTATCGGAGGAGGCGGACTGGCTACGGGCGTGGCTACACTGGCGAAGCTGCTGAATCCCAAGATCAAGGTGATCGGCGTGGAGCCTGCGGGAGCAAACTGTATGCAGACTTCTCTGGCGCAGGGGCATGTGGTTACCCTGCCGAAGGTTACCACCATTGCAGACGGTACGGCGGTAAAGACGCCCGGAAACAAGCTGTTCCCCTATATTCAGAAAAATCTGGACGGAATTATCACAGTGGAAGATCACGAGCTTGTAGTTTCTTTCCTGGATATGGTGGAAAATCATAAGATCGTGGTGGAGAATTCCGGTCTGCTGACGGTTGCGGCGCTGAAGCATCTGGATGTGAAGGGAAAGAAAGTGGTATCAATCTTAAGCGGAGGAAATATGGATGTAACCACCATGTCTTCCGTGGTACAGCAGGGACTGATTATGCGCGACAGAATCTTTACCGTATCGATTCTTCTGCCCGACAAGCCGGGAGAGCTGTACAAGGTATCCGGCATTATCGCAAAGGCAAACGGCAATGTGGTAGAGTTGGAACACAATCAGTTTGTTACCACTAACCGAAACACTGCTGTGGAACTGCGCATTACCATGGAGGCGTTCGGCACGGATCATAAGAATCAGATCATGAAATCTCTGGAAGAGGCAGGTTATAAACCCAGACAGGTGAATGCCAGCTTTTGACGCTGATATAATGTAGTTATGGAGTATTGATCAATCGCAATACCTGTTCGTCCGGAGGGCGGGCAGGTTTTGCGATTGGCCGCATGGGAGTTTAGTAAGGGATGTCTTGGCCTGCCGGTCTTTATCGGGGAAGGGGAAAGGAAACAGGTTGGGGATGATGAGGAAAGAACAGGATGTGAAAGCAGGGAATTTCCTGGAAAAAAATAATACTGCAGAAAGTCAATTATACAGGCAGGCAGGCGGAAAGAAGACATTTCGGCAGCAAGCTTATGACTATCTGACGATCACTGCGGCATCGGCTGTTTACGCCGTTGCCGTCAGTCTGTTTCTGGATCCTAATTCTCTGGCGCCGGGGGGAGTTACCGGTATCGCTATTATTATGAATCGGATAACGGGACTGGAGACCGGTACCTGGATATTTGCCATCAACATTCCGATTCTGGTATTGGGCATGTGGAAATTCGGATGGCGTTTTATCCTGTCCACTTTATACTGCACAATGGCTATGTCCGGCATGACCAATTTCCTGGCCTCCGTGGAACCGTTGACCAGGGACCCGCTGTTGGCGGCGCTGGTGGGCGGTTCGCTGATGGCGGTGAGCCTGGGTATGGTCTTCAAGGCGGGGGCTACTTCCGGCGGGACGGATATCATTATAAAGCTGCTCAGGCTGCGGCTGCCTCATCTGAGAACAGGAATGCTGTTTTTGCTGACGGATGCCGTGATTGTGACGGCGTCGGCCTTTGTGTTCAAGGATATTGATACGGCGTTGTACGCGGGGCTTGTGGTGTTTGTGAACTCTGTTCTGCTGGATATTGTGCTGTACGGCAGGGACGGAGCGAAGATGTTTTTTATCATCAGTGACTGCCACGGCGCCATTGTGAAACGCCTGCTGGAGGAGCTGGACATCAGCGCCACCTATATTTCAGGCCGGGGCGCATACTCGGGAACGGATAAAAACGTGATTTTCTGCGTGGTAAAGAAGCATCTCTCACCTAAGCTGGAGGAGATCGTCAAGCAGGAAGACCCGAAAGCATTTACCATCATCACCGGCGCCACAGAGATTTACGGGGAGGGCTATAAGAGTATTTTCAGTGAAAAACTCTAACGCCCTGCCCCGGTGACTGCAGTTCTGACACTCTGCAGACGGCGATTCGGCTGATTTCAGGGGAGAAATTACTGATCCAGGGCTTCTGCCTGGAGCCGGTCAAATTCTGCCATACATTCCTCCACGGAGGCGCCGTCTAAGAGTTTACGCACTACCAGACAGATATTACCCCATTGTTCCACCTTCATGCCTGCATTGGAGCCAAGAACATAGATGCCTTCGTTGATCCGGTCATTCAGAGGTTTTAAAGCGTCTATACAGTCCACGTTTACGTTCTTGGAAGGAGAGATGACTTTATTGTTCTCGGAATACAGCTGCAGCATCTCATCGGAGAGAATGAAATCCAGAGTATCCATTGCATTCTCCAGATTCTCCGCGTCTGCGCTCACCCCATAACCGGTCATGGGAACTACGGGCATTTGTCCACGACTGCTGGGAAAACCGATTACCTGCATATTAAAGTTCGGTTTTCCGTAAGCGGTCTCCGAGTTGGCCGCGCCCCAGTAAGCCATGACAATGGGCGTTTTTCCGGCCAGAAAATCAGGTCCTTCACCTTCAATTGCTTCGGAGACAGAGGCTTTTCGGGCATCAATATAGCCCTTGTCTATCATTTCCTGAAGAAACTCAAATCCCGGGCGCATGTAATCGCTCATTTTTGCTTCACCGCTGTTGAGAGCGGCAATTTCCGCGTCCGTGTTTTCACCGTTGTACAGGTCTGCATAGCCCTGAGCAAGCACAAAAGTTTCCAGCCACCAGCGGTTGGCGCCTACCGGTGTTTCTATGCCGTTTTCCTTGAATACCCTGCAGCATTCCAGAAATTCTTCCGGAGTGTTGGGCAGTTCCAGACGGTACTGGTCAAACATATCCTTATTGACAAACAAGCCGTAGGCCACCACCTCCTGGGGAATACCCACCAGCCTTCCGTTTACCGTATTGGCTACCTTTACTACATCGCGCAGATTTTCCGTGCATTTCAGATGAGACAGATCTGCCAGATGTCCCTCGGAAGCCAGCAGCATCAGACTGTCAGGGTTAAGCAGATAGATATCGTCCATATTGCTTCTGGCCCGGTCCACCAGGACTTCGTCATATGTCTTTTCCTGATGGTTTTCGGCGGTGTAGGTTCGATATTCAACCTGGAGTCCCAGGGCTTTTTCGGCGGCGATCACGGTCAGTTCCTGGGCGGTTCGGGCGGTGTTGTCCGCATTGGGATTGGTTTTTTCCATGGGAGTAAACATGTTGACTATTTTTTTGTTATTTTCGGGATTTGTGATCAGGTTCTGGTCAAAATTCTGTTTTTTTCCACAGGCCGTGGCGGACAGAAGCATTATGCCTGCTGCAAATAAGCCTGCCCGCTGCGCATACTTTTTCTTCATAACAAGCTCCTTTTTTCGTGATTCAATGCTGCCGGCATAATTGAGTTCCGGCAGCGAAGATGTCTCCTCTGGGATCAAGCCGGGCGGGATGACACATATTTGCTTATGATCTTTTTGATCACGGCTAAGTCTATGGGTTTTGCGATATGGTCATTCATTCCGGCATCCAGAGCGTCCTTTACGTCCTCCGCGAAAGCGTTGGCAGTCATGGCGATGATGGGAACGGAAACTGCGTCCGTCCGCTTTAAGGCGCGGATTTTTCGAGTGGCTTCATATCCGTTCATCACGGGCATCTGCACATCCATCAGAATGGCGTCAAATGTTCCGGATTCCGAAGCGGAAAATGTTTCCACGGCCAGATGACCGTTCTCAACCAACGTACAGGAGGCCCCTTCTCCGCCTAGGAGTTCCAGCAGAATTTCGGAGTTGATTTCATTATCTTCCGCTACCAGGAAATGTCTTCCCTCCAGAATTGTGCCAGGGGCGCTGTCTTCAGGCGGTTCCGCTTTGACCGGACCGGATTGAAGTTCGAGGAGCTTTTCCTTCAGGGCAGACACAAAGAAGGGTTTTGCCAGGAAACCGTCAACGCCGACGGTATCTGCCTGGGGCTGTATTTCTTCCCAGTCGCAGGCGGTGAGAAAGAGAATGGGAATGTCGTTCCCCTCTGTTCCGCGAATCTGTCTGGCTGTCTCAAGCCCGTCCATGCCCGGCATATTCCAATCCATGAGGATTACGTCATAGGAATATCCCTGTTCCCGGGCAGTCTGAATTTTGCGAAGGGCGTCTTCTCCGTTGAGAGAGGTGTCCGTGACGACACCGGTGTTCTTCATCAGTGTGCGGATATTGTCCAGGATATAGGACTCGTCATCTACGGCCAGAATGCGGAGGATTCCCTTTTCCTGCCAGAACTGACCGTCAGACGGCTGGTCGGGAATGCGGAGTTCCAGATCAACGGTAAAGACGGTTCCTTTGTCTACCTCGCTGGTCACTTTTATGGTTCCGCCCATGAGTTCTACAATGTTTTTGGTGATGGCCATTCCCAGACCGGTTCCCTGTACTTTGTTTGTAGTGCTGTTTTCCGCTCTTGTGAAGGCGTCAAAAATCACTTTGAGGTATTCGGGAGTCATTCCGTAGCCATTGTCCTCCACCTGGATTTGAAAGTGTTCAAATTGGCTGGAACGTTGTTCCAGACCGATAATCCGCAGCCAGATATTCCCGCCCTCCGGTGTGTATTTAACGGAATTGGAGAGAAGATTGATCAGGATCTGGTTCATTCTGGTTTCGTCTCCTATGAGCTGTTCATGCTTGATTCCGCTGACCGTGATGTCGAATTTTTGCGTTTTTGCCTTTGCCATCGGACGGATAATGGCATCAATGGAAGAGATCATGCTGTCCAGCGTGAACTCGCCCAGGGTAAGCACTGCCTTACCGCTTTCAATCTTGGATACATCCAGCACATCGTTGATCAGGCCCAGCAGATGTTGGCCGGAGGCGGTGATTTTTTTCGTATATTCCCGTACTTTGGCCGGATTGTCCGCCTCTTTGGCCAACAATGTAGTAAAGCCCAGAATGGCGTTCATGGGCGTGCGGATGTCGTGGGACATATTGGAGAGAAACATGGTCTTTGAGCTGCTGGCCATCTGCGCGGCCTGGAGCGCCTCCGTCAGCTGTTTATTGTGTAATTCCCGTTCCGCTTCCTGTTCTTTGTGAATGCGGTTTTTCTGTCGTTCGTTCAGAAAAAACAAGGTACAGCAGATCAAGAAAGCGATCAGCATCACGACAACCACGATGAAAATGTTCTGGTTTACGGCTTTTCCCTCCTGCTGGATGGATTCGATGGGGACATATCCGATTAGATACAGCGCGCCGTCATTCACCGCCCACATGTAGATCAGGGATTCCCTGTCCCGGACATTGTGGTAGAACATGACATGGCGTCCATCCCGAATGCTTTCGGAGATCTCGGTCTGGATATCCGGTTCCAATATCCGGTTGGCGTTGTAGAAGTCCTGGAGATTGATGTGTCCGGCGGTCCGCTCTCCGATTCCCTTTGGCTTGAGCACAAAGCGCTGGCTTTTTGCGTCCATCACGTACAGAGTGGCGTTGTTGTTGTAAAATTTGGGCGGCAGAGCTTCGTCCAGGGAATCATAAATATATTCTACATAGAGGGAGGCGATCTCCCTTCCGTCTTTTTCTACAGGACAGGAGAGGGTGTAGGCCCAGGTCCCCATATCGTTTATGTAGGAGCCGGACAGGGGCAGACCGTCCACCGTTTTGCCGGAAGAAAAGTCAAGGCTGTCCGCGGAAAAAAGTTCTCCCGTATTTGAGATTCCCGTGCTCTCTCCGGCGTGGATGATGGATACCTTGATCATCGTCTTATTGGTGTTGTAAGAGAGGACAAAGGCATCCGGATCCTCCAGCAGGGCAAGTTCCTGAGCGATGAGTTTTTGAAATTCCGCTTCTTTATATAAAATTGCCTGAATCGTTCCCCGAAGCAGTCCAAGACTTTCGCTTAAATTGTCGATTGCGGATTGGGACATTTTGGACGATATCTGTCCGGCAATAGAATAGACCACGGCTCCCAATAAGAGAAACGTCAATACAATGGATATAATCAACGTATGTCCGCGGCCGGAATGGTTTTTTCTTTGTCTTTTTATCATAACCGTGTCACCCTTACAAAACAACAAATAGTTCTCTTATAATATACCATCTTTATTGTCTAAAGTCAAAATATATCGTAACAATTCAAGACTTCGCTCAGCTCCTGCAAGTCTCTTAATTTCGTTGTGATCAGCGTGAAAGTATGCTAAAATATGATTTGCACGGCATAGGAGCAATCGGCAGATTTACTTATGCACGGCATGGAATATCTCTGAGTGTTTCAGAGAATGAGCAGAAAGGAAACGAACGATGGCTGTTGTTACAATAAACGGAATTCCTCATTTTGCGGCTCAGGGAACCCGGCTGCAGGAGGCGCTTACGGGAGAGCATGGTTTTTCCATGCCCTGCGGAGGACATGGGAGCTGCGGAAAATGTCGGGTAAAGGCGCAGGGAAAGCTGAGCGAGCCCGGACAGACAGAGCGAAAATTTCTGTCCGAGGAGGAGCTGGCTGAAGGTATTCGGCTTGCCTGTCTGGCAAAGGTTGAGGGAGACTGCAGTGTGGAGCTGACGGAGAGAGAGACAGCGCAGGTCCGGGTAGGGGGAGAGATGCAGCCGTTTTCCCTGTCTCCGGCTTTTACGGCCTACGGAGCGGCAATCGATATCGGAACCACCACGCTGGCGGGCTGCCTGTATGATGCCGGGGGAAATATGCTGTCCGAAGCCGGCTGCCTGAATCCCCAGAGCCGTTGGGGAGCGGACGTTATCTCCAGAATCGAAGCGGCTTTGGGCGGCGCTGCCCGGGACCAGGCGGCGGCAGTCAGGAAAGGGCTGGACGGTCTGCTGGCGCAGTTGGCCGGGAAGGCGGGTATAGAGACGGCGGACATAGACGGTCTGGTTATCACGGGGAATACGGCGATGCTTCATCTGCTGACCGGCGAGAGTGTGGAACCGCTGTCTCATGCCCCTTTTGCGGTAAGACGAAGATTCGGAGAGACTCTGCCGGCTGCGGAATTGGGCCTGGAGTCCCTGGGAACGGATGTTCCGGTCTTCCTGCCTGTATGCATTTCCGCCTTTGTGGGGGCGGATCTGGTGACGGCTATGATGGCATCCGGTTTTCGGGAGAGATCAGGAACCCATCTGCTGACGGACATCGGCACAAACGGCGAGATGGCGCTGCTGCATGAGGGGCGGCTTCTGGTCTGTTCCACCGCGGCAGGTCCTGCTTTTGAGGGGGCAGGGCTTTCCAGGGGAATGCAGGGAACCTGCGGCGCCATAGACAAAGTTACCGTCAGAAACGGGGAATTGGCATGTCATACAATAGGGGAAGGAGAGGCCGCTGGTATCTGCGGCAGCGGCGTGGTGGACGCGCTTGCCTGTCTGCTGGAGACAGGACAGATAGATGAGACCGGATATCTGGAGAATAATCCCGCAAAGCTTACCGGGGAGGTGACTTTTTCCCAGGAAGATGTGCGGATGGTTCAGCTGGCCAAGGCCGCGGTTCATGGGGGAATCAGAACATTGCTGCATTATGCGGGAATAGGCTGCGGAGAGGTATCGGAATTGTTGATTGCAGGCGGTTTCGGAAGTTATCTGGATGTGGACAGTGCCGGAAAGATAGGCTTGATCCCCAGGGAAATGGCGCCTGCTGTCCGTGTCATCGGAAACGCGGCTCTAAAAGGCGCGGCCCTGCTGCTTTTAAACGGCGAGAGCAGAACGGCATGCAGGCAGTATGCGGAATGCGCGGAGGTGATTGAGTTGTCCGCGGATCCGTTTTTTGCGGAAGAATATATTGAGAGGATGCTGTTCTGAAGCAGAGTGACAGTTCAGACAGGGCGCTGAACTGTTTCGAAGCGGAACCGTGCCCCGCAACATAAGATTGACACAAAGGGAAAAGTGCCTTAAAATAAAGGAACAAATCAAAAGATGCGAATACAATACCGTGTGCCGGAAGGGAGAACAGCGGTGTATACGGAACAGGAGATCAGGAGGAAAGACGTGACAGAGAAGAAAATATTGCTTGGCAACGAGGCCATAGCGCGGGGCGCATATGAGGCCGGGGTGAGGGTGTCGGCGGCCTATCCCGGCACGCCCAGCACGGAAATCAGCGAAAGTATTGCAAAGTACGATGAAATATACGCGGAGTGGTCTCCCAATGAGAAGGTGGCCGCAGAGGTGGCCATAGGGGCGTCCATAGCCGGGGCCAGAGCCATGTGCTCCATGAAGCATGTGGGGGTAAACGTGGCTGCGGATCCGCTTTTTACGGCGGCATATGCAGGAGTGGGCGGCGGTCTGGTGGTAGTGGCTGCGGATGATCCGGGCATGTACAGTTCCCAGAATGAACAGGACAGTCGGATGGTGGCCAGGGCAGCCATGATTCCCGTGCTGGAGCCTTCGGACAGCGGGGAGGCCAAAGAATTCACCAGGTTTGCCTTTGAGTTAAGCGAAAAATACGATACGCCTGTGATGGTGCGTTCCACCACCAGGCTTTCCCATTCTCAGGGTGTGGTGGAATTGGAAGAGCGCCGGGAGCGTGAGATTCTGCATTATGAACGGAATACCGCCAAGTATGTGATGATGCCGGGAAATGCCGTCAAACGTCATGTGTCGGTTGAGGAACGGATGAAGAAGCTGGCGGAGGATGCCTGCGCCATGTCCGTAAACCGGGCGGAATACCGGGATCTGTCCGTAGGCTTCATCACAAGCGGCATTCCGTACCAATATGTGCGGGAGGCCATGCCGGAGGCCAGTGTGCTGAAGCTTGGGCTGGTGCATCCCCTTCCCAGAAAACTGATTGAGGAGTTTGCCGGGAAGGTGGATAAGCTGTACATATTTGAGGAACTGGAACCGGTAATCGAAGAGCAGGTGAGATCCTGGGGCATATTAAAGGCCGTAGGCAAGGCGCTTTTCACCGTTCAGGGTGAGTACAGCGCGAATATGATCCGGGAGCGGGTGCCGGCTATCGGCGGTGAACTGCCGGAACTGTCAGAGAAGGAGTCCTCCTCCCTGTCTCCGGCGCAGGTACCGGCCAGGCCGCCCATTCTTTGTCCAGGCTGTCCTCACCGCAGCGTTTATTCTGTGCTGAATCGCCTGAAGATTCATGCGGCGGGAGATATCGGCTGCTATACTCTTGGGGCCGTGCCGCCCCTGAGCGTAGTGGATACCACAATCTGTATGGGATCCAGTATATCCACTCTGCACGGTATGGAGAAGGCCAGAGGAAAAGAGTATATCCGGAACTGGGTGGCTGTTATCGGCGATTCTACGTTTATGCATACAGGAATAAACTCATTGATGAACATGGTGTATAATCAGTCCTCCGGGACGGTGGTGATTCTGGACAATTCCACCACAGGCATGACCGGACATCAGGACCATGCAGCCACGGGAAAAACCT
Source organism: uncultured Acetatifactor sp. (assembly GCA_910586515.1). Classification (GTDB taxonomy): domain Bacteria; phylum Bacillota; class Clostridia; order Lachnospirales; family Lachnospiraceae; genus Acetatifactor. The sequence goes on from CAJUGL010000001.1 coordinate 102,663, forward strand.
TGAAAGGGGAAGCGGTTCCTGCCATCAATATCCTGAATCTGTGCCGTTCTCTCGGTATCAAGCATGTATACGAGGTCAGCGCCTTTGACCTGCAGGGGCTGGAGGAGGCATTCCTTCGGGAGACCGGGAGGGATGAGGTGTCGGTGATCATTACCAAGGCTCCCTGCGTGCTGTTAAAAGGCGTTTCGTTTCCTGATAAATGCGTGCCTATTCCGGAGAAATGCCGGAAATGCGGCGCATGCCTGAGGCCGGGCTGTCCTGCGCTGACAAAGAACGAGGACGGAACGGTGTCCATTGACGAGACCATGTGCAACGGCTGCGGATTGTGTGCAAAGCTCTGTAAATTTGATGCCATTGAGACACGGCGCGTGAATAAATCCGCGGATACTGCGCGGAAGGATTGAGCGGGAACGCGATGCGCCGGGCGTTTGCGGCATAAGGGAGAGGAGAAGTACTGGCATGAGCGTGAAGAATATTATGATTGTAGGCGTCGGCGGTCAGGGGACATTGCTGACCAGCAGAATATTGGGGAATCTGGCGGTTCGGGGGGGATATGACGTGAAACTCTCCGAGGTTCACGGTATGGCCCAGAGAGGCGGCAGCGTGGTTACTTTTGTGCGCTACGGAGAGCAGGTGGCGGAGCCCATTGTGGAAGAAGGGCAGGCGGATGTGCTGATTGCCTTCGAGCGGCTGGAAGCTCTGCGCTATCTGCATTTTCTGAAGAAAGACGGCGTAGTGATTGTAAATGATTGGAGAATTGATCCGATTACCGTGGTGACGGGAGCGGCGGCGTATCCGGAGGGGATTCTGGACATGCTGGGAGAAGCGCGGAGGACGATCGTGGTGGAAGCCACAAAGACGGCAAAGGAGATGGGAGCGCCCAGGGCATTCAATGTGGTGGTTCTGGGGGCTGCCGCCAGATATGTGGGATTCGGCAAAGAGGATTGGCTCAAGGTAATCGAGGAAACCGTGCCGCCCAAAACCGTGGAAGTGAACCTCAGGGCCTTTGAGGCAGGATACTGTATGGAGGATGCTGCAGGGAGGGAATAGAACAATGATTTGGAATGAGACGAAGGAATGCATGAGCAGGGACGAGATGAGCAATCTGCAGAGTGCACGGCTGGTGAAGCTGGTGGACAGAGTGTATCATAATGTGGAGTTTTACCGGAAAAAAATGCAGGCTGTAGGGCTGGAACCGGGGGATATCCGGGGGATCGAAGACCTGGACAAGCTGCCCTTTACCACAAAGGACGACTTGCGGGACACCTATCCTTTCGGCCTGTTCGCGGTGCCGAACTCTCAGATTGTGCGCATTCACGCTTCCAGCGGCACAACGGGAAAGGCCACTGTTGTGGGCTATACCAGAAGAGATATAGACGTATGGAGCGAATGTGTGGCCAGATGCATTGCCATGGCCAATATGGGGCGGGAGGATGTGATACAGGTAGCCTACGGTTACGGTCTGTTTACCGGCGGCCTGGGAGGACATTACGGCGCAGAGAAAATGGGAGCCACCGTAGTGCCCATGTCCACGGGCAACACAAAGAAGCTGATCAATATGATGATCGATTTCGGAGTGACGGGAATCCTGTGCACGCCTTCTTATCTGATGCATATTGCGGAGACCATTCTGGAGATGGGCGTAAAGGACCGGATAAAGCTGAGAGCCTCTCTGAACGGCGCAGAACCCTGGACGGAGAAGATGCGGGGAAAAATAGAGGAAATGCTGGGCATTCAGGCTCATGATATCTATGGCCTGAGCGAAATCATGGGTCCCGGGGTGGCTACGGACTGTCATCTCCACAGGGGACTTCATGTGCATGAAGATCATTTTCTGCCGGAGATTGTGGATAGAGAGACTTTCCGTCCGGTGGAAGACGGCGTTACCGGAGAACTGGTGATCTCTACACTGACCAAGGAGGGTATTCCCCTGATCCGCTATCGGACAAAGGATCTGACCAGCATTGATCACACTCCCTGCGAATGCGGCAGAACCACGGCCAGGATTGCGAGGTTTACAGGCAGGAGCGACGACATGCTGATCATTCGGGGCGTCAATGTATTCCCGTCTCAGATTGAAGCCGCGCTTTTGGAAATGGGGGGAACTACGCCTCACTATCTGATGATTGTGGACAGGGTAAATAATCTGGATACTTTGGAAGTTCAGGTAGAGGTGGAGGAGCGGTTTTTCTCGGACGAGATCAGAGAGCTGGAGAATCTCACCAGGAAGATAGAGAACGTAATACACCAGGCCATCGGGCTGGCCGTGAAGGTAAAGCTGGTGGAACCCAAAGTCCTGGAGAGAAGTATGGGCAAGGCAGTGCATGTGATTGACAACCGTAAATTTGAGTAGACGGAGAGGTCTGCCATGTTGAGAGCGGAAGGAGAGGGAAGGGTATGTTTGTAAAACAGTTATCAGTATTTATGGAAAACCGTGAAGGAAGGCTGGAGCAGGCGGCGGAAGTGCTGAAGGACCAGGGGATCAATATTTTGTCTTTGAGCATGGCGGATACCATGGAATACGGAATGCTCCGCCTGGTGGTATCTGATCCGGAGCTGGCGAAATCCGCCCTGAGGGAGAAGGGCTTTTCCGCGAAGCTGACGGACGTGCTGGCGGTACGGCTGGACGATCAGGTGGGGGAGCTGTACCGGCTGACGCACATATTGCGCACGAATGGACTGAATATCGAATACATGTACGCCCTGGCCGCATCGGAGAAGAAGGCCATTATTGTGAAAACCTCTGACGGAGAGGCCGCGGCCGCTGCTGTATTGGCGGGCGGACTGGCATTGTACGGAAATGAAGAACTGTAACGGTTCACTGCCCTGTCCGAACTGTTATGAAGAATTGTACGGATAAGCCGGCGGGCCTATATTGGGGATTGTTTTACAAATCCGTCAATGGCCATATGGGCAATCTGAGTATCCAGCTCGTCGGTGATTTCTACCAGATAATAGCAGGTCTGGCGGCCCTCTTTGACCCGGCGGGCAGTGGCGGTAAGCCGGGTGCCTTTCGGGGTACCCAGAAAGGTAATCTGACTGGTTCGGGATACATGGGGCATGTCGTTCCAATTGGCCGCCACGGCAAAGGCGAAGTCTGCCAGAGTGAAGATAGCGCCGCCCATGACTGCCCCGGCGGCATTTTGGTGACGGGCGTCCAGATTCATGGAACAGCGGGCCAGTCCGTCCTCGGCAGTATCGATGACTGCTCCGTTTTCGGTGGCAAAACGATCATTTTGAAAAAACCGGCGTATATCATCCAGCGATTTTGTTTTCTTCATCTTATCAAATCCTCCTTTTTCCTTCTGCTGTGTGTTTGTGTAGTGTAACCTGTATACTCCGCAAATATTACCGAAAGGGATACATAGTAGTGTTCCGCACATGTATTATAACGGAAAAATGAAAGATTGGAAAGAGGGAAAATCCCTGGAATAAACCGCTTGCCCGTACCCTGGATTTATGATATACTTTTTTCGGTTTTGCAGCAGGAAGAGCGGTTGAGAAAAGGAGATGCTTATGGAAGTGTTTTACAACAGTACAAGGGGCGGTGCGTCCCCGGTAAAGGCCTCACAGGCTATTTTGAAGGGTCTTGCGGAGGACGGAGGTCTGTATGTTCCGGATCGGATACCGGCGTTGGACAGAAGCCTGAAGGAACTGTCGGAGATGGATTACCGTCAGACTGCCTATGAGGTGATGAAGCTGTATCTGACCGATTTTACGGAAGAAGAACTGAAGAATTGTATAGACAGGGCTTATGATTCGAAATTCGACACGGAGATCATCGCTCCCACAGCTGAGGCAGGCGGCGCATGGTATCTGGAGCTGTTCCATGGTCCTACAATCGCTTTCAAAGATATGGCCTTGTCCATTCTTCCTCATTTGATGATTACTTCTGCCCGTAAAAATGAGCTCAAAAAGGAGATTGTGATTCTCACCGCAACTTCCGGCGATACGGGAAAGGCTGCATTGGCCGGATTTGCGGGAGTGAAGGGAACAAAGATCGTGGTATTTTATCCCAAGGACGGCGTAAGCCCCATTCAGGAGCGGCAGATGGTGACGCAGGAGGGGGAGAATACGCTGGTGGTGGGCATCAGGGGGAATTTTGACGATGCCCAGAGGGGAGTAAAGGAAATCTTCTCGGACAGGGAACTGGCAGAGGAGATGTCTGCTGCCGGATATCAGTTTTCATCGGCGAATTCCATCAATATCGGACGGTTGGTGCCGCAGATTTGTTATTATGTGTATGCCTATTGTTCTCTGCTGCGCCAGGGCAGGATCAAGGAGGGTGAACGGATCAATGTAGCGGTGCCTACCGGCAATTTCGGCAATATTCTGGCGGCTTTTTATGCCAGGAGCATGGGCCTGCCCGTGGGAAAACTGATCTGCGCGTCCAATGAAAATAAAGTGCTTTATGATTTTCTACGGACGGGAGTGTATGACAGGAACAGGCCTTTTGTGCTGACTGCGTCTCCCTCCATGGATATTTTGATTTCCAGCAATCTGGAGCGGCTGATCTATTGCATTGCCGGCAATAACGCCGCCAAAAACAGAAATCTGATGGAGTCGTTATACAGTGAAGGAAAGTATGAAATTACGGCTGAGATGAAAGCTGCTCTGGAAGATTTTTACGGCAACTTTGCGGCGGAAGAAGAGACCTTTGCGGAGATACGCAGATTATACGGCGAATGCGGATATGTGGTGGATACCCACACTGCGGTGGCTTCGGCGGTGTACCGCAAATACGTGGAGGAGACGGGAGACGGCGCCGCGGCGGTGATTGTGTCAACGGCCAGCCCCTTTAAATTCACCAGAAGCGTCATGAAGGCCATAGACGGAAGCATTGAGGGAAAAGATGACTTCTCCCTGGCGGACGAGCTTTCCGAATTGTCGGGAGTGAAGGTTCCCCGGGCGGTGGAAGAGGTCCGCAGCGCGCCTGTGCTTCATGATAAGCAGTGTGAGCCGGGGGAAATGGATAAGATCGTGAAAGAATTTCTGGGCCTGTGAATCAGAAAGACAGGATAGGATATAAGCCAATACGGGCGTTGAGGAGGAAAGAGGATGACAAGGGAGGATATGCTGGGAAAAGTCGATCACACTCTGCTGAAGGCTTTTGCCGCCTGGGAGGATATCGTAAAATTGTGCGACGAGGCTCTGGAATATAAAATGGCCAGTGTCTGCGTGCCTCCTTCTTATGTGGGACGTATATATGAGACTTATGGGGATCGGCTGAAGATCTGCACTGTAGTGGGTTTTCCTCTGGGGTACAGCGTCACTGAGGCCAAAGTGGCTGAGGTGGAACGCGCTCTGGCGGAGGGCTGCAGCGAGATTGATATGGTAGTCAATATCGGCGATATAAAAAACGGGGATTTCGATAAAGTGGAGGCGGAAATCCGCACTGTCAAAAAAGCCTGCGGTTCACATGTTCTCAAAGTAATCATAGAGGCCTGCTATCTGACGGAGAAGGAGAAGCTGGCAATGTGCGAGGCAGTGACAAAGGCCGGGGCTGACTATATCAAGACATCCACAGGATTCGGCACAGGAGGGGCTGCCGCGGAGGATGTGGAGTTGTTCAGAAAGCATATCGGACCGGAGGTGAAGATCAAAGCGGCAGGAGGGATATCCACATTGGAGGAGCTGAAAATGTTCCTTGACCTTGGCTGTGACCGGATCGGGACTTCCAGAGCAGCGCTCTGGTTCGGCGGAAAATAAAATATAAAACAGCAAAATAAAAAAGCAAAGGAAAGGCGAAAACAAAATGGAAAACAAAATCATTCAGGAAAGGCTTGCGGCGCTGCGGGTGCAGATGCAGGCAAAGGGCATTGACTATTATATGGTGCCCACCGCGGATTTTCACAATTCCGAGTACGTGAACGACTACTTTAAAGTGAGAGAGTATTTCTGCGGGTTTACAGGTTCCAGCGGAACTCTGCTGGTATGGCAGGACGGGGCAGGGCTGTGGACGGACGGCAGGTATTTTATTCAGGCGGAACATGAGCTGGCAGGAACTACGGTAAAGCTGTTCCGGATGCGGGACGAAGGGGTGCCTACCATCACGGAATTTCTGCAGCAGAACATGAAGCAGAAGCAGACCCTTGGCTTTGACGGCAGAGTAATCTCTGCTCAGGCGGGAAAAGATTACGAGAAGAAGCTGGCGGACAAGGAAATTTCCATAGTCTATGACAGCGATTTATCGGAGAAGATCTGGACGGACAGACCCGGATTTCCGGCAGGCAAAGTGACCGTGCTGGACGAGGAATTAGTGGGCAGAAGCTTTGAAGAGAAGCGCCAGGATGTGATGAGCAAGGTGGAGAAGGAAGAAGCGGCCGGTTTCCTGCTGACCAAGCTGGACGATTTGATGTGGTTATTTAATATCAGGGGATGTGATGTGGAATGCAATCCTGTGGCCATTTGCTACGCCTATCTCACAAAAGAGAAATCCGTTCTGTTTATCCAGAAAAGCGCTCTGGACGACAAGGTTACGGCCTATCTGGAGAAGAAAGGGATCCAGGTAGAGGAGTATGGCAGCATTGTGGAATATCTGCAGAAGCTTCCCGCAGAGGGCAAAATTCTGGTGGATGACCGTTTCTGCAGCTACTGCCTGTACAAGACATTGGCGGAAAAGCAGAGTCTGATAGAGAAAAGGAATCCCACGGAGCTTCTGAAGGCAGTGAAGAATTCCGTTGAGCTGGCCAATATGGAAGTCATGTACTTAAAGGACAGCCTGGCCCTGACCAGGTTTATCTATTGGCTGAAAACGAATATTGGGAAAACGGAGATCACGGAGATTACCGCAGCCGATAAGCTGGAGGCTTTCCGCAGGGAGGCGCCCGAGTTTCTGGGGCTTTCCTTCCCCACCATCGGCGGCTATATGGCAAACGCGGCCATGATGCACTATGAGGCTACACCGGAAAGTCACGCTGTATTGGCGCCGGAGGGACTCTTTCTGGTAGATTCGGGCGGACAGTATCTGGGGGCTACCACAGATGTGACCAGAACAATTGCTCTGGGGCCTGTCAGCGACGAGATCAAAATGCATTATACCGCCGTGGCTGCAGGAATGCTGCAGATGACCAATGCCAGGTGGCTGCATGGCTGTACAGGGCGGAATCTGGATATTTTGGCCCGTCAGCCTATGTGGAACATGAACATGGATTACAAATGCGGTACAGGGCATGGTGTAGGCTATATCCTGAATGTACATGAGGGGCCGCAGGGACTTACCTGGCAGTATTCTGATGGAATGCATGAGACAATTATCGAGCCGGGCATGGACCTTACCAACGAACCGGGTATTTATATTGAGGGCAGCCACGGCATCCGTATCGAAAACGTGATGGTGGCGGAGAATGGCGTCAAGAACGAATACGGTCAGTTTATGCATTTCAGAACGCTGACATGGGTGCCCTTGGACATGGATGCGCTGGACGAGAAGTATTTGACGGATACCCAGAGGGAATATCTGTGTGCGTACCAAAAAGAGGTGTTCGAGAAATTGTCTCCCTATCTGAATGACGAGGAAAGGGAATGGCTGCGGAACGAAACCAGGACCGGCAATACATCCTCCCGGTCCTAAGAGAAGCGAGGAGAAGAATACGGTTGTAATATGGGAGAACGCAAATAAGCAGATGAAGAGACGTTTTCCCGAAAGAGGCGGAGGCAGCGTATTTTGGGAGCTGCCTCTTGTCTCTTTTGAAGATTTTTTGGTGTTTTAGGGCGACTGGGGGGCGGAAGATGAATGATTATGTGACCTATCTGGCGGAGGTCATACCGAAAAAAGACAGCCTGAAGCTGGTGAAGACAGAGGCGAAGAAATATTACCAGTCCAATTCACTGGAGGAATGCCACGAGATGGGGTATACGCTATACCGATCGGATAATTTCCAAATCCAGGAGATAGGGGTGTTTCTTTTGGGATATTGCGCTCATAGATATGAAGATGCGCTGACTTTTCTGCATGACACCGTCAGCAGTCACAAGAATTGGAAGGTGCAGGAAATTTTTGCCATGGCATTTGACGCCCACTGCAAGATCGTGGGCTATGAACAGGCTCTGCCCCTGATTCGGCAGTGGATGGAGGATGACAGGGCCAATGTGCGGAGAGCTGTGGCGGAGGGATTAAGGGTGTGGACGAATCGCCCGTTTTTCCGGGAAAATCCCCAGATAGCCGTAGAGCTGCTCTCCGCCCGCAGGGAAGATGCCAGTGAAATTGTGCGCAAATCCGCAGGCAATGCGCTGCGGGATATCAGCAGGAAACATCCCGTGCTGGTGGCAGAAGAGCTGAACGGGTGGAATCTGTCCTCGAAAAAAGCACAGCAGGTGCATGAACTGGCGGGAAAATATATCCATTGAGCTGTGCTGCCGGGGGCATTTTGGACGAGGAAAAGGATAAACTACGGGCCTGAAAGAGAAGGATTCCGACGGGACAGGCGGTCCCCGGATATGGAGGAAGAATAATGCGGCATGAGATGACTTACGAGGAAAAATACAGAATGATGGTGGATACCCCGGTGAACCGGCTGATTCCCCGGCTGGCTGTGCCTACGATTATCAGTATGTTGATTACTTCTATCTATAATATGGCAGATACCTTTTTCGTCAGCCAACTGAGCACCAGCGCTTCCGGAGCGGTGGGAGTGAATTTTTCCCTGATGGCAATGATTCAGGCAATCGGCTTTACCCTGGGCATGGGAAGCGGAAATTATATGTCCCGGATGCTGGGGGAGAAGTCGGATGAGAAAGCCCAGAGAGCCTGTTCTACGGCAGTGTATACAGCCTTTGTCTTCGGTCTTCTCCTGGCTGTCGCGGGTATACTGAATATTGACAGTCTGGTGCGGGCCCTGGGCGCCACGGAAACCATAGCGCCTTTTGCCAGAGACTATGGACAGTACATATTGATTGCCGCTCCTTATATGACGGTATCCTTTGTGTTCAACAACCATCTGCGTTCTCAGGGAAACGCAGCTCTGTCCATGATGGGGATTACCACGGGAGGAGTGCTGAATGTGGTGCTGGATCCCATTCTGATCTTCGGTTTCGGCATGGGCATCTCCGGGGCGGCCATTGCCACCATTGTCAGTCAGTTTATCAGTTTTATGATTCTGCTGATGCTGGTGATCAGATCAGGGAATGTGCTGAAGCCTCATCCGAAGTATTTTACCATGAGATGGTGGGTGTATAAAGAGATCTTGTCCGCAGGAATGCCTACATTAGGACGCCAGGGCCTGGCCAGCGTGGCTTCCGTGCTGCTGAATGTGGCGGCTTCCGGCTTCGGAGACGCGGCGGTGGCAGCCATGTCCATTGTAACCAGGATTATGATGTTTATCAATTCCGCGCTGATCGGTTTCGGGCAGGGATTCCAGCCGGTGTGCGGATTTAATTTCGGCGCCAGGCGGTACGGAAGGGTGTTGGAGGCATATTCTTTCTGCCGGAAGGTTGCCTTTGTATTTTTGTTGTGTATGGCGGTGATCATGTTTGCCGTGTCTACCCCTATAATGAAGCTGTTCCGCAGGGAGGACGCCGAGGTGGTGCGGATCGGGGCCATGGCGCTGAAACTCCAGTGTCTGCTGCTGCCGGTCCAATCCTTTACCATTATCGGCAATATGCTGACTCAGTCCATCGGATACAGTTTCCGGGCTACGCTGACGGCCATCGGCAAACAGGGGCTGTTCTTTATTCCGGCCATATTGCTTTTGCCGGGATGGATTGGGATACCCGGTCTGCAGCTGGCCCAACCTATTGCGGATCTGCTGACCTTTATTCTTACACAGGTGATTGTGGTGATGGTGGTGAAGGAGCTGCGCGGGATGGAAAGTCAGGAAGAGGAGGAAAAAAGGAGAGATTTTTACGCGGAAAAGGCATCGCTGACAGGAGATAAGGACGGGACCGGAATACAGTAGCGCATTGAACTGTTTTACGGATTCACGGTGAAAAACAGGGGAGAGGCATATGAAAAACAGGAAGAAGTGTGGAGTATGGACGCTTGTGATGGCAGCGGTATTGTGCCTGTCCGCCTGCGGCAGAAACGGCGCCGCCGGGGAGGCAGACAAGAGGAAACCGGATAGCGGCCAGGAAACCATGGCGGGGGCGGAAGCCAGAGAGGGGCGGGTACTTCTGCTGGAATGGTTCATGCAGTTTGAGGAGGTTCAGGTCCTGGAGGAGATCTTCGGAGGCGAGGTTACCTTTAAGGGTTTTCCTACGCCGGAGGGAACCAGCGGAGCCACCGCATCATGGTCCTCTGCCTATGCCATTACTGCCGGGTCTGAGCACAAGGACGTGGCATGGGAGTTCCTGGAAACCTTTTTTACGGAGTCAAAGAAGCATTCCGGATGGTTTCCGGGATTAAAGAAGAACATAGAGGACGGGCTTCTGCAGGCCATGAAGATCAATCACGACGGTGTGGAATACGGGGATTATATCGGGGAAATCGACGGAGAACCCTACACTTACCGGGCAGCCACTCAGGAGGAGGTGGACCGGATTCTGGCGTTGGTGGATGATATGGAGTCTCTGGCCGACCAGTGCGACAGGGAGATCGAGAACATGATCGTGGAGGAGGCGGAGGCTTATTTTATGGGGCAGAAACCGGTGGAGGATGTGATGGAAATCATTCAGGGCCGGGTGCAGATGTATGTGAGCGAGAAGCGATGAATTTCTACTATACAAAATGAAATTACATGATATAATAGATTTTGTACGTCCGGACTACAGCCGGATATCCATTAACAGACAATGGGGCCTGGCAGCCCTATACTCATACAGGAGGAAGAACAGATGAAACCCTATGGTGTAAACCAGTTAAGAAGAATGTACCTTGATTTTTTTGAGAGCAAGGAGCACCTGAAGATGAACAGCTTTTCTCTGGTGCCCCACAATGACAACAGCCTGTTGATCATCAACTCCGGCATGGCGCCCCTGAAGCCCTATTTCACGGGACAGGAGATTCCCCCCAGGCGCAGGGTCACCACCTGCCAGAAGTGCGTACGCACGGGAGATATCGAAAATGTGGGAAAGACTGCCAGGCATCTGACCTTTTTCGAGATGCTTGGAAACTTCTCCTTCGGGGACTATTTCAAGCATGAGGCAATCCGCTGGAGCTGGGAGTTCCTGACGGAGGTGATTGGCATGGAGCCGGAGAGGCTGTATCCTTCCATCTACTGCGAGGACGAGGAAGCCTTTGAGATCTGGACCAAAGAGATCGGCGTGCCCGCAGAGAAGATTACCCGCTTCTATCGGGACGAGAACGGCAAATGCGACAATTTCTGGGAGCATGGCGCAGGCCCCTGCGGCCCCTGTTCGGAGATTTACTATGACAGAGGGGAAAAATACGGCTGCGGCAGTCCTGACTGCAGGGTAGGCTGCGAATGCGACCGCTTTATGGAAGTCTGGAACAATGTGTTCACCCAGTTCGACAATGACGGGCACGGAAATTATACGGAGCTTGCCCAGAAAAATATTGATACCGGCATGGGCCTGGAGCGTCTGGCCGTGGTGGTGCAGGACGTGGACAGCGTGTTTGACATTGATACCATGAAGGCCATCCGGGACCGGATCTGCGGGATCGCGGGAGCGGAGTACGGGACGGATCCCGGGAAAGATGTGTCCATACGCCTGATCACGGATCATATCCGTTCCACCACCTTCATGATCAGCGACGGCATACTGCCGTCCAATGAGGGACGGGGCTATGTATTGCGCAGACTGATCCGCCGCGCAGCCAGACATGGCAGACTTCTGGGAATACGGGATAAGTTTATGGCAAACTTAAGCGAAACCGTAATCAACGAAAGCAGGGACGGCTATCCCGAACTGGAGGAGAAGAAGGCATTTATCCTGAATGTGCTCACCCAGGAAGAAGATAAATTCGACAAGACCATTGACCAGGGCTTAAGCATTCTGGGACAGATGGAAGAGGAGATGAAGGCGGCGGGAACAACGGAGCTGTCCGGAGAGAATGCCTTTAAGCTCTATGATACCTTTGGGTTCCCCATGGACCTGACCCAGGAAATCCTGCAGGAGAAGGGCTTTACCATTGACGAGGCAGGTTTCGGCGTATGCATGCAGCGGCAGAAGGATATGGCCCGGAAGGCCCGGAAGGTGACCAATTACATGGGGGCGGACGTGACGGTGTACGAGTCCATCGACGCATCCGTTACCACGCAGTTTGTGGGTTATGACAGGCTGCAGCACCAGTCGGGGATTACCGTGCTCACTACGGAGAGCGAGCTGGTGGAAGCTTTGACGGACGGCCAGATCGGCACTGTCATTGTGGAGGAGACTCCTTTTTACGCCACCATGGGCGGACAGAATGCCGACACCGGTGTCATAACTACCGCAGACGGCTGCTTCCGGGTGCAGGATACCGTAAAACTTATGGGCGGCAAGGTGGGCCATATCGGTACCGTTACCAGGGGTATGATCAAGGTGGGGGATACGGCTTCCCTGACTGTGGATGCCGGGAGACGGGGAGATACCTGCAAGAATCACAGCGCCACCCATCTGCTGCACAAGGCTCTCAGGGAGGTTCTGGGCAGTCATGTGGAGCAGTCCGGCTCCTATGTGGACGGGGAGAGACTGCGTTTCGACTTCAGCCATTTTGCGGCCATGACCGCAGAGGAACTGGACAGAGTGGAGCGGATTGTCAATGAGAAGATCGCGGAAAACCTGACTGTGGCCACACAGGTTATGAATATCGAGGATGCCAGGAAGACCGGGGCCATGGCTCTGTTCGGCGAGAAGTACGGAGAGGAAGTCCGGGTAGTGAAGATGGGAGATTTTTCCACTGAGCTCTGCGGCGGTACCCATGTGGAAAATACAGGTTCCATCGCAGCCTTCAAGATCCTGTCCGAGAACGGCATTGCAGCAGGCGTCCGCAGAATTGAGGCCCTGACCGGGAACGGCGTGTTTGCCTACTATAAGAACCAGGAGCACATTCTGGAGGAGGCTGCCAGGGTGCTGAAAACTTCTCCCGCCGCGTTGGTGGAGAAATGCGAACATGTGCAGGCGGAGCTGAAAGCCCTCTCCTCCGAACTGGAGTCCCTGAAGGCCAAGGCGGCCAGGGAAGCTCTGGGAGACGTGATGGATAATGTGACGGAAGTGAAGGGAGTGAAGCTTCTGGCAGCCAGTGTGGACAATGTGGACATGAACGGACTCCGGGATCTGGGAGACCAGCTGAAGGCAAAACTGGGAGAAGGCGTTCTCCTTCTGCTGTCCAACGCAGGCGGCAAGGTGAACATGGTGGCCATGGCGACAGAGGGCGCTCTGGCAAAGGGAGCCCATGCCGGGAACCTGATCAAGGGCATTGCACCCAAGGTAGGCGGCGGCGGTGGCGGCCGTCCCAATATGGCCCAGGCAGGCGGCAAGAATCCTGCGGGCATTCCCGACTGCATTGCGGAGGCGGCAAAGGTTCTGGAAGGTCAGATAAAGTAGAGAAAAGAAAAATACCTGATTTTTTTCTTTCAATTGGGCATAATGAGGGTGACACAGTTACTCAAAGGTAAAACGATTGGAGGAAAACATGAAAGGTAAGAGAGATAAAAGGAAAAAAATCATCCTGGCGCTGGTGCTGTTCTTTGTGTTCATACCACTGCTGCCGGGCAGGCAGGTGAAGGCTGCAGGTTCAGGCCAGGGAGCTTTTCAGGAGGCAACGGACGACTGGAATGTGATGGTGGAGAGACTGGAGACGGCCATCCGGAACGGAAAGGGAGAAAACGTAAATTTTTCTGCGGGAAACAGTTTTGCAGTGCCCACGGAGATTCTGGAAAAGTTGAAGGGAAAGAACGCTACCCTGGCCCTGCATACCAGTAACGGGGTCACGTTCAGCGTCAGCGGCAGGGATATCAGGCAGACAGGCTGGCCGGTGCGTGTGGAGGTGGGATATGAGCCTGTGGTTTCCGAGGCGTCCCTGCAGCAGGTTCAGGGTTATCCTGTGGTAAAGCAGTTTTATATGACGGAGAAGGACCCGTATCCCTGCCGGGTCAATGTGCACATGGCCCTGGGGGAGGAGAATTTCGGAAATCTTGCAATTCTGTATTATTATGATGAGAACAGCGACAGTCTGCGGCCTGAAGACAGTTTCCGCATTACCGCAGACGGTCATGCCATCTTTGGGCTGAACCGGGGAGACGAGTATGTGGTAACCGTTATGAAGGGATACCGGGTGGCTTCCGGCGACACGCTGTCCCATATTGCGGTAAGGCATGGGCTCACCCTCAATGCCCTGAGAACGGCAAATCCCGAAATTCATAATCCGGACCTGATCCGGGTGGGCCAGATGGTCAATATTCCCAATCCATGAACGTGGCACAGAGACATCCTTGCAGAACTTTTTGTAAGGATGTTTTTTTTTGCGCACGGGCCGCGTGGGGTAGTGGAGAGGGACACTCTATTTGGAGTTTTATAGGATGGGAGAAAAATTGGAATTTACAAGCATATTGGATAGGGAGGAAAGTCCCTGGAGGGGAAAGGCATTTCCGGCCTTTTTCAGCGATCTGAATCTGAACCAGGTGATTGAACGAATCCGCCTGGAGTGGGGAGAGGAAGTCACCGGACTATACCATTACTTTCCGGCCGACGGGGCATGCAGTGACTACAGAAGGGAAGTTTTCCGGGATGTGAAGGCAGAGGGGCTTTATGAAATCCTGCGCGGATTCTGCAGGGAGATGAAGGAGCGCCGGGAAGCCATGGGGCGGAAGGAGACGGTAAAGGCAGCCCTGCAGAAGGCCGTGTGGCATGTACGGGAGGTGAAGCTTTACTGCGATGCCTTTGGAAATCTGTCCGCAGGGCTGCAGGGGCTGTCTCTTGGGTCCAGGGGAATGCGGGAATTTCGGGAATATCTGGAGGCGTATCTGGCGGGAGAGGGATTTCTGAGGATGCGGCAGGAGGCGGAAAGGATTACAGGGCAGATTGAGGGGCTTCGCCTGGTGCTCACTTATGAGAGTGACAGGATCATCATAGCCCAGGGGGAGGCGGCCGGAAGCTATGATGATTTTCTGAAGAAATGCTTTCCCGGACATAAGAAGCAGTTTGTGAGTCCCTTTGGGGCGGAACCGGACCTGGTGGAGCTGGAGGCAGAGCTGCTGAAGGCCTTCCGAAAGCGGAATCAGGAGCTGTTCCTGGATGCGGAGCGCTTTTTTGCGGAGTATGGGGAGTATACCGATGCTGCTTTGATTCGTTTTGCCTCGGAAATCGGATTTTACCTTTCCTTTTACCGATTTGAGCAGAAGATGAAGGGGAGGGGGTTTTCCTTTGCGGATCCCCGGACTCTGGAGAGTTCCTGTGAAGAAATGTATGCCAAGGGGCTCTATGACCTGGCCCTGGCCTGCTCGGGCAGGGAGGTGGTTGCCAATGACATGGTGCTTCGCAGGGATGAAAAATTTTATGTTCTCACCGGACCAAACCAGGGCGGCAAGACCACCTTTGCCAGAAGCCTGGGGCAGTTGGTATATTTTTTTATGATGGGACTGGATGTCCCTGCGGAGGCCGCGGGAATTTATCGTTTTACGAATATAATGACGCATTTTTCCGTAGAAGAGAGCGTGGAAACCGGACGGGGAAAGCTGCGGGAGGAACTGGAGAGACTGGCGGATATTATGGCGGCATCCTCCAGGGGGAATTCCTTTCTCTTTGTGGTGATCAACGAGCTGTTTACCACTGCAGCGAATTACGATGCCTGCATTATGGGCAGGCGTGTTCTGGAGCATTTCCTGGGGAGGGAGTGCAGGGGGATCTACGTGACCCATCTGAAGGAACTGGAAGGCGCAGACCCGGGACTGGTATCCCTGCGGGCCATGTTGGACGGACAGGGAAACCGGACATTCCGGATTGAGAGAAGCGCTGAGGACGCACCTGTTTCCGCAGGCAGTCTGGTGGGAAGGCACAGGCTGACCTATGAACAGCTGAAGGAGAGACTATCGTGAATGCGTATTTATTATACCGGGAAAAAGAGCAGAGTGCGGAAGGAAGGTATTTTGAGGAAAAAAATATCATAAGGGATCTGGGGTTGGAGACCGTTTTTTGGGCAGCCTCCAGGGACGTCATCAGGGAAGGAGAAAAAGTGATCGCACTGGGGGAGCCGGATCCCTTTCTGGAAAGCGCCATGCGGAAAGTGATGATGGTTCCGCTGATGAACGCCGGGGAGATATCCTATCGCCAGGAGATTCTGTGGGACTGCTTTGCGGAGGAAGCTTTTATAGAGGAACTGTACCGTTTTTCCACGGAGGTGCTGACGTGTTGGGACAGTCTGGGCAGAAAGGCGGGGGATAAGGCGGGATCCCGGAATACGCCTGGGGCGCTGATTACGGATATCCATGTGCTGCAGCTGTTTGTGACGAGCCTGACACGGCTGAAAAAGCTGTTTGCAGAATACGGGAACAGACTGCGGGCGGAAGGCTTCCGGGCGATGCATGCAAGGCTCTGCGAAGAGTTTTCGGAGGAGCTGTCCTGCAGTCTGGAACGGATTTTGCGGGAAATCGCCTTTTATGCCAGAGACCATGAGGAAGGGATAACCGGAAAAATGGTGAACAAGCCCCGGATTGTTCTGGGATGCAGTCTTGCGGACGGGCTGAAAATGGCAGACTTTCGACTGGAGGAAGTGGATACGGAGATAAAGAAATACCGGAACCCGGCATCCATGCTCAGCCGTGCCCAGAACTACCTCAGCGGAAAGACGAAAATTCTGGCCAGTATTCCCAGGGGGACAGCCCAGGCCGCCCAGGCGGAACAGCTGGAATTTGCGGCTGTGCGGTATATCGTCTCCTGCTGCGAGCCTTTTCTCAATGCCTTCAATGGATTTTTTGTCCAACTGCGCCTTCAGGCAGCATTTTACCGGGGGGCCGTGAACCTGAAGCATCATATGGAAAGGATGGACATCGGGTTCTGTCGTCCCGGGGCAGGAGAGCAGGATGTGCTGCGCTTCCGGGAGCTGAAGGAGTTTGTCATGGGCATAGAACAGCGCAGGAATCCGGTGGGCAACAGCTGCTGTCTGGACGGGAAAAATCTCCTGATCGTCACGGGGGCAAACCAGGGAGGGAAATCCACCTTCCTGCGGAGTGTGGGGCTTGCTCAGATCTGCTTCCAGTGCGGCCTGCAGGTGGCGGCGGAGAGCTTTGAGAGCGGAATTTTCCCTGCCTTTTTCACCCATTTTACCAGGAGGGAGGACAGCGCCATGAACAGCGGCCGCCTGGACGAGGAACTGGGCAGGATGAGCCGGATTGTGGACAATCTCGGCGGGCAGTCCATGGTGCTGCTGAATGAATCTTTTGCCTCCACCACGGAGAAGGAAGGCTCCGTGATCGCCTATGACATTGTGAAAGCCCTGAAGGAGGCAGGGGTGAAAGTGCTGACTGTCACCCACCTGCTGTCCTTTGCCCAGAGGATGTATGATGAACGGGAGGAGGATTCCGATGTGGAATTCCTGAGCGCCCAACGTATGGAGGACGGAAGGCGTACCTTCCGGATGACTCTCCATGCCCCGGAACTGACCAGCTTTGGCCTGGATCTGTACGAGGAGATTATCGGAACACAGTTTTCCGGATAATGGAGCAGGAAAAACAAGAGAGAAAGGACATCATAATGATAAAATGCTATAATCAGGCTGAATTTACCAGGCAATACAATGCAGACTGCGGAAAGATCTTCCGGGAGGAGCGCATCAGCCGGGGTGTATCCCTGGAGAGAGCGGCCCGGGGATTGCTGAGCAAAACGGCCCTTGGCAAGATGGAGGCAGGCGAAACCGGATGGAGAAAGCTGACAGGGGATACCTTGTTTCAGCGGATGGGAATTCTGCCGGACTATTTTGAAATGGTGGCGTCAAGGGAAGAGATGGAGAGGTGGCGGTTCAGGGAGGATATCTGTCTTCTGGTTCCGGACAGACCCGTGGAGGCGGCAGATAAGATAAAGCAATACCGCGAAAGGTATACGAAAAGGGAGCCCGTTGAGGAACAGTTTCTGTGTAAGGCAGAACTTTTGCTGCTGCTGAAAGCCAGGGAGCAGGATAAATCCGCAGGGGAATTTCCGGCGGGGGAGGAATTGCTGTCCAGGGCAGCGGAGGCCGTTTCCTGCACCGTTCCCGGCGACTGGTCCGGCAAAAAGGAGGATTTACTTCTGGCTCCCTCGGAATTGGAGGCGGTTCTGCTGTCCGGGGCGGTTTATCTGGCATGCGGCAGGATGGAAGAGGCCTGGAAAATACATCATTTTGTCTGGAATTATCCGGAAAAGAAACATTGGAAAGAACGTATCGCTGTATGGATAAAGCCCCAGGCGGCACTGCTGGGCATGGAGCTGGCGCTGCAGGAAGGAGACAGCCGGAAGGCATTTGAATTTGCAAGAGAGGCACTGGAACTGCTGCGCAGAAACGCCTGCCATTGCTATCTGCTGCCTCTTCTGGAACGGATGAGGCGGATATCCCGGGAGGGAATGTCAGAAGGAGATCAGCTGTATCTGAAGGAAGTGGATGCATTTTGGAGCGCTTTCAAACGTATATACGATATGTCTGAGTATCCGGGAAACAGAATCTGGCAGGGAACTTCAGTGGAAAATACCAGGGAAGCGGGAATTACGCTGAAGATGCTGCGGAAATATGCCGGAAAATCCCGGGATAAAGCCGTCTTTGATGATGAAGGAATAATCGTTACCAGACGACAGTTAGAGAAAATAGAGTGTGGAGAGCATAAACCTTCCCATGAGAACTATAAGCGGTTGGTCCGGCAGTATGGAAAATACGGAGGATGGATTGTTCCCATGTTGGAGACTGATTCCATTGAGGTGTTGGAACTGCGGCAGGAGATTTCTTCCCAGATGGGTTACTGCCAGTGGGATAAAGTGGAAGCGGGGATGGAGCGCCTAAGGCAGAAGGTGGATATGAGCTATCCCAGGGTGCGTCAGGAGTTTTTGTTTTTTGAGGCATTAATTTTACAGGAGCGTAAGGGGGATATGAGGAAGAGTCTGGAGCTGCTGCAGGAGGCGCTGCACATTACGGTGCCGGACTGGGAGGGAAAGGAAGCAAAGTGGTGGGTGTTTCAGAGGGAGGAGATTATTATTGCCAGTAATATTGCTAGTACATATAGGAAACTCGGATGCTTGAAGGAAGAGGGGATGTGGTGTGAGATAATCCGTTTTTCCGTAGAGCAGCAAAAAGGCAAAACCGGAATAATGCATACAGGATATGAGATGTTAATGGAGATGCTTGATAACTATCTGGGGGATTTAAGACAGTATGGGGAAGCGATAAAGAAAAATGAAGAGGCAGTTTCTCAATACTTGGAACAGCCTCTGATTGATACTTTGGACAGAGCATTTTATCGAATTGCATGGAATGCTTATGAGATTGCTTCCAAGCAGAATGATGGGAATGAAAACAAGGTTCGGTGGAAGGAAGCTTTTCAAATGAGTGAAGCAACTGCCCGTTTTACTTATGACAAGTACATAATAAAATTTTTGGAAGCCAGACGGGATAAATATTTATGTTGATGGTTTAATGTCCAGGTCAGACAGAGGATTAATATTGTTCTCTTTCTCAGACAGATCCGTTTTAGGCAGGACGTTGCAATACGTCGAATTAGTTGCGAAGTTTGGCAACTAATTCGACGTATTGATATTTGGCAAAAGCGACGATATACTAAAAGACGTAAAAACTTAAGGTGCAATTGAAGATAAGTGTGGGTTTCAATAAGCGAATGCGATAAACTTAATAGGGAAGGAAGAAGGAAAATGAATACCGAATCAAAAAGCATACTGAAAAAATCCGCCGGCAGTTTGTTTGCGGCAGGACTGGCCGTCTGTCTGGGTTCAGGCCTGGGCATCTTATATCTGGAGTGTATCAGACTTTTGGCGGACAGTGTTTTAACGAAAAATGCGGGCAGAATATGGAGCATATTCGCAGTATTTGCAGCGAGCCTGCTCCTGTCAGCGCTGCTTCTCTGCCTTCAAAACAGTAAGGCTTTGACGATTAAGCAGAGGCTGATAGAATCCCTGGAGCAAAAATCCATGGACATTTGGCTTGGTTCAAATTATAAAAACAAAGAAAATGCTGAAAAAATGCTGCCCATTATTCGAAACGATATTTTTACATATTCCGAGCAGCTTTCTGGATTTATATTCAAAGTAATCGGAACTGCTGTCTCGGTGATTTTGACAGGTATCTATGTCTTTCTGATTGAGCCATGGCTTTTGGCCCTGACTCTTTTCCTGTCCCTTGCGGCCATTTGGGTCAGCGCCTACCGGGGAAGAAAGCTGCCGGAACAGAATCAAAAGCTTTATTTTCATATGGGCTCAATTTATAATCACAATGCGGAGCTGGTGCGGAACCGGGAGGCTGCCTATGCGCTCAACGGTGAAAGGGTGATTAAACCCTATCAAAAAGAGATTGCGGACTATAAAATTGACCAGGCAAAAATTTTAGGCACAATGACAATGCAGAGAATTTTAGGCTCGGCAAACACCATTCTGAATACCTGCGCCGTCCTGATCATCGGAGGATATGGGGTTTCCAGGGGCAGCATTGAAATCAGCGATTTGATTGTGCTTTTGGCGGCTGTGGGATCTCTGACCAATACGCTGTATCAAATTCCCGGCTGTATTTCAGAGTATCAGCAGCTTAAGGGCATGGACAGCAGAATTAACGCCTTGCTGATTCCGCAGGTTGAAGCTTGCGACGGAACTGATGATGTGGAAAAAATTACGTCCATTTCGGCGAAAAATGTAAGCTTTGCCTATGAAGATGGAAACGGTGAAATCCAGGGAAAAGATCTCCTTGAAAGCGTAAATATAGAGCTAAAATCAGGGGAATGCCTGATGATAAAAGGAGCGTCAGGCTGCGGCAAATCCACTCTGCTGAAAATTTTTGCGGATATGTTAAAAGGTTACAAAGGAACGATACTCTGCGGCGGTAAAAATCTGAAAGACATAAAGGAAAACACATATTGGGATCGAATTTTATATTTAAGTCAGGAACCGCAGCTGATTTCAGGTACCCTGAAAGAAAATATCACTATGTTTAAAGAGGCGGATGAAAGGAAGCTCGATTATGCATTGGAGCAGACAGGATTAAAAAAACGGATTCCCCAATTTGAAAAAGGACTGGATACCCCTGTTTCCGCGCTGAATCTGTCTTCGGGGGAACAGCAGAGAATCTGCCTTGCCAGAGCCTTTTACGGAGATTATGATGTGATCATTTCCGATGAAAGCTTCTCCGCGGTAGACCCTGACTCCCGCAGGGAGATATTCGGAAAAATCCTGACACAGATCAAGGAGAAGTCCCAGATCCTGATCATGTCCTCACATACGGATTTTGATGATCATTCCCAGAGTTGTGTAAAAATTTTCGATATGGGAGGAAAAAATCAATGAAAATGTTAAATAGACTGAAATCCACAGCCATTATTTTAAAAAATCATAAGCTGAAATTTGCGGCTCTGCTGATTGCATTTTCTTTGGTATCCTTTGCGCTGCCATTGACTGCTCCCTTTCTGATACAGTCTATTATGGGCCGGATAGAAAGGGGCGTGCAGGTCACGCCATGGATGATTTTGTTTATTATTTTGGCATCCTTATGCATGCTTGCATTGGATTACCTGATCAATGTATATGGAAATGTAATGTGCGCAAACCTTATCTACAGAGGCTCGGCGGATTTGTATAAAGATCTGTTTGCGCTGCCCTACGGTGAGAGGGAAGAAAAATACAATGAGGAAGATTTGCTCCAGAACATTACCGCATTTACCGATTCCGCCCTCTCCTTATGGGTTATGATCATCAGTCTGGTGATCAGTGTAATTGTAATGGGCGTTCTGCTGATTTTCTCGGTGAATGTTCATTATACCGTTTCCTTTTTTATTTTGGCGCATATTGGCATCACAATTTTTGCAGGAAAAAAGATCAATGGCATATCCGAAACATATGCCTCCCGGCTCCAGGGCCTTGAAGCGGACAAAAATAAAAATATTGAAGAGCTGATGTATCAGGCGGATTTCATCAATATGAACAGCCTGCAGAGCGTCATAAAGCAGCGTTTTGACCAGACCAGAAGGGATATTTTCCGCGTTCAGTCCGAACAATTAAATAAAAATAATTTATATCTTTCCCTGCAGAAAGTGATAAGCGAACTGGTAAGCGGATTTATTTATCCCGTTTTGGGATTTTTGCCGGGCAGCGTCAACATCGCGGGAGGAAATCTGGCTTCCGTGAAAAGTATTATTGAAGAATCAGGAAAGCAGACTCAAAATATTCAGCAGATGGCGGCATATATTCCATATAATACCGTACCAATCGACAATGGCAAGGCGCTTTTTGACCTGAAAAGAGAAACAAAATCTCAAAATCATGACAATAGCTGCGCACTGGCCATTGACAGGCTGTGTTTTGAGGCAGAGGGCAGAAAAATTCTCTCGGATATCAGTTTATGCATAAAAGAGGGAGAGCATATCGCCATAATGGGGGAAAACGGCAGCGGAAAATCCACATTGCTTCGCTGTATCATGGGGATGTATGCGCCCACCTCCGGCAGTATCACATTGTTTGGCAAATCCCCCGCAGATGATGCTGCATATTTGAGGGAAAACGGTATTTTTTCCTATATGCCCGCCTCTTCCCAGCTTTACGAAACTACGGTTGACGACAATATCTTAATGGGCAGTTTCGGCGAGATCAGTCTGGAGGACATAAAAAATGCCACAGGGGTCTCTGATTTTTCAGAGGGTGAAATTTCTTCCGTATCCCAGCTTTCAGGAGGGGAACAGCAGAGAATTAACGCAGCCAGAGCCTTTTCCAACAGCAGGGCGAAACTCATCCTTCTTGACGAGCCTACCGCGTCCCTGGACAGGGAACATGCTGAAAAGCTGATGAATTACATAAGAAGCAGCAAGGCAGCCGTGATTTACACCACGCACCGGGAGGAAGAAGAGGCATTTGCTGACAGCGTGATTCGGATGTAGGGCGGAAAATGCCCCGGCATAGCTAAACTTTAAAATTTATAAGGCCGTTTTTCGGGTCAGGTGGACTTGGATAAAATAATTTTATGCTAAAAACTGTAAAAAATAGTTGACGTATTTGACTTTTGTGGTATAATAAAGAATGTGTATATGCCATGTGCAGTACATAATAACCCACTCAGTCGAGAAGCTTGAGGGACTGAAGGGAGGTCGGGTGGACATGTCGAACGTAATCGTAAAAGAAAACGAAACATTAGACAGCGCTTTGCGTCGTTTTAAAAGGAGCTGTGCTAAGGCTGGAATCCAGCAAGAGATTCGCAAGCGTGAGCATTACGAGAAACCTAGCGTAAGACGTAAGAAAAAGTCTGAAGCCGCTAGAAAACGTAAATATAACTAAGCGCCTCGTCCCCGGTCCATGTGACTGGGGATTTTGCATGCTCATTATTTTAAAAGCAGGACAGTTTGCTGGAATATATCCGGCTGCATTTTCATATTCTTATGACAAA
Source organism: uncultured Acetatifactor sp. (assembly GCA_910586515.1). GTDB lineage: Bacteria > Bacillota > Clostridia > Lachnospirales > Lachnospiraceae > Acetatifactor. The sequence goes on from CAJUGL010000001.1 coordinate 126,091, forward strand.
GATAAGGAATATGGGGTGTGGCATTTTTATGTTTGGAACAAAAAAGCTTACGGCGGTGGTCCTGGCGCTGGTGTTGATGATTCTGCCGGCTGCCTCCGTTCATGCGGGGGTTGCGGTTTCTTCTCCCTCCGTTATTCTGATCGAGAGTTCTACGGGACAGGTGATTTACGAAGTTGATTCCACCCAGAGGCGCTCGCCGGCCAGCATCACGAAAATCATGACGCTGCTTCTCGCCTTTGAGGCCATCGATGCAGGAAAGGTTAAGCTGACGGATCAGGTGACCACCAGTGAATATGCCAGTTCCATGGGGGGATCGCAGGTGTTTCTTGCTGCCGGGGAAGTACAGACACTGGATACCATGATTAAATGCATCGCGGTATCTTCCGGCAATGACGCCAGTGTGGCAGTGGCGGAGCATATCGCCGGCAGTGAAGAGGCCTTTGTGGCGCTGATGAATGAGAAGGCGGCGGAACTCGGCATGACGGATACGCATTTCGAGGATTGCTGCGGACTCAGCGATTCGGATAATCACTATACTTCTGCGAGAGACGTGGCGGTCATGTCCAGGGAACTGACGGTAAAACATCCGGAAATATTTAATTATACGAAAATCTGGATGGAAGATATCACTCATGAAACCAGGCAGGGGACGATTAATTTTACCTTGTCCAGCACAAATAAGCTGCTGAAGCAGTACCAGTGGACTACCGGGCTGAAGACGGGATCAACTTCAAAGGCTAAATATTGCTTTGCCGCCACAGCTTCCAAGGACGGCATAGATTTGATTGCCGTAGTGATGGGCGCGCCGGATTATAAAACCAGATTCGGGGATGCGCAGACGCTTTTAACCTATGGGTTCAGCGTATGCGATATATACATAGACGAAAACAGAGACCCTCTGGCGCCCCTGGCCGTGGAGGGAGGCGTAGCCCAGGAAGTCGGTATAAAATATCAGGAAGAATTTCGCTATCTGGACACGGCGGGAAATGATCTGACATCTGTGCAGAAAGTGCTGGATTTGCCGGAGAAGGTTCTGGCTCCTGTGGAGGCGGGAACGGAGGCGGGAAGAGCCAGATATCTGATAAACGGAGCGGAGATAGGCAGCGTGCCTGTATTGTTTGCAGAGGATGTGGCGAAGGCGGGATATTCCGATTATTTGAAAAAGGTATTCGGCGTCTTTCTCCTGTAGTTTCTGCAGGGTACCCGCAGAGCTGGCTGAAGCTTTGCGGGGCAGAAATAAGGGGGCGACTCCGGCGGAGGACTTGTATGATAGATTTGCTGATTACCGCAGCGGGAATTGCTGCAGTTGTTCTTATGTGGGTGATGCTATATGACAGCAATCGATTTGTGGTCAGAGAGCACACCGTGACAGACGGCCGAATCATACGGCCGTGCCGCGCAGTGCTTTTGACGGATCTGCACAATAAACGTTACGGAAAAAATAATGAAGGTCTCCTTGGGGCAATCCGGGAGGCAAAGCCGGACTTCGTTCTGGCGGCGGGCGATCTGCTGACCGCGAAACCGGGGGAATCCCTGGAACCTGCGCTGGCGCTCTTGCGGACTCTTGCTGCGGAGTATCCTATTTTTTATGCCAACGGAAACCACGAGCAGCGTCTGAAGCTCTATCCGGAGACATACGGAGATATGGCGGAACGATACGGCTCTGCGCTGCAGGAGATGGGGGTGGAGCCCCTGGTGAACGGACATGTGCGTTTACCTGAATACGGAATTGCGATATACGGAGCCGAAATTGACAAATATTACTACAGGCGCTTTAGGACGGGCAATATGTCTTCCGATTATCTTGAGCGTCTAATGGGACAGGCTTCAGGGGAGATGTATACCGTTCTTCTGGCTCACCATCCCAATTATTTTCCGCAGTATGCCGCGTGGGGGGCTGACCTGACCCTGTCCGGTCATATTCATGGGGGTGTGGCCAGGGTACCGTTTTGGGGCAGGGGAGTGATTTCTCCGGCATGGCGGCTGTTTCCCAGATATGACGGCGGAATTTTCCGGGAAGGAAAGGCTGTTATGGTGCTGAGCAGAGGGCTGGGGATCCATACTATTCCGGTGAGGGTGTTTAATCCAGGGGAGCTTTGGGTTATTGATTTTACTTCGTAACAGTTCAGACAGGGCGCTGAACTGTTACTTTGCTTCTGATTCGTGACATGGAGAACGCATGTTTTTCTTGCAATAAAAGGGAAAAAACGGTAAAATAATAATCTGCAGCAGCGGTTCCGGGCCGGCCTGTCCGCAGACAAAAACGGAAGAGACCATATATGAGGATGCCATGGCGATACCTGTAAAACTGGAAGTCTTTGAAGGCCCGCTGGACCTTCTGCTTCATCTGATTGATAAAAATAAAGTAGACATATATGATATTCCTATCGTGGTGATCACGGAGCAATATCTTGATTACATCCGCCGGATGGAAATCAGCGATATGAATGTGATGAGCGAATTTCTGGTCATGGCGGCTACGCTTATTGACATCAAGTGCAGGATGCTGCTTCCCAGGGAAACGGACGAGGAGGGCGAGGAGGAAGACCCCCGGCAGGAACTGGTTCAGAAGCTGCTGGAGTATAAGATGTACAAGTATATGTCTTTCGAACTGCGGGACCGTCAGGTGGATGCCGCCCGAAATATGTACAGGGAGAAAAATCTGCCTCCCGAGGTTGCGCAGTACAAGCATCCGCTGAACTATGAGGAACTGATTGGAGAGATGACGCTGAGCCGGCTTCATGAGATTTTTAAATCCATTGTCCGGCGGCAGGAGGAACGGAAGGATCCTATCCGGAGCCAGTATGGCAATATCGAAAAAGAAGAGATCGATATGGACAGGAAGATTCTCTATGTGGAGGCTTATGCCAGAGAGCACAAAAGGTTCGGTTTTCGCGGACTGTTGGAGGGGCAGGGCAGTAAGATGGAAGTGATCGTTACTTTCCTGGTGATCTTGGAACTGATGAAGACGGGAAAGATCACCATCTGCCAGGAGAATATTTTCGACGATATTATGATTACCTCGTTATTGTAAAAATGCCTCACTGCAGTGGGGACAGGGAGCCGCAGAAATGAAAAAGACAAAAAAGGAAGCGGTCATGGAGGCCGTATTGTTTTCAATGGGAGAGTCTGTGGATATAAGCCGCCTGGCGGACGTGATCGAAGAGGATGTCAATACCACGAAGGAACTTTTAAAACAGATGCAGGCACGGTACGAGCGGGACGACCGGGGAATTACTCTGGCTTGGTTTGACGAGGCCGTTCAGCTGTGCACCAAGGAAGATATGTATGAGTATCTGGTTAAAATTGCCAAAGCCCCGAAAAAAATGACGCTTACCGACACCGCGCTGGAGACTCTTTCCATCATCGCGTACAAGCAGCCCGTCACCAGAGTGGAGGTGGAGCGCGTCAGGGGAGTCAACTGTGATCATGCCATCAACAAGCTTCTGGAGTATGATCTGATCACGGAACTGGGCCGTATGGATGCCCCGGGCAGACCCCTGCTTTTTGGCACTACCGAGCAGTTCCTGCGGTGCTTTGGCGTGAGAAGCCTGGAAGAGCTGCCGGAGCTGAATCCTGTTCAGATGGAAGAATTCAAGCAGCAGGCAGAGGCGGAGGCGCAGCTGCAGCTGGAAGTTTAGGGCCATGTAGCATTATGGACTTGCCGTAAAACATAAAGTGTGAAAACAGCCTCATATATTATTAAAAATCCCGTTGAAAGATGAACAGAATGAAAATGCGGATGAAAAAAATAACAGGAGGCTTTTTTTGCGCCCTCATCTGGCTGATGACTGCGGTAATGCCCGTTCGGGGAGAGGAGCTGCAGCTGTACGCTACTGCGGCAGTGCTCATGGACGCGGATTCCGGACGAGTGCTGTATGGAAAAAACCAGGACGCAGTCATGGCCATGGCCAGCACTACCAAGATCATGACCTGTATCCTGGTGTTGGAAAATGCCGCGCCGGAAGATAAGCTCACGGTATCGGCATATGCCGCGAGTATGCCCAAGGTCAAGCTCTACATACAAAAAGGGGAACAATATGCGGTAGGCGATTTACTGTATTCCCTGATGCTGGAATCTCATAATGATTCCGCGGCAGCTCTTGCGGAATATATCGGGAAACAGTACCTGCCCCAGGAGCTTAGAGAGAAGGATACGGCTGAGTATACAGTGGAGGAGAGCAGGCAGGCTATGGCGGCGTTTGCGTCGCTGATGAATCAAAAGGCCGCGCAGCTTGGCTGCGAAAATACCTGGTTTATTACGCCGAACGGACTGGATGCCACGGAAACCCTGGTTCAGAAAGACGGGAGCGCTCTCCAGAGAGAACATTGCACCACTGCCCGGGAACTGGCAGGAATTATGGCATACTGCATCAGGCAGTCTCCTGCCCAAGAGGAATTTCTGCGGATTACGCGTACCGGGAACTATAGCTTCTCCGCCAACGGCAGAAGCTTTTCCTGCACGAACCACAATGCCTTTTTGAGTATGATGGACGGCGCGCTGACCGGAAAGACCGGCTTTACCAATAAGGCCGGCTACTGCTATGTGGGGGCGCTGGAACGGGATGGCAGGACCTTTGTGGTAGCGCTGCTGGCCTGCGGCTGGCCGAACAACAAGACTTATAAATGGAGTGATACAAGAGCCCTGATGCAGTACGGGCTTGACAATTACTTCTACAGAAGCTTTGACCAGGAGGGAACAGCTTTTGACGAAAGCGTGCTGAAACCTCTTCCGGTACAGAACGGACAGACGGATATCCTGGGGGACCAGGCCTATATGGCTGTCAGGGTGGAGAGCGGGGAAGGGATGCGGGAAGGCGTGCTGATGCGCGCGGACGAAACCGTTCAGGTCCAGTATACCCTGGAGACGGACCGGCTGACGGCTCCCGTGGCGGAAAACACGCCTGTGGGCAGTGTGGAATATATTCTGGGAGATACGGTTTACCGTAGAGACAAAATCGTCACGGCGGGTGATCTGGGAGCTGTGGACACAGAATGGTGCCTGATGCAGATTCTGGAGAGGTTCCTTCTATAAAAAGCGATTCTTTTCCAAAATAATCGGCGGGTTTCGGGGAATTCCGGAACCCGTTATGCGGTCAGGGGATTGTTTTTGCTCTGTTCCTAAAAATCAGGTTAAAAAATAATGAAAAAAATTGCAATTCGTCCTTTGCGAGTTGCTTTTTTTGTGTTATACTCCTGAGTTTGACACCTGAAACAGCAAAAAAGTCCCAGAGGCCTTGAATT
>CAJUGL010000002.1 GCA_910586515.1 uncultured Acetatifactor sp.
TGTCATGATGGCCCGGTCAAGATATGGGTTCGTCTTGAACGTGGCATTGAACAGGCTGCGGATAAATTCCACTATTTCACTCCAATAACCATGCACATAAGCCTCCTGCATGGGCGTGTCATACTCGTCCAGCAGGATAATGACCTTTTTGCCATAATAGCGCGACAGATATCCCGACAGGGCGTTCAAGGAGCCTGCGGCCAGATAGTCTTCCATATCTGCAGATATCCTTTGGAAGTCGGCCTTTTCTTTCTCATTCAGGCAGCCGCCCTCCAGCAGGAAATCGTTCTTATTATACAGTTCGGTGATGATCTGGCAGATCTGCCTTTTGGTATCGGCAAACGTGCCTGCTTTCACCCTGGCGAAAGAGAGGCTGATGACCGGGCAGGTTCCCTGGATGAGCCTGTAGCCCTCTTCCTGCCAGATGACAAAGCCTTCAAACAGCTCCCCTCTCCCGGCATAGTCTATGGAAAAGAACTTCTCCACCATGCTCATGTTCAACGTCTTGCCAAAGCGCCGGGGCCTTGCAATTAGGGTCACGCTGTCCTCGTTTTCCCACCATTCTTTGATAAAGCCGGTCTTGTCTATATAAAAGATGTCTTTTGTGATGACTGTCTCAAAGTCCTGATGCCCGATGCCGACTGTCCGTAGAATGCTTTTCTTCCATGCCATAAGCTCCCTCCCAACATAATGGTCTCCTGTATATAAGAATCTTAACATATTTTCCTGGCATCGTCTATTAAATTGTGCAGGGGGCTTCCCGGTATTTTTTTGCCGGAAGAGCTTGACAGCTGTATGTAATCGTATTGTAAAAGTCCAAATCCCCAAAATCGTCCTCGCTCCAATTACAGAGAAACAGGTTGTTTTGTTCATAACCAACTGGCAGGATATACTTTCGGTTATATTCTATGGTGCAAAGTAAATATTATCGGAATAAATCTTTTCCTGTGTCAATGCCATGGCTGACTGCCTGCTTTCCATAAGATTATTCTCATTCCTGACAGTTACGGCACGTAAAAAGCCGCAAATCCATGATTTTACTGAAAACCTCTGGATTTACGGCTCTTGTGCCAAAGCTTCTGACGGGACTCGAACCCGTGATCTATTGATTACGAATCAATCGCTCTACCAACTGAGCCACAGAAGCATTTTTACATAAATACCACCCACAGAAAATGACGTCCTCCGGAAACTCTCCGAAACCATCCTCCGTGCAACTGAATGTTATTATACAAGGTTTTCGTAAATAATTCAACTATTATTTTTAATTTTTTTGATTTTTTGCTTTGTATATTTTTCCCTGTAAGGTTTCATCCAATGGTCAGACGTTCTCTTGTCTTTAAGAAGCAGCATTCCCCGCTGTACAGCCCGGCCTGATAAAGTTCCGCCAGAATCTCAGTCATTCTGGGATCCAGTCTGTGATAAACCATTCGATTTTCCCAGGGCAGCCCTGCCACATATTCCCGCTGACGCATATCCAGGACAGCCAGCATTGCCTCAAACCGCAGGGGAGCCCCGGCCGCCGCCTGCCCAAAGGAAAAAGAAGCATAAGAATCCTCAGTCCCGTTCTTCCGCCGCTTTTCCTCAAGCAAAGCCAGAAGCGCTTCCGCCATGTCCCCCTCGCCCCGGAAACACTCTTCCCTCCACGCCTCCACGGCCGCCTTCTCCTCCTCTACAACCACCCTGCGGAAGGAACTCTTCCCATACCGGTCATATTCCTTCACATAGGCAGTCTTCACCGCTGTACCGCCGCTTCCGGGCCTCTCCCGCAGAATGACGCCCCGGGCAAGCAGCTGTTCCCACACTGTCTTCTGAACCCTTTCATAGGGAGTGGGGTAATCCAGATGCTCCATGATCTGCTGCACCGTATATCCGGAATCCGTCAGATGGCGGATGGCGCCTCCGCTGGCTGTCTCATAGGTAAAATCAGACAGTGCTTTCTGAAAATATCGGTTTTCTGCCATAACTTCCATCCCTTTCCCGGCGTCCCCTTCCGTGAGATGTGCACAGAGACGTGCCGCCCAATCCCCGGGCACAGGCTTCATCCCCGGTTCTCTTTTGCTCCCTCCGGTCTATAGTCCAGGTGTACGTCCAATTGATTATAGGCAATCTCAATACCGTTCTCATCCAGGCAGAGCTTGCAATTCTCGGTAATCCGCCATTTTCCCTTCCAGAAATCCTCCTGTTTAAACCAGCACCGCACCCCCAGTTTTACGCAGGAGTCCGCCAGGGAATCCACATATACAAGCATATCCCGGTCTTTCAGCACAGCCTCGTCCTGGGCCAGGAGCTGCAGCAGAACCTCTTTCGCCTTCTTTAGGTCGGCCTGATAGGAGATTCCCACGGATATATCCATGCGCCTGGCTTCCTGGGTGGTGACGTTGACCAGGCTGTTGTTGGCCAGGTTGCCGTTGGGCAGAATCACAGTCTGGTTGTCCGGCGTCAGCAGCTTTGTATAGAAAATCTGAATCTCCGTGACGGTGCCCTCCTTCTCGGAATAGCCTTCCCGGATATAATCTCCCACCTTGAAGGGTTTCAGGGCCAGAATCAACACCCCTCCCGCCAGGTTGGAGAGGCTGCCCTGGACCGCCAGACCGATGGCCACGCCGGCAGAACCCAGCACAGCCACCACGCTTGCCGCGTCCAGTCCGAAGGAAGATGCAAGAAAGGTCACAAGCAGCACATACAGCGTTGCCTTGGTAAAAGAATCCACAAACTGGATCACTCCCAGTTCGGCATTGGCGCGTTTCATGGATTTCTTGATAATTCTTCGTATAAACTTAATCAAATTGACGCCGATCAGGAAAAATACCACCGCCAGGAGAACCCGCAGTCCGAAGCTGAAAGCCTTCTCCGGCAGCTGATTCATAAATTCCCGTATCACATCCGGGTGTATTTTCTCCTCAATTCCCTCGATCACATTATCGGCGGCGCCTCCCGCTGTCAGTCCATAGATTATCACGTTTACCTGTCCTTCCTGAATGTTCTCCGGTGACTTCTGTTTTTACAGGATATCTGTTCTCCGGTTCTCTGCAATCCCTATGCTGCTCCGTTATCCTTCCGGAAACCGGCTTTTTTCCGCGCGGAAGAAGCTGCTGCATTGTCGTTTCGGCGGTCTTTTCATCCGGTTTCTCATGGCAGCCGCTTCCGGCGTCGTTTCCGGCAGAAGCTTTGTCAGCTTTTCCCTCCGCCTTCTATGCGCTTTCTGTTTCGGCAGCTTTCTTTACCGACTTACCGTCTGCCTTTTTAGCAGATTTCCGTGCCGGTTTTTCAGAGGTCTTTTGGGGTTCTTTCCCCTCTTTTTTTGCCGCTGCCTTCTTCCCTGACGTTTTTGCGGCTTTTTTTGTCTCTGGGACTGCTTCCTTTACCACATTGACCGCAGTGGTCCGATGTACACTGTGTTCCGGCGTTTTTGCGGTTTTTCCTGTTTTCTTTTCCGCAGATGCTTCAGGTTCTCCGGATTCTTTTGCAGCTGCCTGTTCGGAAGGGCTGCCCTTCGCCGCTTTTTTTGCCGCTTTATCTGCAGCGGCAGTTTCTGTCTCCTCTGCAGATTCAGAAGCTTTTGCAGAAGCCGCGGCCTTTCCTTTCTTTCCGGCATCCTTCAGCGTCTTTTTCGCCTTTTCCTCCGCAGCCTGGGCCTCTTTCTCCTTGGCCATTTCTTCCTCCGTATAAGGAATATATTTCAGGATGCTCAAGGAAAGGGGCGCCATCTTCACGGTGACGGAATAAGGTCTGTCATCCCACTCCACGGCTTTTGCCCGTTTCAGGCGGTTATTCACAATGCCTGTGCCGCCGTACTTTTCGCTGTCGGAATTGAAAATTTCCTTGTATTTTCCCGCATAGGGCGTTCCTGTGGTAATCTCCCGCTCCACGCCGGCGAAATTCGCCACCACCAGAAGGGTTTCCTCTGTCTTCTCCCCTTTCCGCAGATAGGTCAGGTAGCAGTCCTGGGCGGAAATATGATTCACCCACTCAAAGCCTTCCGGCGCATCATCCCGCTCATACAGGGCAGGCAGCGTGCGGTAAAGGTGGTTCAGCTCCTTCACCAGAACAGAGATTCCCTTATGCTCCGGCACTTCCGCCAGATTCCATTCCACGCTCCGGTCCTCGTTCCACTCGTCAAACTCTCCCAGATCCTGGCCCATGAACAGGAGCTTCTTCCCCGGATGGGTCATCATGTACGCAAAGGTCAGCCTTAAATTGGCAAATTTCTGCGCCCTGTCCCCGGGCATTTTCCCGATCAGGGAAGCCTTGCCGTGGACCACTTCGTCGTGGGAAAAGACCAGGATAAACTTCTCGCTGTAGGCATAAACCATGCTGAAGGTCAGTTCCCCGTGGCGGTGGCTCCTGAAATAAGGGTCAAATTTGATATAATCCAGATAATCGTTCATAAAGCCCATATTCCATTTCAGATCAAAGCCCAGCCCGTCGTCATCCAGTTCTCCCGTAATCTTCGGAAAGGCCGTACTCTCCTCTGCGATGGTCAGCACGCCCGGATTGCGTTTCTTCATAATGGAATTCAGGTGTTTGATCAGTTCAATGGCCTCCAGGTTCTCCTTTCCGCCGTACATATTGGCAACCCATTCCCCGTCCTTTTTGCCGTAATCCAGATAAAGCATACTGGCCACAGCGTCCATACGGATGCCGTCTGCGTGGAATTTCTCCACCCAGAACAGGGCATTGGCAATGAGATAATTGGACACCTGGGGTCTGCCGTAATTGTAGATCAACGTGCCCCAATGGGGATGGCTGCCCTGTCTGGGGTCCAGATGCTCATAGAGGCAGGTGCCGTCAAAATTGGACAATCCATAGGTATCCCTGGGGAAGTGGGCCGGAACCCAGTCAAGAATCACGCCGATTCCCGCCTTGTGAAGCTCATTCACAAAATACATAAAATCTTCCGGGGTACCGTACCTGGCGGTAGGGGCATAATAGCCGATTACCTGGTAGCCCCAGGACCCGTCCAGGGGATGCTCCATCACGGGCATCAATTCCACATGGGTATATCCCATTTCCTTGATATAGGGAATCAGCCGCGCTGCAATTTCACGGTAATTGGGATAAACTTCCTTGTCCTCCCGTACAACGGAGCCAAGATAGAGTTCGTATATGCTCACAGGCACATTTCCTGTCTGGAAAACCTCCCGTCCCTTGAGGAATTTTTCGTCTTCCCATTGGAAGGAATTCAGGTCCGCAACCACAGACGCAGTCTCCGGGCGCTTCTGGGCGGCATTTCCGTAAGGGTCCGCCTTCAGATAGGTCAGCCCGCCCTTCAGTTTCAGTTCAAATTTGTAATTGTCCCCAGGTTTTGCGTCCGGAAGGAACAGTTCAAAGATGCCGGAATCCCAGAGCCGCCGCATCTGATGGGCTCTTCCGTCCCAGTTGTTGAAATCTCCCACCACACTGGCCCGCAGCACATTGGGCGCCCACACCGCAAAATAGGTCCCCGAAATCCCGTCGATTACCATGGGATGCGCACCCAGTTTCTCATACACGGTATAGTGGATTCCGTTTTTGAATTTCTCCGTGTCTTTCTGGGTAATCTGGGGGGCAAAGCGGTAGGCTTCCCCTCTCACATACTCATTTCCGTCTTTTCCCCGGACCAGGTAATGGTAGGCGGGAAGAGCGTTTTCCCTGCCGGACACAAAAGCCGCAAAGAATCCCTCCTCATCTGCCAGTTCCATCTCCACGGTCTCGCCGTCCTTCTCAAATACGATGGAGGCAGCCTCCGCCCCGGGGAAATAGGCCTGCACCACTGTCTGCCGCCCGGATTTGTGGGGGCCAAGCAACTCGTGGGGATTATCGGATTCCGAATAGACAATCTCCTCGATTCCCGCCCAGTTCATCAGTCCATACAGTTTTTTGTTCATGCTTTTTGTCCTTTCCTTCCTGTTAGTATTTCATGTGCATGTATCTGTTTCTTTGCCTTCGAAGATCCGGCCTCTGCTTCTTCCGCTTCCCTGTACCGGTCCGCTCCTTCCGGAACCTTCCTGGAGCCCCCGGTTCTTTCAGAAAAATACCGCCATGGGCCTTTCAGTCCAGGGCGTGCAGAAACAGGCCGCTGCGCAGCTTGGGTTCAAACCAGGTGGATTTGGGCGGCATCAGCCTTCCTGCGTCCGCTACGGCGAAAAGTTCCTCCATGGAGGTGGGATACAGGGAAAATGCCACAGCCAATCCCTTCCCCTCCTGCATGGGGGACTCTTCCCCCACGCCCTGTTCCCTCCGGACTCTGCGCTCCAGTTCCTCCAGTCCCCGGATGCCCCCCACAAAATCGATGCGCATATCCGTCTTTGGATCCTCTATGCCCAGGATGGGACCCAGGAGATGATTCTGCAGCAGGGAAACATCCAGTCCGTCCACGGCATCCCCGGACAATATGGAGGGCCTGGCTGTCAGGCGATACCATTCCCCGTCCAGAAACATGCCGAACTGCCCCTTTCCTTCAGGGCGGTAAGGCGCTTCCGGGGCTTTCTCCACCAGGAACCCCTGGGAAATCTTCTCCAAAAAGGTCTCTTTACCGTAACCCTTCAGATCTTTTACTACGCGGTTGTAATCCATGATGTGCAGCTCTTCATCCGGAAACAGTACCGACAGAAAATAGTTGAATTCTTCCTCCCCGGTGTAATCCGGATTGGCTGCCCGGCGCATCAGACCAACCTTTACTGCAGAAGCACAGCGGTGATGGCCGTCTGCAATGTAAATCGAATCCATCTGCTGAAACTGCCGCCGAATGATAGAAAAGGCACTTTCCTCCTCCCTTATGACCCACACCTTGTGGCCCACACCGTCCTCCGACACAAAAGCACAGGCCGGGGACTCTTCCTTCACTGCACGGATCACGTCACGAAGCACCGGTTCTGCCCGGTATGCCAGGAAAATAGGGCCTGTCTGCATATTGCACACATCCACATGGCGGATTCTGTCCTGTTCTTTGTCCGCCCGGGTATTTTCATGCTTTTTGATAACATTGTCCCTGTAGTCATCTATGGAGGCGCATGCCACAATCCCTGTCTGGCTCCTGCCGTTCATGGTCAGTTCATACAGATAATAGCAGGGCTGTCCCTCTTTTACAAAGCGGCCCTGGCTGATCCGCTGCTGCAGCAGAGAGGCTGCCCGCCTGTACACCTCCTCCGCATAAGTGTCCACCTCCGGGCCGAACCCTGTCTCTGCGCGGTCTATCGCCAGAAAAGAATCCGGATTCCGTTTGGCCTCCTCCGTGGCTTCCTCTCGGTTATATACGTCATAGGGCAGGGCAGCAATTTTGCTTTCCAGTCCCGGCGCAGGACGGTAAGCGGAAAACGGTCTGATATTTGCCATCTTTTCGTTCCTCTTTTCTTATCCGATTTTCCTTTTTGGAAAAGTGTTCACAATGATGCGCGTGCCTTCCCCCGGTTTCTCCTCTTTCTTAAAACGCCCCAAAATCCCCATCTCTGTATCTCCTGTTCCCTCCCGTCTCCGGAAGCAGTCTTATTTATTTTCCTTATCTATACATTTTATCAAAAATATCTGTACTTAACAAGCATCTGGTGATAAACTATATTAGAAAATATTTTTTGTACAAATTTGGAGAAGACAGGGATTAGTCGCCTACCGGAAATCGGCAGTATGGTTTGGCGATAAACTTCATTATTTTAGCTATAACGAGCATTATGCACTAAGCGTCAATACCTATCACAGTCCGTTGCTTGTCTTTTCATGTGATGATATCCTACTGAAGAAAAAGATAGATGCTCAATTAAATAGCATATTTTCATGAATCAGAAATGAGATACTTCAATAAACCCAAAATAGGAATGATATTACTTGGGAGAAAAATAAAAAAGAAAAAGAGGTTAAAAACATGACAGACGAAAACAGAAAATTATTGGAACGCATCAACGCATATGCGGAGAATGTTTTAGGAGAAATCGATCCCCAGAAGGTCCAGGTCTCCGTCCAGTTGGAAAAGCTTCGGCCCGTGATGGAGGAAATCGCCGCTGAACGGAACATGGACCTGGAGGACGTGTTTATCCTGTATATGGATCTTCAGAGCGAAGCCTCCTGCGCCACCAACCAGAAGCTGAAAGACAGCCTGCAGGACATCAATGACGGCTTTGACGGCGGCTCGCCGCTGCTGTTCCGCTGAATTTAACGAAGGCATCTTCTGCCGCCCTGCAGTATCCTGCCACAGAATGATTTATTTTTCGGCATAATTCCGGGCAAATGCAAAGTAACAGCCCGGAACTATGCCGTATTTTCATGCAGATTCGACTTCTGCCTTTTCTGCGGGAACCCTGTGCGGCGCCGCATTCTCACCCTTCTTCCAACAGCCACACCCGCATCTGGTTCTCCCCCCGGTTTGCCCATGCATAATAGGGAATGGCCCGCAGAAGCGCCTTTTCCTTCACCGGGGGCTTCTCGCTGTACAACTCTCCGCCGCCTGTCATCCGATAGCCTTCCACGTCAATCAGTACATTTCCTTTCAAAATTCCGTCTTCGCAAAGATGTGCCCATGCCTTCATCTCCCTGGGAATCCGCAGACTTTGAAGAAACCGGACCGTTTGGCGCTTCAGCCTGTCAGGAACATGGCGACGGCATACAAAACTGTCAGAAACACCACATTGTACAGGGTAAAGGTCTTCATGTAGGTCCCTTTTTCGGCGCCTTCGCTGTTCCCGTACAGCCGATAGGAAATCACACTGGCCAGGGAGGCAATCAATGTCCCCAGGCCTCCGATATTCACGCCGTACAGAAGACCTCTGGCATGATCCGTAAACCCGGACAGCAGAATCGCCGCCGGCACATTGCTGATCACCTGGCTCAACACTACCCCTGCAGGCAGCTCCCGCCCCTGAATCAGCTCCTTCAGCAGAGACGAAACCGCCGGAATCCGCCCGGCATTGCCGATAAACAGAAAAAAACACACAAAAGTCAGAAGCAGGAAATAATCCACCTTTCCAAACAGGCTCCTGTCCGTGATAAACACCCCAATCGCCACTATCCCCAACATCAACGGCCAGGGCAGCAGCCGGAGCACGCAGGTCAGACAGACCAGAAACAGCACAAGGTATACCGCCAGTTTCCGTCTGTCAGGCGCCTCCGGATGCAGGTACTTCACGGACAGCGGCTCCCTGCCTGTCAGCAGCGCCGCGCCCGCCAGTAATAAAAGGGAAACTGCCGCAAGCGGAAGCATATATCCCAGAAAAGTCCCCATGGACAATGCAAACGCCGTATACAGGTACAGATTCTGGGGATTGCCGATGGGCGTCAGCATGCTGCCCAGATTCGCCGCAATGGTCTGCAGCACCACCACCGGAATCAGCAGCTTCTGCTGTCCTGCCATGGTCAGCACCATAACGGCGAAGGGTACAAATGTAATCAATGCAACGTCATTGGTAATGAGCATGCTGCCAAAGAAGCACAGTGCCGTCAGCAAGAGACACAGTTCGCCCGTATTTCGAATTTTTCCCAGAAACCGCAGCCCCAGATACCGGAACAGCCCGATTTCCTGCAGGCCGGCTATCACAAGCATCAGGCAAAACAGCAGCGCCAGTACCCGGTAATCCGGGTAATTCAGGTATCCGGCATCCGGCGGCACCAGAAACATGGAACCAAACGCCAGTACGGCCGCAATGCAGAGTACGGCTTCCTTCTTCAAAAACGCGGCAATCCTGCCTGATCCTGTGTGTTTTTTCATGTGTCCCTCTTCATCCTTTCCGGTTTTGCCGCAGCTGCCCTGACATATCCGCTAAGAAATATCTTCCAAATCGTCCACGTCTTCCAGGCAGCCCAACACATCCTCAATGATCTCCATGTTCTCCTGCATCTGTTCGCCCTTCTCCCCGTTCTGCATTCCCTCCGGCAGACTTTCGTAGCATTTCTGCTCTTCGTCCAACACCTCCTCCAGAATCTCCCTTGCCTGGTGAATCAACCCCACCGCCTCCGAAATCCTTTCACGTCTCTCTTTGTCCATCTTTAACTCTCCCTTCTCCTGTATTATGCGCACTCCTTTGCTGCCTTTTGATCACACATTCCGACAGCGGAACATCCCGGTAGCCTTGCGGATAAACAGAGCGCCTTCTCTCTCCATCCGCTCCGCAAGCGCCCTGCGGAATTCTTCTTCCCGCTGTTCCAGGATACAGGCGGCATTGCCGGGATAAGAGTGGGCATACTCATAAATCGCCTCCACATCGTCCACAATCAGGTCATTTTCCTGGTCCATCCGCTCAATCCCGGAAAAGAACGGCTGAAGCTGCAGGGCTGCATTCTCCAGGCGGAAGCCCGCAGTCATACTGGTATAGGGTATTTCGATCCGCGGGTCAAAGGCCTTCACCAGTTCATGCAGCTCCCGCATGTGCTCATTGCCTATGGTGGAACAGAAAAAAGTCCCCTCCGCCTTGAGGCTTTTGGCCACGGCGCCCAGGCATATCTCCCGCTCCTTCACATGGTACAGCATATGATTTGCAATGACGCAGTCGTAAAAATCCTTCTCCAGAACAGGGCAGTCCGCGTCCTCCAAACGACAGGTGATGCGGATGCCCCTCTCCTCCAGTAAATCCCCATACCCGGCAAGATTTTCCCTGGTCTTCTCCAGCATTCCCTCCGAACGGTCCGTCAGCGTCAGCTGAAGTCCCCGGGGAAGCCTGTGGATATTCTCCTGCCACAGCAGTCCCGTGCCGCAGCCCAGTTCCAGAACCCGGTCATTTTCCTTCAGCTCCAGGCGCTCGTACACCCAGTCCATCCACTTCTGGGGATTTGTGCTGTAGTCATGAATGCGGATCCGCTTCTCCAGATTGGAAGAGGTTCTGTACTGCTCCTTCACCTTTTCTTCCTCCGTCAGCAGGTTCAGCAGCCGGAGCAGGAAATTCCACTTATCCTCCTCCCGGCTCTGTTCCATCATCTCGATGGCGGAAATCAGTTCTTCCAGTTGATTCTTTTTCTGCTGCAAAAGCGCCTTCTGCTCCGAAAGCTCCAGTTCCATATCCTGTTCCCGGAGAATCTGCTGAATTTTCTGCTGGGAAAGTCCCAGATATTTCAACATCAGAATCCGCTGAAGAATCTCCACTGACTTCTGATTGTAATACCGGTATCCTGCCTCCGAATGGCTTACCGGTTTCAGCAGGCCCTTTGAATCATAAAACCGTATTGTCCTAAGCGACACCCCGGCAATCCTGGCGATCTCCCCCGCCGTGTACAATGTTTCCTTCATAAAATGCACCCCGTCCTTTCCCGCCGCTGCCCCCTTTTCCCGTTTTGGGGTCCGGATTTTTTTCACAGAACCCAAAGCTTCGTCCCAACGATTGCTTCTTTTCTGCTCTTAAAGACGTTCTTCTTTCCTGGGACACTGCTTCCCCCAAAAACATCGGCATATGCGGCTATTGGTATATAAGGCGCTGCAGCAGAAGCCGCAGCTGCCTGTTAAGGACATCATAAGGGGTGACGTTGGGGAAGTGTCAAGGGGTTTTTGACCTTCTATTTTATTCAGCACTTTATAACGCTTTATTCAACGCTTTACAAGACTTTTCAACACTTTACAACGCTTTATTCAACGCTTTACAACACTTTTTCAACACTTTACAACGCTTTATTCAACGCTCCTTCTCTTGGGCCGCCTTCATTCGCCCGGCTCTTGGCCCACGCCCGAACCTTTATCCCGTAAAGCCGTCAGAGTGACTGTTCAGCAGGTAATCTTCGCCACACGCACCACCAGGTTTCTGCCATAACAATAGGGCTCCGTATGTACCGTCACATGGCTGCCTTCCCGGGTATATGCCACAGACTGTCCATTGTCCATCCAGGAAATGTCCCTGATCTGTTCCGGCAGTTCAAAGACATCCGTAAAATCCGCCTCCTCGTTCTGTGCCACATTCCCGTCTGCGCGCATGGGCAGGTGAAAACAGAACAGATAATAGTGATTCCCCTCCTTCAGCAGAAAGTCATCCTTCTTATTGGTTATTTCGATTCCGGACGGCCTGGGGCTGCGTATCGCTTCCTCAAAATAACGTACCCACTCTCCCACCACGTCCAACATGGCCGCATCAATGGGGCGCAGGCTCCCGTCTCCCACAGGCCCTACGTTCAGCAGCATGTTGGAGCCGTACTTCCGGCACTCCGCCAGTTCCTCGATCATCTGCGCAGTGGAGCGGTAAGCCAGATCCTCCTTCGCATATCCCCAGTGATCCGCAAAGATTTCACACATTTCACTGGCCACATATTTGGGTACCCCCTCAAAGTTCAGCGGCTGGGGCTTGCCCCGCTCAAAGGTAACGCTGTCCAGTTCAATGTGCCCCAGTGTTCCCCGGGCGGACAATCCGGTATTGTTGATAATCATGGCTTCCGGCTGATGACTGCGGATCATGCCGTACAGCGCATCCTCCTCCCAGTCCTCTTCAAGCTTGTCCCACATGCCGTCAAACCAGATTCCGCCGATTTTACCGTAATTTTTACACAGAATCTCCACACTGGCCCGGAGGTATTTCAGGTACTCCGGAAAATCAGTCCGGTAGGACGGCTCTCTCCAGTCAAGGAGCGTATGATAAAAGAAGGGAATGATATCCTGCTCCCTGCAGGCGTCCACAAATTCCCGCACCAGGTCCCGCCCGCAGGCAGCATGGGGTGCGTCGTAATCGTTCAGTCCGCAGGTATCATACAGAGAAAAGCCGTCATGATGCCTGGTGGTCAGGGTGATGTATCTGCAGCCCGCCCCCTTTGCGGTCTTCACCAAATCTATTGCCCAGTCCGGTTTCGGATTAAATTCCTTCATCATAACCTCATATTTCTGATCCGGAATCGAATGACTCAGCTTCGCCCACTCACCCTTCCCCAGAATGCTGTACAGCCCGAAATGCACAAACATCCCGAAGCCCAGTCTCTCAAAATCCTGAATGTACTTTTTTACAATCATCTCCATACCTCCGTTTCCTTTTTCCAATCTTCCGGAATCTCCGCTTCCCAATTCCGCAGGCTTTCAAACTTGCTGTCTTCCTGATTTCTTCCCGCTTTTCCATGTTTTGCGAGTCCCAGGGTCCTGCAGGACTTTATCCTCTGGTATCATGTTAATATAGCCCGGAAACAATGTCAACATGAAAACCTCCATTGCACGGGCATGCGCATAAAATAAAACCACATCACCTCCGGGTTTGCAATGTGCTTCTTACCGGAGGCGGATGTGGCAGGTATTTTTATTTGGATGTCTCCGAATAGGAAATCACCGCGTCATTTTTCTTCATAAACAGCAGTCCGAAAGACCCGGGCCCGCAGTTGCATGCTATGGCGGAGGAAGCCTTCTGGACATACACTCGCTCAAAAGAACAGTACTGCTTCGCCACGTCCTGAATATATTGAAGGCTCTTCTCGTCCATTCCCGCATAAGTGATGAACAGGACACGCTTATCGATATTCCGGGCATTCAAAAGCACCTTCCGCACATAACTCTTTATTACATGATTGAAACTGCCCATCTCCATGCTTCCCACAGCCATTCTGCTGTTGCGGAGTACAATGACAGGATGCAGCAGCAGGGCGTCGCAGAGAATCTGTATCCTCCTGGGAATCTGGCCTGCCCGGCACATCATATGTGTGCTGTCAATGATAAACGCGGAAGAGATAAACCGCCGGAGTCTCTTTACAGTCCTCACGATTTCGTCTTTTGTTGCATGGTTTTCCGCCATATGGGCGGCATACAGCACAGACAGCCCCATGCTGCTGGACAGATGCCCGGAGTCGATTACCGTGACATTTTCAAAGGATTGAGCCGCCTCCCGGGCATTTTTATATCCCTCGCTGACATTCTTTGCCATGGTGATATGTATCACATTCTGTGCTTCCGTAAGCCTCTGAGCGAAAAACCGTTCATAGTCATCCACGCCGGGCGGCTGTGAAATACCGCTCTTTCCCTCCGCCATATGGGCCAGAAGTTCATCCGCCATCAGCTCCGAATCGTCCAGAAACCGCCCCTGCTCCGTACACACATAGTAAGGGCAGACGTTGATATTGAACTCTCTCTTCAGGGATTCCGGCAGGTCACATACGCTGTCCGTGGTAACCATCAGGGAAATCCTCTTCGCCTGCTCAAAAATCAGCACGTCCTTGCCGATCTCGGACTGACTGGCCGTCTCGCTGAGATTGACCAGTTCCTTCGGCAGAATACTCAGCACCGCCGCCTCCAGTAAGGCGCCGCTGATGGGCTTTGCCAGATAACCGCTGAAGCCCTCCTTCCGGTACAGCAGCTGATTGTCGCTTCCCGCATTGGCAGTCAGAGCGATCACAGGCACGTTCTGACACAGCCCTCCCGGCTGCGAATGAAGCGCATGAAGACACTCAATTCCGTCCATCTCCGGCATCAGATGATCCATCAGGATGCAGTCATAATGCTGATACTGGGTCAGCCGCAGGCATTCCGCGCCGCTGGAAGCCGTATCAATCTGAATCTTTGTATCCGACAGCAGCTTGCTCACTACCATCAGATTCATCTCATTGTCGTCCACCACAAGCACATGGGCATTGGGCGCTTCAAAACTCTGCTGATACTGTGTACCCTCCCTGACTTTCGTGCGGGAGTTCAAAGTAAAGGTCCCAAGCTCCTTCTCGCTCATGATATCCTGCTCCAATGTGACCAGAAAGGTGGAGCCGTTCATATAGACACTGTTGACACTGATCTCGCCGCCCATCAGTTCCACCAGCTGTTTCACAATGCTCAGACCCAGGCCCGTGCCTTCGATATGCCGGTTTTTCTTCTCGTCCACCCGCCGGAAGGCATCAAAAATATAAGGAATGTTCTCCTTCTTCACACCCTGGCCCGTATCCTCCACGGAATACCATACCCGCACCCGGTTCACCCCTACCCGCTCACAGCGCACAGCCAAGGTAACGGAACCTTCCTTGGTGTATTTTACCGCATTGTTCAGCAGATTGATCAATACCTGCTTGATACGCACTTCGTCGCCGCAGAGCATACTTGGCATGGAAGGGTCCACCTGCAGTTTGAATTCCAGCCCCTTTTCCCTGGCCTTAATCCAGATCATGTTCACAATCTCGGAAAACAGCTCTCCTGTCTCATAGGATACATTCACAATCTCCATTTTTCCGGACTTGATCTTGGACAGATCCAGAATATCGTTGATCAGGGTCAGCAGCATTTTACTGGCGCCCTGGATATTTCTGGCATTCTCCACCACATCCTCTGAGGTGGCCCCCCGCAGAATCATCTCGTTCAGCCCGATGATGGTATTGATGGGGGTGCGGATCTCGTGGCTCATACTGGAGAAAAAGTGGTTCTCCGCCTGATTCAGCTCTTCGATCTCCTTCTTCTGCTGTATGGTAAGCTTTTTCTCCTCCTCGTAGAGATGGTTCTGGAACAAAAGCAGCACGCTGGTTAGCAAGCCTGCCACAATGACGGATCTGGCAGAGTCAAAATAGGCCTGGCCCGCTGTATTGGCTAAGACCAGTTCCGGATAAAAATAGGCAATATAATAACACACCATGGTCTCCAGGGAACAGAACAGGAAGAAGACCCCCTTCCGTCTGCCCTCCAAAGTGATGCTTATATAAATGAAACAGAGGACAAACCACTCCGGCACGCCGCCGTAGATCCCGCCTCCGGTGAAAAAAACCATGGGAAACAGCAGCAGCAGCAGTACCACCGTGGCTGTGGCCCCTGCATTGATACATCCCTTCCGGATGCTGTACCTGGCCACATAGTACATATAGATAAGGCTTGCCGGCAAGATGATCAGATTCGCCGCAAACCTGCCCAGAACCAAGATAAAGACCAACGCCACCATGCTGATGCCCGTCACCAGGCGGAACATCCGTTCTCTCAGACTGACTCTATGATCAAAAATGATTTCCAACCATTTCTTTAACATACTAACCCCCGCTGCCCTTTCGGGACATACCTGTTATATTCTTTCTATAAACCGGCAATGCTTCCGCAGACTGTCTCATACATCTGCAGCAGCACCGGATGATTCTCCCGGATAAACGCTTCATCCGCCTTCTTGCCTGCCATTTCCAGTTCCTTTGCCTTGCCGGAGAGCGCTTCCGCTCCGATGGTCAGCGCAGTGCTTTTCAGGGCATGGGCCTTGATTCCGTAGTCCGTCCAGTTAGCCGCTTCATAGAGGGAATTCAGCTCCGCCGTCTTCTCTTCCTTCTGGTCATGGAACATCTGCAGCATCTCCCGGTAAAAATCATCGTCCCCGCCGCAGTATTCCAACCCCAGTCCCACGTTAATGCCCTTCCGAACAAGAGAGCCGTATGTGGGGGGCACGTCTTCCGCCAGCTCCATATCGTTTTGATCAGAATCTGCTGTGTCAGGAATTTCCGCAGTGTCAGGGGACCCGCTGTCCGCCGATGTTTTCTCCCCGTCTTCCTGTCCGTCCTTTCCCTCTGCCCTCTTCTTCTCCTGGATCTGCTCCAGGACTGTCTCCTCCGCGGAAGGAGCCGACACATACTGCAGACAGCTCTCCGGCAGCACCCGGCGGAGAACCCTCTCCAGAACAGAACGCTCAATGGGCTTGGGGATGAACTCATTAAATCCCTCGTTCCGGAACATTTCCCTTGCTCCGCTGATGGTATTGGCCGTCAGGGCGATTATAGGCAGCTCTTTGCAGGCACCGTCATCAATCTCCCGGATGCGCCGCAGGGTCTCCACCCCGTCAAAACCAGGCATCATGTGATCCAGGAAAACCAGGTCATAGTTGGTTTTGCGGCATTTCTCCACTGCTTCTTTCCCGCTCAGACAGGTATCCACATCAATGCCGTAACTGCCCAGAACCCCCTTTGCCACCAGAAGATTCATCTCCTCATCGTCCACGGCCAGTACCTTTACGCCCTCACAGGTAAATGGCCTGCGGCCTGCGGCCTGTGCCTCCTCGAAGCCGTTGCCCGGTCTCTCTCCCACCAACAGGTTTACAATAGATAACGCAAAAAAAGGTTTCCGCAGCACAAGCAGCCTGCTGTCATCATCCAGGACAAAATTCTTATCCGCAATCACAGCCACAGGCAGCGATTCCGCCAGTTCCTCATAATAGGGAGGATTGGCCATATACTCCGTCTGGGCAATAAACACATGGGTAAGTTTGTGATCCCGCTGCAGCTTCAGCAGGCCTTCAAAATTGTGAGCCTGGTATCCTTCTACGCCCAGTCCGTCCACCAGATGAAAAATCATCCTGTCATAATAGCGGCGTACTTCATCCCTGCTGTACCGCTCCGGCTTGAAAAAGCAGGCGATACACAGCTTCTGGGAGTCCGGAATCTGTATGCAGGGGGTCTCGTTCTCCACTCCCTGGGGAATGGTAATATGTACCTGCAGCCCCTGCTGCGCCATACTCTCAAAATGAACAAAACCGCCCATGGAATGTAGAAGCCCTCTTGCAATGGGAATCCCCAGGCCCAGACCGCCCACATACCTGCGGCTTCCCGAATCCGCCTGATAGAAATCATCCACGATCTGTTCCAGCTGTTCCGGCGACATGCCGATGCCGGTATCGTAGATATCGATCACCAGATTAACGCCGTAGGACTCCCGCCGGAACCCCATCCAGAGGTTAATGCCGCCCTCCTCTGTAAATTTCATGGAATTTTCCAGTAAAATCCGCAGCACATGGGATATTTTTTCCGCGTCGCCGATAAGCAGAGACGGAAGCTTCGGATCCATGTCGAAAACCATTTCCAGTTTATTGCTGCTGTTCTGCAGGGCCGTCATGGTAATGATATCATTCATTACCGAAGTAATGGAATAAGGTTTCTTCGCGGCAGACAGGGTACCTTCCACGATTTCCGTATAGTCAAGAATGTTGTTGATCTGTCCCGACAGCCGCTTGCCGGCCAGTTTAATGGACTGAAGATTCTCACGGATATCAGGGGCAATATCCTTTCCCAACGTCACTTCGCTGATACCGATAACCATATTCACCGGAGTCCGCAGTTCATGTGATACATTGGAAAGGAAATCGGCATTCTGACGCACCGCAGTCTCCAGTTCCTCCTGCATGCTGTCGTACTTTGCCCGCTCTATCCGCCTTCTGTTGATCCGGTACCTTGTCACAATCAGCGAACCAATCACTCCTGATGTCCCCATTATCATCCGCAGAATGTCGCCGCTGCGCATGTCGGCGCTGATGGTATTCAGAAGTAAAAAATGATACAGCAGCTGAAAGACGTACAGAGCCACAACAAGATACAGCAGCCGCTTTCTGTTCAGCAGGGAAAGCAGCAGCAGAGCGATACAGGCCAGCAGGGGAATATCAAACAGACTGGTTTTATGCACGCCAAAAAAGAAGAACTCTATGAGAAGCAGTCCCGTACAGATATTTTCATATAATATTTCCGAGCCGATTCTTCCGATGTGAAGCCACCACACTACAAGACAGCCCGCCACCATCAGGGGTACGGTCCAAAATTCCCAGGCCATGGTCAAAGTGATCAGACTGAGCAATGTGCTCAGGATGCTTAAGGTTCCCGCCATGAGCAGATGCATACTTGTCTGAGATTCCGTCCTCATTCCTTCTCAAGCTCCTTTTCAACCCGTTCCAGTAAGCGCTTCGGCATAAAGGGTTTTTTGATATAATTTGCCGCTCCCATCCTGATTGCGGTCATTACATTATCCTCATGTCCTGACGCAGTCAGAAAAATCACGGGAATCTCCAGACCCATTTCCTTGATCCGCTCAAAAGTCTCTATACCGCTCATGCCGGGCATTGCGATATCCAAAAGAATCAGGTCTACCGTTTCGACTTTCAGCTTCTCCAGAGCCTCACGTCCAGACTCTGTCAAAAGCACGTCATACTGCTTTTCCAGAATCAGACTTGTCCTCCTCAAGTTCATCTTGTCATCGTCCACTACCAAAATACGTTTCTGCATACAGTGCGCGGCCTCCTTGTTTCATCGTATCTGTCCGGAATCTTACTGAAATTCGATTTCACACAACAGAACCCAAAATAAATCAAACACAATCAGATTCCCATATAGATTTTAGTATAGCATACCAAAGGAGGCGTATGCAATGACAGTTTTACAGAAAAAAATGAAAAATTTCTAAATTTTTTCACCTGTCTATTCCAATACATATTTCTCCTGAAATTCCCGGAATTTCCTGCGGTATTCTTCGCTTCCGTTGCGGAATTCCCGCAATTGTTCATGAAGGCTCATGTTCTGCCTGGCCATGTCCAGAATACAGCCTGCGATATTGGAGCAATGGTCCGCGGTCCGCTCCAGATCCGTCAGCAGGTCCGACCAGACAAATCCTGCCGTAATGGAACAGCCTCCCTGCTGCATGCGGCGGATGTGCCGGGTGCGCATCTCCTCCTTCAGACGGTCTATCACCTCTTCCAGAGGTTCCACCATGGCGGCGGCCTCCAGTTCCTGTCCCAGGAATGCCCACAGGGACAGATCCAGAATCTCTTCCACCGCCCCGCAGAGTACCTGCAGTTCCCGGCGGGCCTCGTCGGTAAATGTCCGCTCCTTTTCCGCCATTTCCTCCGCCGCTCTGAGCAGATTCACGGCATGATCGGCAATCCGTTCGAAATCCCCGATGATTTTCAGCAGCTTGGCTGCTTCCGTGCTGTCGGAAGCGGAGATCTGCAGTGCGCTGAGCTTCACCAGATAGGTACTTAAGATATCCTCGTAATAATCCGTTTTCTCTTCCTTCAGACGGATGGAGTCCGCCAGTTCCGGCGTCAGGTTTCCCAATGCGGCAATGGACTCTTTCAGGGATTCCACAGCCAGTTCCGCCATGGACCCGGTTACCCTGTGGCAGCGTTCCAGGGCGATGGAGGGCGCGGCAAAAAAGCGCTCGTCCAGTTCCCTGTATTCCTCCTTCTGCTTCTCCTCCGGCACCATCCGGGTCACCAGTTTTTCCAGTACCCCGGAGAGCGGCAGCATCAGCAGCAGGCACAGAAGGTTAAATACGGTATGGGCCGCCGCAATGCCGAACAGAGAGGCCGGCGTCTCCAGAAACTGCAGGTGAAAAACCCCTCTGGCCACGCCGAACAGGGTAAGCCATACCGCCGTTCCGATACAGTTGAAGGACAGATGGACCATGGCCGCCCGCCTGGCGTTTTTGTTGGCTCCCACAGCGGAAAGCATGGCAGTGACGCAGGTACCGATATTCTGGCCCATGATGATGGGAATGGCCGCGCCGTAGGATATCTGCCCCGTCACAGCCAGGGCCTGCAGGATACCGACGGAGGCGGAACTGGACTGGATAACGGCAGTCAGCACGGCTCCCGCCAGAACGCCCAGGACAGGATTCCGGAACATGACGAACAACTGCTGAAAGGCAGGAAGCTTACCCAGTCCGGACACCGCGCCGGACATGGTCTCCATGCCGAACATCAGCGTGGCAAAGCCCAGAAAAATCATGCCTGTATCTTTCTTTTTCTCTCCCTTACAAAACATATACAGAATGATGCCCGCCAGGGCCAGCAGGGGCGTAAAGGAGGAGGGCTTCAGCAGGCGGATGTACCAGCTGCCGCTGTCGATGCCCGCCAGGCTTAAAATCCAGGCCGTCACCGTGGTTCCCACATTGGCTCCCATGATCACATTGACGGCCTGCCGTAATGTCATAAGCCCTGAATTGACAAATCCAACCACCATTACTGTGGTGGCCGAGGAGCTCTGGATCACCGCGGTCACCGCCAGTCCCGTCAGCAGCCCGGCCACCCGGCCCGTGGTAAATTTTCCCAGAAGGGCCCGCAGCTTTCCGCCTGCCCTGCGCTCCAGCGCCTGTCCCATGACGCTCATACCGAATAAAAACAGGCTTAAGCCGCCGATCAATGTCAATGCGTTAAAAATATCCATACTTTTCTCCTGTGCGTTCTTTTTGCTTTTTACGTCCGCTTTCTTTTTTCCTTATTTATTCCCGGTTTTTGGTGAAAAATCCGGGAATGTTTCCGGATTTCCTTTCACATCCCCTGTCTGTCAGAGACAGATGAAAATAAAATACAGAACATATCCAACCAACATGGCTATTCCGCCGGAACGTCCCAGCTTTCTCCCTTTTACGCTGCAGATCAGAAGCAGAACCCCTGCCGCGGCCGCCGTCCACATATCGGCGTAAAATTCCGTTGAAAAGGGAACCGGCGTAATCAGCGCGGACACGCCCACCACAAACAGGATGTTGAAAATATTGCTGCCCACGATATTGCCGATGGCAATGTCCGCGTTTCCCTTGGCTGATGCGGCCACAGAGGTAAACAGCTCCGGCAGGGAGGTCCCCAGGGCTACAATGGTCAAACCGATAAACCTCTCGCTCATACCGAAGAGTCTGGCCAGATCCGTGGCCGCGTCCACTGCGATCTGGCTTCCCAGCACGATCATCACAAGGCCTCCCAGAGTGCTGAGAACAGAGAGCCAAAAGGAGGCTTTTTTCCCCTGAACAGAGGCGGCCGTCAAATCTCCGCCCGGCTCCAAAACACGGTTTTTCCGCACCGACGTATGCAGCAGATAGCCCATATAGGCCAAAAACAGCAGCGTCAGCACCGTCCCTTCCCAAAATCCCACAGCGCCTCCCGAACTCTGAAACAGCAGAAGCAAAGTGACCCCGATCATGAACGGCATATCCCGAAACAGGGTGTGGGCGGAAACCGCCAGAGGCGCCACCACCGAGGACAACCCCAGAATAATCAGAATATTCAGAATATTGCTGCCCAGAATATTGCCGATGGTGATATCCGCATTCCCCTTCACCGCAGCCGTTATGCTCACCGCGGCCTCCGGCGCGCTGGTACCCATGGCCACAATGGTCAGCCCGATAACCAGTTGGGGAATACCGAAGCGCCTGGCAATACCGGAGGCGCCGTCCACAAAACGGTCCGCTCCCTTCACCAGCAGCACAAACCCAAGAACCAATAATAACAGCGACACAGCCAGAGCATACATTTCTCCCATTTCCATCTCTACCTTTCCTCCTTTTTCAATACCGCAGCTTTTGTACTCCTGTCCGAAAGTTTTCCCTGACAGCACAGCCCTTATCCCCAGAGACATGCAGGTCATCCTCTGAAAAAACAGCGCTTTCCTTTGGCTAAAAAAGCGAGCACTCTGCTGCATAATATCTATACAACAAAGTCTCGCTTCTCACTTACAAAGCCGGATTCACCCTCCGCGGACTTACTCCGGAAGAAAATCGTATTGACGGCAAGGTAAACATGGAATGCATCCATGCAAGCTACTCCCTTTATCATGGTCAGTGTAACACAGGAAATATTATCCTGTCAATGGAAATATTTTTGAGAACGCTCAGCCCTTTACAATCCTGACTCGGAACACACCGCTGATTGCCTGCAAAGCCTGTATGATTTCTTCCGTGGGAACTTCCTCCACATCCAGCATGGTATATGCCACTTCCCCCCGGGACTTATTGGTCATATCACTGATGTTGATGCCCTTCTCGCCGAATTCTGCCGTAAATTTGGTGATCATGTTGGCAATATTTTTATGGAAAATGGCTACCCTGCCCGCCTTGGCGCAGACGCCCATGTCACAGGAGGGATAATTGACGCTGTTTCGTATGTTTCCGTTCTCTAAATAGTCCATCATCTCCTGCACAGCCATCTCTGCGCAATTGTCCTCAGATTCCGCTGTACTGGCGCCCAGGTGAGGAATCACTATGCATCCCTTCTGCCCAGCAGTGGTTGGATTCGGAAAATCAGATACATATCGTGCAATTTTTCCGCACTTTATCCCTTCCAGCACATCTTTTTCATTCACCAGCAGATCCCTGGCGAAATTCAGAAGAATTACGCCGTCCTTCATTTTGGCAACCGAATCCCCGTTGATCATCCCCTTTGTCGATTCCGTCAAAGGTACATGAATGGTGATATAATCGCATCGGGCATAGATATCCTCCACATTGGTCACATGATTCACTGCCCGGCTCAGACTCCAGGCAGCGTTCACTGACAGATAAGGATCATAGCCATACACCTCCATATCCAGCGCCACAGCGGCATTGGCTACCTTCACCCCTATGGCTCCAAGGCCGATCACTCCCAGCTTCTTCCCCTTGATCTCGGTACCGGCAAAGCTCTTCTTTGCCTTCTCCGCGGACTTGGCGATATCTGCGTCCTCTTTTGCAGCCTTCACCCACTCGATACCGCCTACCACATCCCTGGCCGCCAGCAGCATTCCTGCAATGACCAGTTCCATTACGCCGTTTGCATTGGCTCCGGGCGTATTGAAGACAACCACTCCATGCTCCGCGCATTTGTCCAATGGAATATTGTTTACCCCTGCCCCTGCCCTGGCTACGGCGAGAAGCCCCCGGGGCAATTCCATATCGTGCATGGATGCGCTCCTGACCAAAATGCCGTCCGCCTTTTCCGCCTCCTGCGTAATTTCATAAAGGCTGCTGAAATTCTTAAGTCCCACCTCCGCGATGGGATTCAAGCAATTAATCTTAAACATATGATGAATTCTCCTCTTCAAATTTCTTCATAAATTCTACCAGCTTCTCCACACCCTCCATGGGCATGGCATTATAAATGCTGGCCCGCATGCCTCCCACGCTTCTGTGGCCCTTCAGATTTTCAAAACCTGCCGCCTTGGCTTCCTTGATAAACTTCACGTCCGTCTCCTCGTTTCCGGTGACGAAAGGCACATTCATCAGAGAACGGTCTTCTCTGCGGACTGTTCCTCTGAACAGTTTGCTTTCGTCCAGGAAATCATAAAGAAGCTTAGCCTTTTTTTCATTGTATTCCTTCATGGCTTCCAGTCCGCCTCTGCTCTTCAGCCATTTAAACACCTTCCCGCAGATATAAATGCCGTAGGCGGGAGGCGTATTGTACAGTGAGGCATTGTCTGCATGAATCTTGTAGCGCAGCATAGTGGGTGTACCGGGCAGCGCCTCCTCCGTGATCAGATCATCCCGAATAATGACGATAACCACGCCCGCAGGACCGATATTCTTCTGTACACCGCCGAAAATCACTCCATATTTGGACACGTCCACAGGCTCCGACAGGAAACAGCTGGACACATCCGCCACCAGGGGTTTTCCCTTTGTGTCAGGGAGCGTCTTGAATTTGGTTCCGTATATCGTATTGTTTTCGCAGATATACACATAGTCCGCATCCTCACTGACAGGAAGATCCGAACAATCCGGAATATAGGAAAAGGTCCTGTCCTCGGAAGACGCAATCTTTCGGGCTTCTCCGTAAAGCTGCGCTTCCTGGTAAGCCTTTTTCGCCCACTGGCCGGTGACAATATAATCCGCTTTCCGATTCTTCATCAGGTTCATGGGAATCATGGCAAATTGCTGACTTGCTCCGCCCTGTAAAAAAAGCACTCTGTAGTTGTCAGGAATCTTCATCAGGTCACGCAGGTCAGCCTCCGCTTCTTTGATAATGGTGTCATACGCCTTGGATCGATGGCTCATCTCCATGACCGACATGCCTGTTCCTCTGTAGTCAAGCATTTCATCAGCAGCTTCCCTTAATACCTCCTCCGGAAGAACTGCAGGTCCTGCGGAAAAATTAAAGACTCTATTCATATTCGTATCCTCCTCCAGATGAATATATACATTCAATGCACAATTACTATACACAGGGACAGAGCAATCGTTTCCGATGCCTTAATCAGACCCATGCTCAGCTCAATAAAACATGATCACAGGCGTACCCACCTCCGCCATCTCATACAGCTCCGCCATAATATCTGAAGGGGTATTGATACAGCCATGGGAACCGTTGGTCTTGTAAATCTGGCCTCCGAATTTCGACCGCCAGCTGGCGTCATGGATCCCAATGTTCCCTTTCACAGGCATCCAGTATTTGACAAAGGAAGCATAACCGGGACCGCGCAATGTTCTGTTCCGCTCTTTTCCATAGACGAAATTTATACCCTGAGGGGTTCCCATCCGCCTGCCTGTATTGCCGGTGACGATATCTGTCTCCAGCATCAGTTCTCTGTCCGCATAGTAATACATCTTCTGTTCTGTCATATCTATCTCGATATAAGTGCCCCCTATATCGTCCAGTCCCCGCGTATATCCCTCCTGCAGATAAGCCGGCACATGCACGCCGGTCCCCGTATCGGTCTGCAATGCGTTAAACAAGTACGCCGTCTCCGACTCCACATCCAGTCTTGTGCCATAGGTAACGTATTTCACCGTCACCATGTCCCCCCTGGTGGCGGCAAATTCCCTTTCCGTATTGCATGTGTCATATTTTAAGGCAAGCTCCTCCACCCATGCCCGCACGAGTTCTTCTTTGACCGTTACCTCTCCCTGCTCGTTCAGAGAGGGCAGGCTGTCCTGATCTGTCGCAAGAAATCTGACTGCCATATCCGGCGTAAAAGAAATCTTCTCTGCTCCCATGTCATAAATAATCCTGCCGCTCCGCTCGTTAAATTCGGCTATTTTCTGCCACAGATTTCTCTGCGCCTTATCTGCCGGACTGTCCTGGAGATCTTCATAGCATCCCCCTGTCAACAGTTCAATGGTAGTCTGGCCCTTCTGCAGGCAATCCTTTGTATAGGCACAGACCGTCTCCAGATTCAAACGGTGTTCATTCCCGTCCTGAAGCACATATCCCTCCTCAGACCAAAGCACACGAACACCCTCTTCCCGTCCGGCTTCCTCCGCCGCAAAGGGAAGCGCCGCCAGACATTCCCGAAGTTTTCCCTCATCCACACTGTATTTCTCTGCCGTGAGCTCACTGGACACAGGCGCGTGCAGATTATTCATCCAGTTGCCCGAAGCGTTTTGAGCCAGATAAGCCTTCAGGGCCTCCGTATAGTCTGGCCTGATGTCTGCGTCCTGCATGTTCACTTCCCAACTTACGGAATCGGCATCCACGATAACAATCACGGATGCCTCATGTGCATTAATCAACTCTTCATTAATCTGTTCTATTGATTTTCCCGTACAATACACCCCGTTAATCCATGTGTTCACAGGAAAATGACGTCGGTAATAGAACGTAAGCGCCAGTACGCCCGCCACGCCCAAAATCCCACCGATAAGCAGAAATACTGCCAGAAACCGAAATAATTTTTTCATAAGTGCAATATAGACCCTGTTGTGCTACTGTTCACAAGTGCCTCCGCGAAGTGTGAACAGTAACCCTGTTGTCTGTTCCCCCTGAATCTTCTTTTCAGGAACTGTCTCCTCAAAATTCCCCAAAAAAACGTTTGCACGGCTGCGGCACCTATAGATCATCACCGTCAAATACCTCGGAAATAGGCGCTCCTGCCGGAACCATGGGGAATACCTTATCATCCTCCTGAATAATACACTCAATTACCACAGGTCTGCGCATGGCGACTGCCTTCCTGACCGCAGGTTCCACCTCTTCTCTTTCAGTCACCCGGATGGCCTCACAGCCCAGACCTTCCGCCACTTTGCAGAAATCCACACTGTCGTTAAGCACGGTTTGAGAATATCTTTTTCCGTAAAACAGAGTCTGCCACTGACGAACCATTCCCAGCACATGGTTGTTGATGATTACCTGTATAATGGGAATATTATAACGGCTTGCCGTAGCCAGTTCATTCATGTTCATCCTGAAACATCCGTCTCCGGCAATATTTATGCAGAGCTTATCCGGCTGACCCAGCTGCGCGCCGATGCAGGCCCCCAAACCATAACCCATAGTCCCCAGTCCCCCGGAAGAAAGAAAGGTGCGGGGCTTTGTATAGCGGTAATACTGCGCCGCCCACATCTGATGCTGCCCGACGTCTGTGGTAATCAAAGCTTCGCCGCCTGTCACTTTGTCTATTGTCTCAATGACATAGGGACAGGATAGCCGAGAATCGTCATATTTCAGCGGATACCGGTTCTTCAGCTCTCCAACGGTCTCCATCCACTCTCTGTGTTCCTGCTTTGCCAGCCTTTTGTTCAGTTCCTGCAAAAGCAGCTTCAAGTCTCCCACAAGACTGGCATCCGAACGGATGTTTTTATTGATCTCCGCCGCATCGATATCCAAATGAATGATTTTTGCATTCTCCGCAAATTTTTTCGGATTTCCGATAACCCGGTCTGAAAATCTTGCGCCAAGAGCAATCAACAGATCACACCGACTGACTCCAAGGTTGGAAGCCTTGGTGCCGTGCATGCCGATCATCCCCGTATACCGCTCACTCCTGCCGTCAAAAGCCCCCTTCCCCAAAAGAGTGTCGCAGACAGGAGCATCTATCAGTTCCGCAAAGGCGGCCACCTCGTCGCAGGCGTCGGAAGCCACAGCGCCGCCCCCCAGATAAATAAAGGGCTTTTTCGCCGCCGAAATATATTCCACAACCTGTTCCAGTTCGGCTTCGGTACAACGATAAGCGCGCTCCGGCTCCTGGGCGGTTTTAGGCGTATACTCGCACAGCGCCGCGGTGACATCCTTGGTAATATCCACCAGCACAGGACCTGGGCGTCCGCTTTTGGCTATCATAAATGCCCGTCTGATGGTATCCGCCAATTCTTCCACGTTTTTCACAATATAACCATGCTTGGTGATGGGCATGGTCACTCCTGCGATATCCACCTCCTGGAAGCTGTCCTTGCCCAGCATGGGGAGAGTGACATTGGCAGTTATCGCTACCATCGGAATGGAATCCATATAGGCGGTGGCAATGCCTGTAACCAGATTCGTCGCGCCGGGACCGCTGGTAGCCATACACACCCCCACTTTACCTGTGGCCCTGGCATAACCGTCCGCCGCATGGGCAGCCCCCTGTTCGTGGGATGTAAGTATGTGCCTGATTTCGTCGCTGTGTTTGTAAAGCGTATCATATATATTCAGAATGGTGCCGCCGGGATAGCCAAACACAGTGTCCACGCCCTGCTCTTTTAAGCATTCCACCACAATCTCCGATCCTGTCAGTTGCATATTTTCCCTCCTGTTTTTCATTCTGCAGCTGTCCGCCCTGCATCACAGCCCGGGCGTCCGGCAATCTCCAGGACAGCGCCCCGGTTGCCGCTGGTAACCATCTCCCGATATCTGGTGAGGTAGCCTGTAGTCACTTTCGGTTCCCTGGGCTGCCACTTTGCGCGTCTTTCCGTCAGTATTTCTTCGGAAACCAGTATATCCAGTTTATTCTCCGGAATGTTGATGCTGATGATGTCCCCCTCTTCCACCAATGCAATGGGACCTCCCACCGCAGCCTCCGGGGATACATGACCGATGGAGGCGCCTCTGGAAGCGCCGGAGAACCGTCCGTCGGTAATCAGGGCTACGGAGGAACCCAGGCCCATACCCGCAATGGCAGAGGTGGGATTCAGCATCTCCCGCATGCCCGGGCCGCCCTTAGGGCCTTCGTAACGGATCACCACCACGTCTCCCGCCACAATTTTGCCGCCCTTAATGGCGTCAATGGCATCTTCCTCGCAGTCAAACACTCTGGCAGGTCCCTGATGCACCAGCATCTCGGGCACCACCGCAGAACGTTTCACCACCCCACTGTCCGGAGCCAGATTTCCTTTCAGAATGGCGATGCCGCCGGTCTCGGAATAGGGATTTTCCACCGGACGAATCACCTCCGGATTCAGATTCCGGCAGTTTTTAATATTTTCGCCGATAGGCGTACCGTTCACGGTCATGCAGTCCAGGTGCAGCAGGTTTTTCTTTGTCAGTTCGTTCATCACCGCATAGACACCGCCTGCCTCATTGAGATCTTCCATATAAGTAGGACCTGCGGGCGCCAGATGGCACAGGTTGGGAGTCTTTGCGGACAATTCATTGGCAATATCCAAATTCAGATCCACCCCGGCCTCATTGGCAATAGCAGGCAGATGGAGCATGGAATTGGTGGAACAGCCCAGGGCCATGTCCACTGTCAACGCATTCATAAACGCTTTTTCGGTCATAATATCACGGGGCTTGATATCCTTCTCCACCAGCTCCATAACCTTCATGCCCGCATGCTTGGCCAGACGGATACGCTCGGAATACACTGCCGGAACGGTGCCGTTGCCCCCAAGTCCCATGCCGATGGCCTCTGTCAGACAGTTCATGGAATTGGCGGTATACATGCCGGAACAGGAACCGCAGGTAGGACATACCTTCTCCTCATACTCACACAGCTCCTCCATGGTCATGGTACCTGCCGCCACGCTTCCCACAGCCTCAAACATGGAAGACAGGCTCTTCTTCTGTCCATGGATGCGGCCCGCCATCATGGGGCCGCCGGACACGAAAATCGTAGGAATATTCACCCGGGCCGCCGCCATCAACAGACCAGGCACATTTTTATCGCAGTTGGGAATGCACACCAGACCGTCAAAGCCGTGTGCCAATGCCATGCATTCCGTGCTGTCCGCAATTAAGTCCCTGGTCACCAGGGAGTATTTCATTCCGATATGTCCCATGGCAA
This sequence comes from uncultured Acetatifactor sp., assembly GCA_910586515.1. Lineage (GTDB taxonomy): Bacteria > Bacillota > Clostridia > Lachnospirales > Lachnospiraceae > Acetatifactor. The sequence goes on from CAJUGL010000002.1 coordinate 29,275, forward strand.
TGCCGTCGCAGACTGCAATGGCAGGGAACATGATGGGGGTACCGCCGGCCATGGCCACGCCCATCTTTACTGCTTCCGCAATCTTGTCCAGGTTCATATGCCCGGGCACAATCTCATTATAGGAACATACAATGCCGATCAGAGGACGCCGACGCTCCTCCTCCGTGTAACCAAGGGCATTGAACAGGCTTCTGTGAGGGGCCTGGGCGGTGCCCGTCTTTACCGAATCACTTCTCATCTTAATCCTTCCTTTCTGAAATGGAATGATGCAGGGGCCATTTTGCCCCTGGTATCATGGAATTATCGGATCCTCTCCGCAAGCAGATCTCCCATTCTGCTGCAGCCCACCTTCTCACAGCCCTGGGAATAAATGTCCCCGGTGCGGTAGCCGTCCTTCAGCACCTGCTTTACCGCCGCCTCTATGGCGTCGGCCTCTTTATCCAGATCAAAGCTGTACCGCAGCATCATGGCAGCGCTCAAAACCGTAGCGATGGGATTGGCGATGTCCTTCCCCGCGATGTCCGGGGCAGAACCGTGGCTGGGTTCATAGAGACCGAATTTGCTGTCGTTCAGGCTGGCGCTGGCAAGCATGCCGATGGAACCGGTGACCATGCTGGCCTCATCGGAGAGAATATCCCCGAACATATTTTCCGTCAAAATCACATCGAACTGGGCCGGGTCCTTCACCAGCTGCATGGCGCAGTTGTCCACCAGCATATGCTCCAATGTCACATCCGGATAGTCCGCCGCAACCTCTTCCACCACCTTCCTCCAAAGCCTGGAGGAATCAAGCACATTGGCCTTGTCCACGCTGGTGACTTTCTTCCTGCGTTTCCCGGCGATGTCAAAGCCCTTTACGGCAATACGGCGGATTTCGTTCTCATCATAGGTCAGCGTGTCAATGGCCTTCCTGACCCCGTTTTCTTGAACGGTTTTCCGTTCACCAAAATACAGTCCGCCGGTCAATTCCCGCATAATCAGCATATCGAAGCCCGCCTTGCTGATCTCCTCCTTCAGCGGACATGCGGCCGCAAGTTCGTCATAAAGAACCGCAGGACGTAAATTCGCAAATAAATTCAATGCCTTGCGAATGGCCAGAAGCCCAGCCTCCGGGCGCAGATTGGGAGGCAGCTTATACCAGGGAGATGTAGTCGTATCTCCGCCGATGGAACCCATGAGCACTGCATCCGCGGCTTTCGCCCTGGCCACAGCCTCCTCCGTCAGGGGAACGCCGTGAACGTCAATGGAAGCTCCGCCCATGAGAATATCTTCAAAAATCATTTTATGTCCGTAGACTTCCCCAGTCTTTTCCAGAACTTTTTTCGCCTCCGCGATAATTTCCGGTCCGATTCCGTCTCCGGGAATGCATGTAATATGTAATTCCATAGTCATCTTCCTTTCCTGTGCGCATGCAGCGCTATACGGTTTTCCGCCGATATCCTGACCGCCTGCGCGGATTAAAGAGCTTTCGCCAGAATATTTCCTATTATCATAACTGATTTAAGAATAAATAGCAACAAAATGTTATAAAGAATCAATAATTGAGCCTGCGCCTGTATAATAATCCATGAAATATAGATAAGGAGGACTAATACCAAAGATGGAAAAAACAGCAGAACTAAAAAAAGACAGGCTTTATTCCCCAAAACAAATCCTGGAAGAAGCAGAAGAATATCTCCGGGAGATCAATCCTGATGACAGCGTCATTCCCGCGTCATGGGATACGGTAGCGGATATGTGTCTCAGTTGGCTGCAGTACCGCAAAAGCACCGTGAAAAGGAGTACCTATTCGTGCTATAGCTACTGTGTCGCAAAACACATTATCCCCTCTCTGGGAAAACTCAGTCTGCCCGAACTGACAGAAGAAACCCTCTCCTCATTCAAGACAGACATGAAGGGGCTGGGCCTGGCGGAAACTACCATACGCTCCGTATTGGTAACGCTGAAATCCATTCTGAAATACGGCGGACAGACAGGGCTGCTGGACAGAGAATTGACCTCTGTCTGCGCGGTAAACTGCCGCAGGCCGGAATCACGCATGCTGACCGTCCAGGAGAGCATTGTGATGAAAGATTACCTTTTAGACCGTAATTCCGTCTTCTCTGCGGCAATCCTGCTCTGCCGGGGCACAGGGATACGCATCGGGGAACTGTGCGGTCTAAAATGGGGCGACATCAATTTCCGAACAAATACCATGTGTATTCGGCGTACTGTATCCCGTATCCCGAACCCGGACACATCCGCCGGCCAGCCAAAAACCATACTCTACATACGCGCCCCAAAATCGCATACTTCCGCCCGGGAAATTCCCATTCCGCAATATCTGGCAGGAATTTTGGCAGAAATGAAAAAAGAAGATGACCTCTATCTTCTCACGGGCGCAAAAACCTGTACGGAACCGCGCAATGTCCAGAAAAAATTTAAGACAATTCTAAAGCACTGCAATATGGAAGACTGCAATTTCCATGCCATGCGCCACGGATTCGCCACAGCCTGTCTGGAAAAAGGTGTAGACTGCAAAACCGTATCTTCTATCCTGGGCCATGCCTCCACACGCACTACCATGGAATTTTACGTGCATACCTCCATGCGGCAGAAGCAGGACTGCATTGACAAAATCGAATAAAACCGCCTGTTGGATTGAAGGCTATCGCCTGAACCCTAATTGACAAAAAGACTAAATCGGCCTCTCCGCTGATTTAGTCTTTTCTCTTTCCGATATTGACAGGTTAATTCTCTCCCGCCTTTTCCACACGGCTGATCGCCGATTTTTCCATGGGAATACGGCAATTCTTATTGCTGCCGAATTCCACAATAACCATGTCATCCTTCATGTCAATCACAATTCCGTAGAATCCGGATGTAGTGAGAATACAATCCCCGATTTCCAGCGACGAGAGCATGGCCGCTACTCTTTTCTTTTCCTTGCTCTGAGGACGCATAAGAAAGAACCACATGGCGCCGATCACCACAGCATACATCAGCAGCATACTGATCAGGCTGACTCCTCCTGCAGCCGCTGCATCGGCCTCTGTCAATAAAATACCCATTTTTCCTCCATTCCGACATCGGCTCACCGGTGCGCTTAACCTGATGCTCGTCCGCATCATAGCAGCCGTTCAACACTTCAGACAGTTCGCTGAACCGTTACCCAGCCGAAACCAACTCACGCGCCTGGGCGGATGTCTCTCCTTTATCCATCTAGATAGATATGATACACAAAAACCGGCCTTTGGTCAAGGCATAATTCCGTTTTCTCCCCGCATTCCTTCCAGCTTTTGCCTTTTATATGTCCCAAAGCATCCTTTATCCAAAGCATCTCTTATTTCTTCCATCATGGTATTGTAAAAATAGAGATTGTGAAGCACGCACAGACGCATGCCCAGCATTTCCTTCGCCTTCAGCAGATGCCGGATATATGCCCTGGAATAACGTCTGCAGGCAGGGCAGCCGCAGCCCTCTTCTATGGGACGTTCATCCAGTTCGTATTTTGCATTGAACAGATTGATCTTCCCCTGATTAGTATAGAGATGCCCGTGCCGGCCATTTCTGGTAGGATATACACAGTCGAAGAAATCCACTCCCCGCTCTACGCCTTCAAGAATATTCGCGGGTGTCCCCACGCCCATCAGGTACGTCGGCCTGTCCTTCGGCAGAAAAGGCACCACTTCATCCAGAATATGATACATCTCCTCATGAGTCTCTCCCACTGCCAGCCCTCCGACTGCATAGCCGTCCAGCTCCAGCTCCGAAATGCGCCTGGCATGTTCGATGCGTATATCCGAATAGACTGCTCCCTGATTGATGCCGAAAAGCAGCTGATGGGGATTCAGCGTATCCTCCAGATTATTCAGCCGTTCCATCTCCTTCTTACACCTGACAAGCCACCTGTAAGTGCGTTCAACGGATGCCTGCACATACCCCCTGTCAGCCTTGCTGGGCGCGCATTCATCAAAAGCCATGGCAATGGTGGAGGCAAGGTTAGACTGAATCTGCATGCTTTCCTCCGGCCCCATAAAAATTCTGCGCCCGTCCACATGAGAATTAAAGAAAACGCCCTCCTCCCTGATCTTGCGCAGTCCGGCCAGGGAAAACACCTGAAATCCTCCCGAATCCGTCAAAATCGGCTTGTCCCAGGACATAAATTTATGAAGTCCTCCCAGCTGACGAATCACGCCGTCTCCGGGTCTCACATGGAGATGGTAAGTATTGGACAGCTCCACCTGCGTCTTAATCTCCTCTAAGTCAGAGGTAGCCACTGCACCCTTAATCGCCCCCACTGTTCCCACGTTCATAAATACAGGCGTCTGAATCGTTCCGTGTACAGTCTTAAATTCCGCTCTTTTTGCCCGTCCTTCCTGCCTCAAAATGCGATACATTTTCTCTATTCTCCTCTCCAGATAAATTCACTTGCCGCAGCCAACGCCGCGTTACTCCCGGAAACGGTAAAAAGTCTCGATATCCGGCATTCTCGCAGACATATTCATCAGCATGGCATCCAGCACTGTGAGCGCTGTCATACATTCCATGACGACTACCGCTCTCGGCACGATAACCGGGTCATGCCGTCCCCGGATATTGATCTCAATCTCCTCTCCGCCGCGGTTTACGGTTTTCTGTGTCCGGAAAATAGAAGGTGTGGGTTTTACATGCGCCCTGACCACAAGCCGGTCTCCGTCGCTGATTCCCCCCAGAATTCCTCCTCCATGGTTGGACGCCTTGACGATTACTCCGTCTCTCCCATGAAACTCATCGTTATTTTCGCTGCCCCTGCGGGCCGAAACACGGCATCCGTCGCCGATCTCCACCGCTTTCACCGCGCCTATGGACATAATCGCCTTTGCCAGATTTGCGTCAAGTTTATCGAAAACAGGCTCTCCTATTCCCGGCGGCAGTCCCTCCACCAGACATTCCATACAGCCTCCCACGGAATCCCTGTCCTGCCGCGCCTCCTCCAGATACCGCAAAGCAGCCTCATCCGCCCGCTCGTCAGGCATTGCCGTCAGAGTCCGCCTCCCGATCTCCCGATCAAAACGCTCCATGTCCGCCTCCACCGGACCTATCGAACGCGTGTACGCATACACCGTCACCCCCAGACGTTCCAATACTTTGCAGGCCACGGCTCCGGCCGCCACCCTTCCCACAGTCTCCCTGCCGGAAGAACGGCCGCCGCCCCGATAATCCCGAAAACCATATTTCGCGTCATAGGTATAGTCTGCGTGTCCCGGGCGATAAAAAGAGGCAATTTCGCTGTAATCCCCGGATTTCTGGGAAGTATTGCGCACCATAAGAGAGATCGGCGTCCCGGTGGTCCTCCCCTCAAACACTCCGGAGAGAATTTCCACCCTGTCTTCCTCTTTCCTTGGTGTCGCAATGCTGCTTGCCCCGGGCTTACGCCTGTCCAGATAGCGCTGAATATCTTCCTCCGTAAGCTCCAGCCCGGCGGGACAGCCGTCTATTACTACGCCCAACGCCTTTCCGTGAGATTCCCCCCAGGTGGTGATTCTGAATATACTTCCGTAAGTTGAGCCGGCCATACGCCTCCCCTTTCTGTCTAATTTTGATACACTGTCTGAACGTTTAATCGAGTAGAAAAACGCCTGCTCCGCCGCCCGCCCGTGCGCCGCTTCAGCGGCAAACTTCCAGGTGTGCGGAGCCGCACTTTGTGCACGGGCCTGTGTATACGAAAAAAGCTCCGGCATCACAAAAGCCGGAGCAAATCTTATAGCTTATGGAATGTGATACAGTTTGGAACGTCTACCCTTATAGGCGGACCATTCATAATCATGGTGCCGTCTTCCGCGTTGACATGGAAAAAGGTCATGTCGTTGGTCTCATGGTTAAGGGACACCAAAAACTTATTATTGGGAAACAGACTGGCATCCTTGGGATACTCGCCCCCCACCGGCAGACAGAAAATCTTTGAAAGCATTCCCGTCGCCTCGTCTACACGATACATTACCACGGAATTCTCTCCCGCGTTGGAACTGAGCAGATATTGATGATCATCTGAAAACGAGAGCGCGCTCGCCGCATTATAACTGCCTATTCCTCCCTCTGACGTACTTACAGTCTGAATTTTCTCAAAAACAGGCTGCCCCTTACACTCCTCATAGGAATATACGTCAATAAAACATTTTGCCTCATGTACGATATAGAGGAAATGTCCGTCCCTGGAGATTTTGATGTGCCTGGGGGCAGATTCCAGCTCGCTTCTGATCACGTCCGCCAGCATTACCTTGCCCATCTTCGGTTCAAAGCGATATACATTGACATGATCCATGCCCTGATCCGCCACAAGGAGGTACTTATTGTCATGAGTCATCCTGGCGCAGTTAATATGCGGTCTGAAATTACGCTCCGCAACGCTTCCCAGACCCTTATGATAGATTTCATCCGTGATCTCACCGATTGCGCCGTTCTCCTCCAGCTTCAGCACCGTCAGCTTCCCGTCATGATATCCCGCGACAAACAGATAACTGTCCGTGTAATCTGTGGATACATAACATCCTCTCATCCCGTTATTGGAGGCAAAGTTCAGGAATTCAAGACTTCCGTCCTCCAGTATGGTATAAGACTCCACCCCGAAATCCGTGATAGAATAAAGAATTTTCTCATTGTGCGAGATGGTCACATAGGAAGAATTGGTGATTTCCACCTTATCCTTCTCAATGAAGCGCCCCTTCTCCATATCTACATCGTATATTTTTATCCCATTTTTATCTCCCCTGGTATAGGTGGAGACATATGCAACATACCTGTCCTTACCCATGAAAAACGCCCGCCTTTCCGTAAAACTGCTGTTTATGCCAGACGCCTGACTCGCCGCCAACGGCCTGGAACAAGTTTTATTATACCATATATTGCCCCCATTTCAAACATATTTTACAAAAATTGGGTATAAAAATTTCACCCGGCGTTACTGAGCCGTTAAAAAAGCAAAGCGAAAAAAGGCGGTCAACCTTCATAGGGACCGCCCTTCTTCCGACTGCCGGGATAGGCTTAACTCTGTCCCGGCGCTGTTTCCGGGTTCATGGAGATACTCTGCTCAACATCCTGTCAGACAGCGTAACTCAGGCCTCTCAGCCGTTATTGTTCACTCCGTTCACAGTAACTCTCAGCCTTCGCATCCGCAATTGTCGTCCCTGCGTGGAAATTTGGGATAATCATCCTGCCAGGGCGGCGGAATCATACCGGGCATATCACGGCATTCTCTTTCTTCTCTCGCACAGCCGCAGTCGTCATTACATACAGGTTTTTCATTTTCGCAGCAATGCTCATGGCACTTGTTGCGGCAGTCACAATCCCCCTGCATTCTCCTGCAGGAAGCCTTGTGCTCTCTCCTGTTTTCTCTGCAGCAGCAGCCGGTTCTGCCCGATGTCCGGCAGCCTCCGCATCCGCCGCAGCAGCTAAGCAACAACAGCAATATCACACAATTCATAGAATTCTCCATATGAGTATTTATGGTATCATATGTGAATCTCCGCAAATTGTGCACGGCCAGAAACATTACGCCGAAACGCTGAGATATACGGTAATGCTTCTGGGCGGAATGTTTCTCCTGAATTCCCCGCACTCTTCCGCCGACGATGTCTTCCGGACAGCGTCGGCCGATTCCGTGGCAAATGCCTCCTCCCACCGCATTCCTGCGGGTAGTCTGGGCAGAGCAAGCCTGCGGCTGTCCCAGTGCATATTCATCGCCAGGTAAATAAAGGTATCGTCGCAGGATTCTCCGGTTCTGGCATATTTTCCGCAGAACATTATGCCTATATGCCGATAAATATTTTCCGTCTGCGGACACCAGGCATTATGTCCGTGATAGGACAAATCCGGATAGCCGCAGGCAATATAGTCCATCAGCCGCAGTTCCTTCGCCGGCCGTAAAATAGGATGATTTTTCCGAAAATCCACCAGCTTCTTCCAAAACTCCCATATCTCCCGGTTCTTTTTGATTCCTCCCCAGTCCAGCCAAGTGACGGCATTGTCCTGACAATAGGGATTATTATTTCCCTTTTGAGAATTTCCGAATTCATCGCCCATAAAGATCAGCGGGGTGGACTGGGACAGAAGCAGAAGACATATGGCATTTTTCATCTGCTTTATCCTCAGCTGCCGGACCGCCTGCCTGCGGGTAGAACCTTCTTCCCCGCAGTTCCAGCTGCAGTTGTAATCGGTTCCGTCCCTGTTCTCTTCTCCGTTTGCCTCATTATGCTTATAATCATAAGATACCAGATCCGCAAGGGTAAACCCGGAATAATTGCTCAAATAGTGAATGCGGCCCTGCCTGTCCGGAATATGACGCATATGGTAAAGTACGCTGCCCAGCATACCTCCGTCCCCTTTCAGAAACCTGCGCATATCATAACACCAGCAATCATTATACTCCGCCGTATGAGGGTACGGAGACTCTCCCGTTCTGCCGTAAATGGCAGCAGTATCGAAACAATAATACCAGAGTTTGCTGTCAGCCAGAACATCATCGGCCGCAAGAAGATCAGCCGGAATATTTTCCCCCAGAAGATGAAAACCGTCCACATGATATTCAAGCACCCAAAAACGCAGTATTTCAGAGATTTCGCTCCGTTTTACCTCATTCGGAAAATAGAACTGCATAATCAGCTCCATCCCCTCCGCGTGAAGCGACCGCACAAGCGTCTTAAATTCTGTCCCCGGATCCCCCGAAGAAGCATAAGCTCCCTTCGGCATGTAGTAATATCCCCTCTTATACCCCCAATAATTTATTTTCTCCTCCTCTGCCAATTCCTGCATAACAGGCATCGCCGCAGAAGTATGCCTGCATTCTCCGTCCACGGCAATCTCCGTAAATTCATAGGCCGGCTGCAGTTCTATGGTAGTCACGCCAATCTCCTTCAAATAGGCAATCTTCTCTCCAATCCCGGCGAAAGTGCCCCGGTGCCTTACATTGGACGACGCATGCTTTGTAAATCCCCGCACATGCATGCAGTAGACCAGCATTCTGTTATACGGAAGCCTGGGAAAACAGTCATCCTCCCAGTCAAAAGCTTCAGTCAGAAATCCTGCCCGCAAATCCTCCAGGCTTCTTTTCTTTCCGAATGCGATCCTTTTGGGAAATACCCTGGCCCGTTCGTCCGGAACAAGGCGATCATTCTCAAAGAAAAGATAAGTGCTGGATTCAGGCGCAATATCGAACACTGTCCTGCAATAGACACGTCCAATCCTGTCGGCATCGTCAAAGTTTATTTTTCTGCGCTGCTTTCCCGTCGTTTTGTCATACAGCAAAACCCCGCAGGAAGCGCTTCCCGATACAAAGGAAAAACGAACCCCACCGCCCTCCGGATGTGCTCCCATGGGATACGGCTTTTTCTGCAAAATTTTTTCTGTCATCGTTTTCCCTCCCTCTTTATGTTGAATAGAACTCCCGCCATTATTATCTGCCGTTTATGTCTTTTGCGCTCTTATCATTCAGTATTTTACCACATATTCATCACAATAAAAAGTCTATTTAAAAACTTTCGGCATAAAACCTGCCTCCTTTTAATTTGGGGCAGGGAGAAAGCGCCCAGCTTTTTTACGGTTGAGCGCCTTGGGGATGTCTGTTATTACTTTTCATCTCCATATTGAATAGATTCTTCAGCGATCATTCCCAGCGGAACATTGTCCATCATGTCTTGATAATTCACAACCTTGTATTCAGATCCAGGTTCAGCCGGGCTGACCAGCCCGAAATATTTTTCAAAAAAAATTTTTAGCTTATCAATCACAGCCAGCTTTTTCTTATCGCGGGAGCCACCGCCGCCGAAACGGGAAACAGGCGGCAACAGACGATCAACATCTGTACCGGTCGTTTTAAGTACACCATCACGGAAAGCATTCTCAACAAACTTTCGGGTTTCTTCCGGCTTCAATCTTTCCTCTTGAATCAAAGCGAGAATATCGACTTCTCGTTGCTCTCTAACAAATCGCTGCCAGTCTGCGTTGACATCAGTGCTTGTATTGATCGTTGCAATAAAGTTCTCAATCAGTTCCTTCTTAGACCTGAGCTGCAAGCTGGACTTGATTGCCTTATCAATCGCAACCAGGATTTCCTTATCCTTGCAATTTCCATCGTGGTACTTTGTGGCCATCATCAGGATATAGTCAATGTTGACTTCCACCTGTTTCACGAGTTCCATTTCAAACACAACATCGTCCATGATGCTGTCTTTACCGCCCGGTTTCGGCTTGATTTCATTATACACATCATGGTATGTACCTGTGTAGTCCTGAAAATCAATCTGTGACAGGATTTCATTTCCGGCAAAACGGTCAAAGGCGGAGAGAATATTTCTCAGGCGCAGGATGTTGCCAAACAGAACAATGAAATCTTTCTTGCTCTGCTCTCCGATGATGGGCTGTCCCAATGGAAACTGAGCAAGCAGCTGGGCAACCCGTTCCTCATAGCCTTTCTGCTCACGGCCTTTATCATCTACACAGCCATAGTAGTAATCCTCATAAGATTTCAGAAGAACGATACCGACCGCTTCTTTATCTCCAAACAGGGCAATCGCGTCATTTGTCGCTTCTTCAAGGTCTCGGAAACAAACAATATTGCCAAAAGTCTTTACAGAGTTCAGAATACGGTTTGTTCTGGAAAATGCCTGTATCAAGCCATGCATTTTCAGATTTTTATCGACCCAAAGCGTATTGAGTGTTGTTGCGTCAAAACCGGTCAGGAACATATTGACAACGATCAGCATATCAACCTCCCGCTTTTTTACCTTGTCGGAAAGATCTTTGTAGTAATCCTGAAATCCCTTGCTGGATGTATCAAAGTTCGTTTTGAAAGTCCTGTTGTATTCAGCAATCGCCATTTCCAGAAAATCGCGGGAACTCTGGTCAAGGCTCTCAGTGTCAAAACTTTCATCATCCAGAATGCCGTCTGCGTCCTCCGGCTCATTAGGCGCAAAAGAGAAGATAGTGGCAATGGTCAGGTCACGATGCTGCTCCGCTATCTGTTTCTTCAACTCCAGATAATACTTTTTGCAAACCGGAATGGAGCTGACCGCAAAGATGGAGTTAAATCCGTTCACACGCTGGCCTCTCAGACTGTAATAGGAGTTCCGCATTGTCTTTTGGTCGAAGTGTTCCAGAATATACTTCACAACCTCAGAAATGCGTTCCTGAGAAGTCAACGCTTCCTCGGTGTCTATAGCTGAAACCTTCTTGTCTTTGCTGTCGTCCTTCTGCTTAACGGTATTAATGTAGTCGATGCGGAAGGGCAGAACATTCCCGTCATTGATTGCGTCTACGATGGTGTAGGTATGGAGTTTTGCTCCAAATGCCTGTTCTGTGGTTCTCAGGTTCGGATTGCCCCCTGTTCCGGCATTGGCTCCGAAAATCGGCGTCCCGGTAAAGCCGAAGATATGGTACTGGTGGAAATACTGGGAAACCTTAACCGCCTTTTCGCCTTTTTTAATCACGCCGCCAACGATGCGTGTGTGCATATCTCCAAATTGGCTACGGTGGCATTCATCAAAAATCAAAACAATGTGCTTGTTCCGGATTGGGTGATCCGGATTCTTAGCAACAAAAACATCCAGCTTTTGAATGGTTGTAACGATGATTCGGTATTGCTTCGGATTTCCTTTGCTGTCCTTATCCTCCAACTGCCTTTGCAGGACGGCGGTACTTTTGTTGCCATTGGCGGCTCCCTTTTCAAAACGGTCATATTCCTTAATGGTCTGGTAATCCAAATCTTTGCGGTCAACAACAAACAGTACCTTGTCGATATAGGGCAGACCCGCCGCAAGCTGTGCCGTTTTGAAAGAAGTCAGGGTCTTTCCGCTTCCTGTGGTGTGCCAGATATATCCTCCGGCCTCAATCGTGCCTGCTTTCTTATAATTTGCAGATACCTCAATCCGGTTCAAAATCCGCTCGATCGCCACAATCTGATAGGGCCGCATGACAAGCAATAAGTCCTCAGATGTGAACACGCAGTATTTTGTCAGGATATTCAGAATGGTATGCTTCGCGAAAAATGTCTTTGTAAAGTCCACAAGGTCGGCAATGATTTTGTTGTTCCCGTCCGCCCAATAGGAGGTGAACTCAAAGCTGTTGGTGGTTTTCTTTCCGCGCTTTCTGCCTGCGCCCTCGTTTTCTTTGATATGGCTTGCCCTGGTGGTGTTGGAATAATATTTTGTGGATGTGCCGTTGGAGATTACGAAAATCTGCACATACTCATACAGTCCGCAGCCTGCCCAAAAGCTGTCGCGCTGATAGCGGTCGATCTGGTTGAACGCCTCTTTGATTGCGACACCACGCCGCTTCAGTTCCACATGGACGAGGGGCAGACCGTTTACCAGAATCGTCACATCATATCGGGTATCATGGTTCCCGGAGGTTTCTACATACTGGTTAATGACCTGCAAGCGGTTGTTATGGATGTGCTTCTTATCGATCAAGGTAATATTCAGAGTCGTGCCGTCCTCACGGGTCAGGTTCTGCACATAGTCCTCCTGAATTTTCCGAGTTTTTTCCACGATGCCCTCATTGGCATTGGCGATTTTGCTCTTGAAAAAGCTGCCCCATTCCTTATCTGTAAAACGGCAGTTGTTCAGCAGTTCCAGCTGTCGGCGGAGATTAGAAATGAGCGCGTCAGCGTTATGGATGGTCACATACTCATAGCCCTGTTCACAGAGCATTTTGATAAACGTCGCCTCCAGAGCCGCTTCACTTTGATAAGCGTCGCTTCGCTGGGTCTGCGGCGCATATTCGGTCACGACTGTACTTTCATTGGTAGAAAGCACGATGTTATAGGTACTCATGGGAACCACCTCTCTCGTTATCCGTCTGCAGGGGAGAAGGCCAGCAGCTTGTCACGGTAGTATTCGTATTGCTTTTGACGGGCCTCAATTTCGGCGGGCAGGCCGGAGGTCAGGTCATTGCAGAGGGTATCGAAACGGTCAAGGATGGAGACGATGCGCTCTTGCCCGGCCTGTGATGGTAAGGGAATCCGTATCCGATTAAGATTTTGCTGGTTAAGTTTTGGCTGCGCTCCTCCAGAAATAAACCGTGACAGGTCTATAGAGTTCAAATAAAACTCCACATAGCGTCTGGTAGCATAGCTTTCAAATTTCAAAACATGTGCATGGTTATTGACCCAGTTCTTTCCCGAAATTGAAAACGCAATCGGCGTACTTCTTGCCAACAAATTTGCCCCATCCTCGGAAACAAGTAAAAACTCTCCGTTAAAAAGATAGTCATTCACATAATCTACAATTCCAGAAGCCCCGTAATAAGGATACTCTCCTGCTATGCGGCTACTACTGGTAACAGGTTTTCTTTGACTGTCACAGTTATCAGAAATATCCGGTAAGGTAACAAAAACATACCCAAAAACATATTGACAAAGTCGAATTAGGCCATTACACATATTTGTCTGTTTGTCTGCGATTATCTCGCCCGTTGCAGCAAATGTCAAGAGGGCGTCACGATAAAATTCGTACTGTTTTTGCCACGCTTCAATTTCCGCAGGCAGACCGATTTTAAGGTCGGAGCAGATGGCTTCCAAGTTGTCCAAGACATTGACAATGCGCTGTTGAACAGGAAGCGGAGGGATAGGAACAACAACTCTTCCAACCGCCCCTGAATTAAATTGCTGCTGCCTGCCTTTAGACACATATTTTTCGATTTGGGTCCAATATACGCTTGATTTAGAAAAATACCAATAATATCTATTCAGTATCAAGCTATTATCCAGGTCGATCTTAATCAAAAAAGAGGAATATACTGCTGGTTCATCATTTGAAACATACAGAGTTTTTCCATAAGTCGCACCAGTTCGAGCCAGTAGTATGTCTCCTTTGTATAAAAGGTATTTGGTGCTTTCATCAGTAAGATCAATGAATTTACCATTAACAGGGCATAAACCGCCGTCTTCAGTAATATCTGTAATTCTGATAAATCTGGTGTCACCTGCGTCCTGTGCTTTTGCGGTATATCCATACGTAAATGTGGCAATTTCCGAAAGCGTCCGCCATTGGCAATCACATACCCCCCCGCGTACATCGAAGGTCAGCAGCTTGTCACGATAGTATTCATACTGTTGTTTCCTCGCTGCAAGCTCCTCTGTAAGCTTCGTTGTAAGCTCTGCTGTAAATTCCATGAAATTGTCCAGAATCCGAACAATTTCACTCTGCACCTCCAAAGGAGGTACAGGAATAGTTACCGCTTTTAGCGTGTCTGGCGTAACTTCCATTACCTTTGTTCCGTGAACAAGTTTTCTCTTCTGTACAGCAAACATCTCTGTATGAAAATAATAGGTCAAGTATTTGGCGTTTTGACTATGGTGGATGATAGCAGTATGTCCACTAACTGCAACGGCCTCATCACCTAACCAAGCCACACATTTACATACATCTTCGATATTTTCACTTGTAACAGCCATAACAATATCATGAGGATAGGCCATCTTTTGCTTTTTGGCGCAATCTTGGCTAATAAAAGTGAAAGTCTTATCGGCAAACAGGCCGTATCTGGTATAGATTTGCCCATAATGAATGCAGGGAATGCCGTCGGAGCAGAAGTCCTTCTTTTGAAGATTCCCACCTCTTGAAATAGTCGCAATCTCTCCCAATTTTTTATATTCCACCCCATCCGGGCAAAGTTCCTGTATCAATTCCTCCAGCCTGCTCATTCTTCATCACCGCCTTCCTCAAATGCCACTACATCCAGCAGCTTGGGGGCCTCCTCAATAATCGGCGCCAAAACCTGGTATTGCCCCGGCAGTTCATCCGCCGTTCGGTAGGTCGCAACGCCCAGCGGCTTGGTATAGTCCCGGATGGCCAGTTCCACAACGCTCTTGTTGGCCTCCCGGCACAGCAGAATACCAATAGACGGGTTCTCACCGTTTTTCCGCTCCTGCTCGTCCAAAGCGGACAGATAAAAGTTGAGCTGTCCCAGATATGCGGGCTTGAATTTGCCCTTTTTCAATTCGATCACGACCAATGCTTTCAAATCCCGCTGGAAAAACAACAAGTCAGCGAAGAACTCCTCGCCGTCCACCTCAATCCGATGCTGATTACCTACAAAGCAGAAGCCAGAACCGAGACACTGGATAAAATTGCGGATGTGGCTAATAATCTCATGTTCCAGCACGCGCTCGTCCATGTCCTGGGGGTCAGTTAAATCCAACTCCTCTGTATTGATAAAATCCAGAAAATACTCATCTTTGAACATCTGGATAGCCTGCATATACTGTTTATCATCCGAAATCGTTGCAGCAAAATTATTGGGCAAGGCTCCCTGATGATGATACAAGTCCTGCTTCAATCTTTCCCGGAGCGTGTATTTGCTCCAATGGCAGCGGGCACTTGCCTGAATGTAAAACAATCTCTCCGCAACGTCCTTTACCGTATGCAGAATTTCCATGTGGTGTGTGAAGCTGATACCAGTAAAATCCTCCATCCTCAAATCGGTCGCCACTGGCGGCCGATTTTCCGAAAAGGTAAGCACAGCCTCCGCCGTCAACGCCAAATCGGTCGCCGCGGCTGCCTTTTTTTCACGCAATTCCAAAGGTAGGGAAAGCTGCAAATAGGGTTGCCATGCCTCATAAAACTGACGCATGGACTTGATGTTTCTGCTTGAAAAGCCCCTCAGTCCCGGCAGTTCTTCCCGGAGCCTGGCGCTGATTTCGTCAATTGCACCGGTTCCCCATGTTCCTTCTCTTGAGTTTCCGGAAACATATCCGCCAATGGAGTAGTATAGCAAAAGAGATTCCCGGTTCGTATTTTGCACAGTCCGGCTCTGACTTTTCAGAATAGCCGCTTTAATCGTTTCGACTGCCGCCAGATACTTTTCATTCATATCCCTACCTCGATTTCTGCAATGATCTTGTCAATCTCATCCCGCAGCACCTGTTCCCGCTCCACAATCTCCTGAATCTCCTCATTGAGCTTCACGATATCAATGACTTCTCTGGTGTCCTCGGCCTCTACATAGGTGGAAACAGACAGGTTATAGTCGTTTCCGGCAATCTCGTCATAAGGAACACAGCGGGCAAAGTAATCTACATCCTCGCGGGAAACAAACTCCGCAACTATTTTCCCAATGTTCTCCTCTGTCAGCTTGTTATTATTCGTGACCTTCACGCACTCGCCGGAGGCATCAATGAACAGAGTGCGGTTGTCAGATTTGCTGCGCTTCAAGACCATGATGCAGGTCGCAATGGAAGTTCCAAAGAACAGGTTGCTGGGAAGCTGGATAATGCAGTCGATGAAGTTATTATCAATCAGGTATTGGCGGATTTTCTTCTCAGCCCCGCCTCGGTACATAATGCCGGGAAAACAGACGATTGCCGCAGTCCCACTGGTGGCTAGCCATGCCAGAGAGTGCATGATAAAGGCAAGATCGGCCTTGGATTTCGGCGCAAGCACTCCGGCAGGAGAAAAGCGAGGATCATTTATTAGAACCGGGTTATCATCGCCCTCCCACTTGATGGAATACGGAGGATTGGAAACGATAACTTCAAAGGGTTCGTCATCCCAATGCTGCGGAGACACCAGCGTATCTTCATGGGCAATATCAAACTTGTCAAAATCAATATCATGCAGGAACATATTGATACGGCAAAGATTGTATGTAGTCAGGTTGACTTCCTGGCCGTAAAAGCCCTGACGGACATTCTCTTTGCCGAGAATTTTAGCGGCTTTCAGAAGCAGAGAGCCAGAGCCGCAGGCTGGGTCATATACCTTGTTGACCTCTGTTTTTCCAACAACCGCAATTCTGGTCAGCAGTTCCGAAACCTCCTGCGGCGTAAAGAATTCGCCGCCGCTTTTCCCGGCATTGGAGGCGTACATACTCATGAGGTACTCGTAGGCATCGCCAAAGGCGTCGATGGAGTTTTCCTTGTAATTTCCTAATCTCATGGCCGCAACACCTTCAATCAACTTTACAAGGTTTGCATTGCGTTTGGCAACAGTAGCCCCCAGTTTATTGCTGTTTACATCAATATCATCGAATAATCCGGCAAAGTTATCTTCGCTCTCACTGCCTTTTGCAGATTCTTCAATATGATTAAAGGCCGCCTCCAAAGTCATATTCAGGTTTTCATCGCTTACCGCCCTCTTTCTGACATTGCAAAAAAGTTCAGACGGAAGGATGAAAAACCCTTTTGTTTTGACCAGATCCTCACGGGCCTGCTCGGCGTCCTCATCAGACAGCAACGCAAAATCAAAACCCTCATTTCCAGCTTCAATCTCACCCCCATTGATATAATTAGTCAGATTTTCGGAAATATAGCGGTAGAACATCATGCCCAACACATAGGATTTGAAGTCCCACCCATCTACACTGCCGCGCAGTTCATCCGCAATCGCCCATATTGCCCGGTGGAGTTCATCGCGCTCCTGCTCTTTTCTTATATCAGACATTTTCATTCTCCTTTTCAACCAGCATAAAGTCCAGAATATGTCACTGCCATATTGTCCTTATTTTACCACAAATTCACCGAAATAAAAAGTCTATTAAAAACTTTCGGCATAAAACCTGATAAAACGCCAAAGTCCTATTGCACAACCTTCCAAAAAACAGTATAATGAACCTGCTTAAGCAAAAAGGGTTACTGTGAACAAAGTGAACAGCAGCAAAAAAGGAGGTATTCCATGGGAAAGAAAAATGATTATGAAGACGAGGAAATGACCGTTGAACTGGAGCTGGATGACGGCAGCCTGGTGAACTGCGCCGTCATTACCATTCTGACGGTCGCATCCAAAGATTACATTGTACTGCTCCCCCTGAACGAAGACGGTACAAACGAGGACGGCGAGGTCTGGTTCTACAGATACAGTGAGAATCCGGAGGATCCCAACGAGGAACCTGTATTGGACTATATTGAGGATGACGGCGAATACGAGCGGGTGGCAGAAGCCTTCGACGAATATCTTGACAGCTGCGAATTTGATGAAGTGGTGGATGAATAAGTTTTTTTGCTCTTTCCTCCGAAAAGCGGATTAAGAAATCTGGAGGGTTGTCTGGGGCGTTCCTTTGTGCCGGTAAGGTAGAGGAGCTCCAGACGTTTCTTTGCTCTGGTCATGGCCACATAAAAAATCCTGCGTTCTTCCTCCACTGCCGCCTCGTCCGGCATTGTGCCGTGAGGAAAAACTTTTTCGTTGCAGTCCGGAATCCATACCCTGTCAAATTCCAATCCCTTTGCCCCATGAACGGTCAGCAGCTGCACCGCCTTCCTGCCATCCTTCGCCGGCTCTCCTGCCCTTTTCTTTCCGGGCTGTCTGCCTTCCGCCGCCTGCCCCTTTTCCATGGCTTTCGTGTATTCCCGCTGAAAATCTTTCCACTCCTTTAGATTTGCATATGCCGACGCATCTTCCTTCAGCCATTCCAGCAGTTCCTGCCATTCCTGCCATTTTTCGGAATTATTTCCCGCCTTCTCCTTCAGATATTGCTCATACCCCATAACTTTCAGGATATAGCTGACCGCAGGACGCAGTGAAAGCTCCCGAATGCTTTTCAGCTGTTTGTCAAGACGAATAATTTCATTTTTTATTCCGTTTTTTCTTTCTCCCGGCATCTGTATGTTTCGATAATAGTCCAGCATTTTTGAAGCATCCCAGGCGCCTTCGCCCACTGCTTCCCTGCTGATATACCGGGAAGGTTTATTCATGACGCGCAGAATATGTTCCCTGCGTCCCTCTCCGCAGGCCAGCTGCAGATAGGCCATAATGTCCGTCACGATAAAATGTTCGTATATACTTGAGACCCGCTCCTTCATCTCATAGAGAATGTCTGCGGCTTTCAGTCTGGCGGCAAATCCCTGCATAAAAGAATTGGTACGGAAAAGTACCGCGCAGCTCTCTCCCTCCCCAAGACATGCCGCGATCTCCTTCAGCATATGACTGTATTGGCCCTCCTTGTCCGTATAAGCTCTCACCGTCACCGGCCCCTTCCCTCCGTAACAGTCTGCAGTGTCGCTTCCCGCCGGAGATTGGGCTCTGTTTCCGGGGGCGGCTTTCAGCTGTTTCACAAAACGATCCCGGTTGACCTCGATTACCTCCAGGGACGCGCGGACGATCTCTTCCTTGCTTCGATAATTTACATCCAGCAGAAGCTGCCTTGCCCGATATTCTGCGGCGAACCGTTTCAGGCATTCGGGCTGTGAGCCCCGGAAACCGTAAATCGCCTGGTCGTCGTCCCCCACAGCGAAGATATTATAGGGAGAAGCCGCCAGCAGCTTCACCGCCTCGTACTGTACCGGATTAATATCCTGGAATTCGTCAATCAAAATGTACCGGAAACGCCTCTGCCAATAATTCCGCACATCTTCCTGTTCTTCCAGAAGTACCTTGCACTCATACAGCATATCGTCAAAATCCAGCCGTCCCATACGCTTTACGGCCTGACCATAGTCCCTGCAGATATCCGCAAACCTGGCCTGCCATCTGGCCGGAGCCTTCTTCCCGGCAGCCTCCAATTCCATAGTATTCTTGTAAAAGCCTATGGCGGAGAGAATCTGGACGGCATCGTCGTTCAGACCGGCCTGAATTTCCTGACTGTCCTCCTGAGTTTCCTGCTGCGCCGCGTATGTTTTTAATATGGGAAGAATCAGATTTTTCTTCTCGGAATTGCTTAGCAGTTCCGTTGATTTAAGCGTGTTTGATTCCTTCAGAATATGGTAAAAGACAGAATGAAAGGTTCCGAAATTAACCGGAAAAGAAGGTGCGTGAGGCGTTCGGATATTGCTTCGGGAAGAATAGTCCGCAGCGGCCATTTCCCGAAAACGGTTCTGCATGGATAGCGCCGCTTCCTTCATAAAGGTGATCACCAGGACGGATTCGGGAGGAACTCCCTGTTCCAAAAGATATAATATACGATTCGTAATGGTGTACGTCTTGCCGCTTCCCGGACCGGCAAGGACAAGACATGGGCCGCGCAGGTGCATGATGGCGGCTTTCTGCGGTTCGTTTGCGTTTGTAAGATCCATCGTTTCCTCCTCTTTTCGCTGCATTCCCTTAAAGAACGGCCTGGACTGCAGAGGATTTTGCAAACCGGTTACCCGGCCTGTAAATCCTCCTGCAGCGTCCCGCTGTTTTATGCGAATGCCGTTTACAGTTGACTGCCCCTCAGGCGTTCTCCAAAAGCTCGATGCCTCTGCGTATCCTGCGCAGAGATTCCTCTTTGCCCAGAACTTCCATGATTTCCGTGGCGCCTGCCGGAGTCGTCTGTTTGCCGGAAACCGCCGTGCGGACCGGCCACATGACATAACCGTTTTTGCAGCCTTTTTCCTCCACGTATTTTGCCAGAATCCCATACAGAGAATCATTATCGTACTGTTCCTGCGCCTCCAGCACAGGCAGCACTTCTCTCAGCACTTCCAGGGATGACTCGGCGGTAGTCTTCATCTTTTTGTGGGTATACATCGCCGTATCATATTCCGGCAGCTCGGAAAAGAAATCCACCATTTCCGTAATATCGGGGAATACCTCAATCCTGGTCTTCACCATGGCCGCTATTTTTTTAAGCTCCGCCTCCCCGAAACATACCCCCTGCTCCTTCCTGGAATCATCAGGCAGCAGCGCGGCCTTCAGATAAGGTTCCGCCATCTCATAGAACCTGTCGAAATCCATGGCCTTGAGATACTCTCCGTTCATCCAGCGAAGCTTTACAATATCATATACGGCCGGCGACTTGCTGATTCTGCGGTAGTCAAAGGCCTCGATGAGTTCCTCAAGGGTAAAAATTTCCCTGTTGTCTTCCGGGCTCCAGCCCAGCAGCGCGATAAAGTTCACTACTGCCTCCGCCAGAAAACCCTGTTCTATCAGATCCTCAAAGGATGTGCTGCCGCCCCTTTTGGCCAGTTTTTTGTGATTCTCGTCCGTCACCAGGGGCAGATGTACATATTTAGGCGGTTCCCAGCCGAACGCTTCATAGAGCCTGGTATATTTCGGCGAAGAGGACAGATACTCATTTCCCCGCACCACATGGGTGATGTTCATGGTATGATCATCCACCACATTGGCAAAATTATAGGTGGGATAGCCGTCTGATTTGATCAGAATCATATCGTCCATTTCCCCGTTTTCCACGGTTATATCGCCGTACAGTTCGTCATGGAAAGTTGTTGTCCCCTCTTTGGGATTATTCTGGCGAATAACAAAAGGCTTGCCCGCAGTCAGATTCGCCTCCACTTCTTCTCTGGAAAGAGACAGGCAGTGCTTGTCATAGACTGTGATTTCCTTACCTTCCACCACTTCCGTCTTCAGAGATGCCAGTCTCTCCTTGTCGCAGAAACAGTAATAAGCCTCTCCTTTTTCGATCAGTTCCCGGGCATACTGCATATATATGCCTGTTTTCATCCTCTCGCTCTGCACATACGGACCATAGCCGCCGTCCTTATCCGGACCTTCGTTATGTGTTAATCCCACTTTCTCCAAAGTGCGGTAGATGATTTCCGTCGCGCCTTCCACAAAGCGTTCCTGATCGGTATCCTCAATGCGGAGAATAAAGTCTCCGCCTTCATGCCGGGCGATCAGAAATTCGTATAAAGCCGAACGCAAATTCCCTACATGCATTCTCCCCGTGGGGCTTGGCGCATATCTTGTCCTGATTTTCATAACCGTTCCTCTTTCCCTTGTTGATATTTATCATTTAATCCGTTTTGCCGAAACACCACAGATGTTTTATCTGTCTGTCCAGCTTTTCATAAGGCCATTTTTCTCTGCTTCTGGCCACACAGTTGGGATCATTCACCAAATATCCCTCAGAATCATATCCATAGATAACGATAAAATGTCCTCCGGCCGTAAAATCTCCCGGCTTCATGGAACAGATCAGGATCTCTCCCTTGTCCAGAGCATTTTTCAGCGTCCAGTCCGATGCCTTGGGCTGAGATACGCTCACGCCCGAAACGCCGGCCGCGTCATCCAGCAGTTTCCAGGCTGTACCCGTTCCGGACATGTAATAGCCGTTTTCCATGCTGTACTTCGCAATGTAGTCCGGAGTAAGATCTTCGTCTCCCAACAGATAATAAAGCACCATGGACAGACAGGTAGGACCGCATCCGGACAGTCCGATATTACTTCCGTCCCCATAATCCGCATAGCCCCATCTGGGATCCCACTGAAGGAACAGCGGAAATTCCTGCTTCTTCTCCGCATCTGTCAGCCCCTGACCTGAAGCCGTTCTGTCCGCATCAAGGAAATTTGCCACGAAATCCGCCATCTCAGGGTTGTTCGCCAGAGCAGCCAGCATATCGTCCGTATACCGGGAATTATTTTTGTATATACCGGCGATTATTTCATCGTCTTCCGCCAGCTCCTTCAGCCGCTTCAGCACTTGTGAGGGAGTCCTGTCCGCAGGCTTATCCACCTCCGAAAGCCCGCATTTGCTCACATAATCCACCACAGGCGCTTCAGGTTCTGCCGGCGCGGACTGATATTTGGGATTTATCACTTCATCCTCCTGCTTCGTCAGCGCCTCTTCCCCCTCCTCCCGCGTGTTTCCTGCGGAAATAACGGCAATCACCTGATTCAGTGAATTATTCATGTTTCTCACCTGCGTCTGCAGTTTCAGCAGGGTAAACATATTTACCATCAGCAGAAAACAGACAAGCATCAAAAACAGTTCAAATCTGTTTCTTGTGCCAAACCTGTCTCCCCTGGACTGTTTTCTTGTGTCTCTTTTATACTGTCTGTCGTCCCTCACGTTTATTCCTCCGCTGCCCGTAACTCCGGATAAAGGTATCCGTCCATCCTATTTCATGTCACTGTCCACGGCCTCGCCGCTCATCACAATATGATGCGCACATACAATTGTACGGCGCATTGCGCACGAAAACATTCGCGGAACTACCTGTGAACAATAACTGCTTCTTCTCCAGACTACCTCCTCTTTGTCACCAACTTTTTACAAAATTGTATCTTAGTTGTAAACCTGACACAACATTTCGGCACTCTGTCTGAACTTACACAGTCGGACATGTTTCCGCAGGATTCCCGTTTGTATCATCCTTATCTCCCCGGGCAGCCAGCTGCCTGCCAAAATCCATTCTTCAGACCAGACGCACGGTTTCCCGCGCAATGGCAAGCTCCTCATTTGTGGGAATGACCATCACCGTTGTTTTGCTGTCCGGCGTGGTGATGACGGTATCTTCTCCGCGCTTCTGATTCTCTTCCTCATCCAGCCTGACGCCAAGATATCCCAGATATTCACATACGAAACTGCGCACCAGCGGCGCATTCTCCCCCACGCCTGCGGTAAAGCAGATCACATCCACACCATTCATGGCTGCCGTATAGGCGCCGATATACTTTGCCACGCGATAACAGAACGCTTTCAGGGTGCGGATTGCGTTCTCGTCCCCCCTGTCATATCCCGCTTCCAGATCACGGAAATCCGAAGATAAATTATCGGAAAGTCCCAGTACCCCGGACTTTTTATTCAATACCGTCAGAATCCCTTCGATATCCTTATTCTCCTTATGGGCCAGGAATTCAATAATGGCCGGATCTATATCGCCCGATCGGGTCCCCATCATCAGACCTTCCAGCGGAGTCAGACCCATGGAGGTATCTACGCATCTGCCGTTTTTCACCGCGGACACACTGGCGCCGTTACCCAGATGGCATACGATAATCCGCAGGTTTTCATATGATTTTCCAAGCACTTCCGCCGCCCGCCCGGATACATAGGAATGGCTGGTTCCATGGAAACCATATCTGCGGATCTTATATTTTTGATAATACTCGTAGGGAAGTCCGTACAGATAAGCCTCCTCAGGCATGGTCTGGTGGAAGGCGGTGTCGAATACCCCCACCATGGGCGTATCAGGCATCAATTTCCGGCAGGCATCAATGCCGATCAGATTGGCAGGATTATGCAGAGGAGCAAGGTCATTACATTCCTCCACAGCGGCCAATACTTCATCGTCGATGACCACGGACTTCGCAAATCTCTCCCCGCCATGCACTACCCGATGCCCCACTGCTCCGATTTCCTCAAGGCTGCTCACCACGCCTGTCCCGGGATTGGTCAGCGCCTCCAGCACAAGGCGGATGGCCTCTGTATGATCAGGCATGGGCGTGACCGTCTTTTCCTTCTCTCCGTCTGCGGGACTGTATGTTATCATACTTCCGTCAATGCCGATTCTCTCACAAAGCCCCTTAGCCAGACAACGCTCCGTCTCCGAGTCGATGAGCTGAAATTTAAGGGATGAGCTTCCGCAATTAATCACTAATACTTTCATTACCATTGTCCTTTCTGCATTGTAAGTTCTGCCGCAGCCAAACTGCGCATGAAAACGCCTCCCCCAGGCACCCGTGAACAGCAACCTTTGAAACCTTCCGAATCCCCGGGGCGGCGGTTGTATAAGCAATCTGCCAAATCTGCCGGATTCCTCAGGCCAGCTGTGCCTGAACGGCCGTAAGAGCGACTACGCCCACGATATCCTGCCAGGAGCATCCCCTGGACAGATCGTTTACAGGCTTGGCGATTCCCTGAAGCATGGGGCCGTAGGCCTCCGCTCCGCCCAGGCGCTGAACCAGCTTATAGCCGATGTTTCCTGCGTCCAGATTAGGAAAGATGAGAATATTCGCCCGGCCCGCCACAGGACTTCCGGGAGATTTGGATTTTGCCACGCCTGGAACCAATGCCGCGTCCAGCTGCAGTTCCCCGTCCAGGATCAAGTGCGGATACTGCTCCCTTGCAATATTGGTGGCCTCCACTACCTTGTCCACCATGGCATGTTTCGCGCTCCCCTTGGTGGAATGGCTCAGCATGGCAATGACAGGCTTCGGCCCGATGAGAGATTTAAAGCTTCTGTAGGAAGTCTCCGCTATGGCTGCCAGTTCCTCCGCAGTCGGGTCCTGATTCAGACCGCAGTCTGCGAACAGAAAGGTTCCGTTTTCCCCCTGGTCCTTGAACTGCGTGTCCATCACAAAGAAAGCCGAGACAAGCTTGACGCCGGGAGCGGTCTTCAGAATCTGCAGCGCAGGACGAAGGGTATCCGCAGTTGCGTGACATGCACCGGCAACCATGCCGTCCGCATCGCCGGCTTTCACCATCACTATGCCGAAAGTCAGGTAATCCTTCAGCAGGATTTCCCTGGCCTTCTCCTCGGTCATGCCCTTTGCCTTTCTGGTTTCATACAGAATATTTACATACTCGTCCAGCTTGGAAGCCTGCTCGGGATCAATAATCGTGACGCCGGAAAGATCAACCTCCAGCCAGCCTGCGCCGTCCGTAATCTTTTCCTCATTACCGATCATGATGATGTCGGCAATTCCCTCTTCCACAATTTTCGCTGCAGCCAGCAGGGTTCTCTTGTCTTTTGACTCCGGCAATATAATTGTCTTTTTGTCGAGCTTGGCTCTGTCTTTGATCTTGTCAATATACGACATTTCCCGTCTCCTTTCCAGCGTACTCCGCTATCCCTGTATAAAATTTTCAGATAATGACTTAACAAACCATATAGTTTATATTATACTAAAAATGGAAAAAATAAACAAGGACAAATTTATACCGGACACATCGGAGGAACAATATGCCCGTAAACGGAATCATCGCCGAATACAATCCCTTTCACAATGGTCACAAATACCAGCTTGAAGAATCCCGCCGTCTGACCGGAGCCGATTACACAATAGTCGTCATGAGCGGAGATTTCGTTCAGAGAGGCGCTCCCGCTTTGGTCAACAAACGGCTTCGGGCAGAAATGGCGCTGCGCTGCGGGGCGGATCTGGTATTGGAGCTGCCCGTACTGTACGCCACGGCAAGCTCAGAGTATTTTGCCGCCGGCGCCACTGCTCTGTTGGATAAACTGGGCGTGGTCACCCATCTGTGCTTTGGGAGCGAGTGCGGCGAGATTCAGGGACTGAAGCGGATTGCCGCCTTCCTGGCTCAGGAGCCGGACGGCTACCGCGCCGTCCTGAAACCGCTTCTGCGCCGGGGACTGGCCTATCCGGATGCCCGGGCGGAGGCGCTTTCCCTGTGGGCCAAAAAAGAAGCCCCCCCTTCCTCTCTTCCGGAAAATTGTGAAACACTCCTCTCCTCCCCCAATAACATCCTTGGGATAGACTATATAAAAGAGATGATAAAACGAAAAAGCACTATAATTCCTGCCACAGTGAAACGAAAAGGCGCCGGTTACCATGATTCCGCAGAATCGGACGGCGAGTCCCCCGTATCCGCCCTGGCCATCCGGCAGGCTCTCCGTGAGGGCCGCTCCCCTGACAGCCTGACAGCCTTTATGCCGCAGGAAGCCGCAGAGCTTCTGCAGCCCTGCCCCGGAGAAAACAGTCTGCTGTACACCGACGATTTATCCGGCATCCTGTACTACAAACTTCTGGCTGAAAGGGAATCCGGCTATGAAAAATATCTGGATGTATCTGCGGAGCTAGCTAACCGCATCAGAAACAGCCTGAACGGCTTCACCGGCTTTGAAGCCTTCTGCAGTCTGTTAAAGACTAAAGCATTTACCCACACGAGAATCAGCAGATGCCTGCTCCATATTCTGATGGGCATTGAAAAAAAAGATATGATTTACGGAAAGACATTGGACTATATTCCCTACGCCAGAGTACTGGGATTCCGCAGATCTGCCGCCTCCCTGCTTCGCTCCGTCAAATCCAATGCGGACATTCCCCTCGTTACCAAGCTGGCTGACGCGCCGGCAAAGCTTCCTCCAGAGGCGGGGCGCCTGTTCAGGCAGGATATTTTCGCCGGCGAATTATATAAAGGAATCGTCTGTTCGATAACCGGCCGTCCCGCGCCCAGCGAATTTTCCCTTCCCCTGATTATCCTGTAGAACCGCCTGTTCCAGGGGCGGTTTTCTCCTGATTTTCCTGCAAAATACGCACAAAAACACTTCGCAGAGGCACCTGTAAGCAGTAACGTTTTCTCTTACTCTGCCAAATCGTTTATTCCGCTTTTGCCGTTATTGTCAAACGGATTTGACTGCGCATGGCCTCTTCAGGCATTCGTCCTCAGCTCTCCAGAAAGTTCCTGACAGGGTTGATTTCCTTGGCCCGATCCAGGATGTTTTTTCTGTTTTCGCGTATATAACGTTCAAGTTTTTCGGTCTCCTCCCGGGAAAATCCCTCAGACCGCTCTATCACTCCGTCAGGCAATACACCCTCGGCGTAATCCTTTCCCCGCATAAAAGAAACGCGAACCAGCATCCTTTTGTCCTTCACGACTATGCAGGAAACAACCATTTTTACCTCATCTTCCATCCCGGCTTCCCCCTGTATCAGCTCAGCTGTTTTCCCCATTATAACAGTTTCAGGCAATCCGTACAATAGCCAGAGTAGTCAAAAACGGTTAATTTTGCTCTAATTTTTAAAGCTGTGAATGGGTGCGGGAATCCGTCCGCCCCGGCTGATAAAGGCCTGGCAGCCGAAGGAGTTCACGGGCATAATGGGCGCATACCCCAGCAGGCCGCCGAATTCCACGGTCTCTCCCACCCCCTTGCCGATGACGGGAATAATGCGCACGGCGGTGGTCTTCTGGTTCACCATGCCGATGGCCATCTCGTCCGCTATGATGCCGGAGATCGTGGACGCCTCCGTATCCCCGGGAATGGCGATCATATCCAGGCCCACGGAGCACACGCAGGTCATTGCTTCCAGTTTTTCCAGGGTCAGGGCCCCTGCCTGAACGGCATTGATCATTCCCTGGTCCTCGCTCACCGGAATAAATGCGCCGCTCAAACCGCCCACATAGGAGGATGCCATGACGCCTCCCTTCTTCACCTGATCGTTCAAGAGGGCCAGCGCCGCAGTGGTGCCGGGCGCTCCCGCATGCTCCAGACCCATCTCGCACAGAATATCCGCGACGCTGTCTCCCACGGCAGGCGTAGGCGCCAGGGACAGATCCACAATGCCAAAGGGAACTCCCAGCCTGGCAGAAGCCTCCTGGGCCACCAGCTGTCCCACCCGGGTCACCTTGAATGCAGTCTTCTTGATGGTCTCGCAGAGCACCTCAAAATTCTCCCCCCGCACCTTTTCCAGGGCAGTCTTCACCACCCCCGGGCCGCTGACTCCCACATTGATGATCTTGTCTGCCTCGGTAACCCCGTGGAAGGCGCCTGCCATAAACGGATTATCATCTGGTGCATTGCAGAATACCACCAATTTTGCGCAGCCCAGAGAATCGTTCTCCTGTGTATATTCCGCAGTGGATTTGACGATTTCCCCCATCAGCTTCACTGCGTCCATATTGATGCCCGTCCTGGTGGAACCAAGGTTCACGGAAGCGCACACCCGCTCCGTGGAGGAAAGGGCCAGGGGAATGGAACGAATCAGCAGTTCATCCGCAGGAGTCATGCCCTTGCTCACCAGGGCCGAAAATCCGCCGATGAAATTTACCCCCACTTCCTTGGCCACCTGGTCCAGTGTCCCGGCCACAGCGGCAAAATCCTCCGCCGATCTGCAGGCAGCAGCGCCGATGAGTCCAATTGGTGTGACAGATATCCGTTTATTTACTATCGGTATGCCGAAGTCTCTGGAGATTTCCTCCCCGGTCCTCACCAGATCCTTTGCCGCCCCGTAAATCTTACTGCGGATCTTGTCCTGCAGTCCCGCCAGATCGGAATCCATGCAGTCCAGAAGACTGATGCCCAGAGTAATGGTGCGCACGTCCAGGTTCTCCTCCGCGATCATCTTATTGGTCTCTGTCACTTCATATATATTAATCATTATAATTCTCCCGCTCTATACTCCCGGGCAGGCCCCCGGTTAAACTGTAACCCGTCCGCAGCACCCCGTTACCGGCAACATTTATATCCTGTGCATTTTGTCGAAAATCTCTTCCTTCTGGCACTTAATCTGCACCCCTGTCTCCGCCCCCAGGGCAGTCATCTCGTCCGCCATGTCGCCGAAAGGCTTTGCCGTGGTGCTTGTGTCCACGATCATCATCATATTAAAATAGCCCTGCACAATGGTCTGGGAAATATCCAGGATATTGATCCCGTTCTCCGCCAGATAGGTGCAGATCTTTGCAATAATGCCTATGGTATCTTTGCCTACTACGGTAATAATCGTCCTCTTCATCTCATTCCTCCGTTCTCCGCGTCCGCAACACATTCCCCAGGCCTGTCGCCCGCCTCCGGCAGGCTTCCCTCCGTCTACAGCACCACCGCAGGAGTCACCTCGCTGCGCCTGGCCACACGAATGTCAAAATCCCCGGCCTTATAGGGATTGTCTCCCATGTTAATCTCCATCCGCACAGACTCGTAAGCCAGTTCCGGCAGATTATTTTCCTTGCTCAAATGCCCCAGCAGAATGGCCTTCATCTTGTCATGAAGAATGCGGCACAGCAGCCTGCCTGTGTTCTCATTGGACAGATGCCCCCTGTCTCCCAGGATACGCTGCTTCAGATAATAGGGATAAGGGCCTACCTGAAGCATGTTTACATCATGGTTTGCCTCCAGAAGCAGGGCGTCCATTCCCTTCAGACATTCCACCGTGTAGTCATTGTATACGCCCAGATCAGTGCACACTGCCACCCTCTTACTGCCATAGGCGATGCGGTAGCCCACGGGATGAGCGGCGTCATGGGATATCCGCATGGGATTGATGGTCAGATCCTTGATGACAAATTTCCTGTCTTCCTTTACCTCATGATACAGTCCGTGATCAATATTTCCAAGGCTGCCGCAGCCCTTGATGGCTTCTATAGTACCGGCTGTGGCATAGATGGGAATTCCGTACTTTCTGGCCACGACTCCCAGTCCCTGTATATGATCGGCATGTTCATGCGTGATCAATATTCCGTCTATATCATTCCCTGTCAGTTCCAGTTCCTTCAGGCCCTTTTCCATTCTCCGGCCGCTTATCCCTACATCCACAAGTACATGGGCCGTTTCAGACCCCACATAAATACAGTTTCCGCTGCTCCCGCTCGCTATGCTGCATAGTCTCATTTTTGTTCTGTTCCATCCTTTAATCAATGTCGTTCTGAACGATTACTCCGGCCAGTCTCTCGTCCACCTGCCTGCAGCTGGACTCAAAGTCCCCGCTGTTGTCTATCACAAAGCTGCAGTTCTCCCGAAACTGTTCCTCCGTCAGCTGGCTGGACATGATCCCTCGGATTCTCTCCCTGCTGTATCCTCTGGATGCCGCAAGACGCGCCCGCCTGACCTCCTCGTTCGCATAAATATACCACATTTCGTCCACCAGCGCAAGATATCCGCCCTCGATCAGCAGCGCGGCCTCCACGAAGAAAAACGCCGGCCCTCCCGGACGCCTGGCCAGAGCCAGACGTTCCAGAAGAAACTCTTTCACCGCAGGATGCACAATATCGTTTACCCGTTTTAAGAGGGACGGTTCCGCGAATATCTTCTCCGCCATAACCCCTTTGTCAATCTCGCCGTCCCTGCCGACTGCCTCCGGACCAAGCAGGCACACTAACTCTTCATATGCCTTTGTGCCCGGCTGCTTCACCCGGTGGGCCACCTGGTCGGCCAGGTATATCTCACAGGGATAGTTTTCCCTGATATAGTCCAGTATTCTGGATTTCCCGGCCCCCACTCCCCCTGTTATCCCGATAAAAAGCATCCCTTTCCTCCTGCCTCACCGCCTTATTTTGCCTCATACCAGTTTTCGCCGGTATGCAGATCAACCTCCAGCGTAACCGCCAGATCGGCCGCGGCAATCATATTTTCCGCCAAAATCTTCCGCACGGCCTCCTCTTCCTCAAGATAAGTCTCTATAACCAATTCGTCATGAACCTGCAGAATCAGCCTGGATTTCAGCCCGCTCTCCCGCAGAGCTTTCCATACCCGGATCATGGCGATTTTGATGATATCCGCAGCGGTACCCTGTATGGGAGAGTTCATCGCCACCCGCTCTCCGAAAGAACGCTGCATAAAATTAGAAGATTTCAGCTCAGGTATGGGCCTTCGACGTCCGAACATGGTAGTGATATACCCGCTCTTTTTGGCCTCCGCCACCAGCCTGTCCAGAAATTCCTTCACGCCCGGATAGGTGGCAAAATACTGTTCAATATACTCCGCAGCCTCTTTTTTGCTTATGCTTAAATCCTGACTCAGCCCAAAAGAACTGATCCCGTAGACAATGCCGAAATTGACCGCTTTGGCATTTCGCCGCTGTAAATCCGTCACCTCCTCGAAGGGCGTATGGAACACCTTGGAAGCTGTTATCCGATGAATATCCTGATCCATATGATAAGCTTCTATCAGCTGCCCGTCTCCGGACATATGGGCCAGCACACGCAGTTCTATCTGAGAATAATCCGCATCCATAAACACGCAGCCCGCTTTCGGCACAAAGACTTTTCGAATCCGTCTGCCCAACTCCATCCGCATGGGGATATTCTGCAGGTTCGGCTCCGTGGAGCTGATGCGCCCGGTAGCCGTAATAGTCTGGTTGAAATTCGTGTGAATCCGCTGATCTTCCTCAATATAGACGGCCAGCCCGTCTGCATAAGTGGACTTCAGCTTTGTCAGCTGCCTGTACTCCAGAATATCCTTTACCACAGGAGCTTCCTCCGAAAGCTTTTCCAGCACATCCGCCGCCGTGGAATAGCCTGTTTTGGTCTTCTTTCCCCCCGGCAGCTTCATGGTTTCAAACAGCACCTCCCCCAGCTGTTTGGGCGAGTTGATGTTAAAATTCACCCCTGCCTGAGCATGGATGGAAGCCTCCAGCTCCTCGATTCTGGTCACAAGCGCATCCCCGTAGGCCTTCAGTTCCTCCCTGCGTACTTCCACACCCTCCCGCTCCATATCATACAACACCAGAGACAGAGGCATCTCCATCTCAGCCATGAGCCTGTCCATACCGCTCTTTTGAAGCTTATCCTCCAGCACATCCGCCGCCTCGGCAGAGACATAGGCGCCGTAACAGCAATATTCCGCGAGCTTGTCCGGCATGGACGCTGCGGCTTCCGCTGCCTTCAGCTTTCCGAACCGCTCTCCCCATCCCGGAATCTGCAGGCCCAGATGCTCAGACGCGATTGACTCCAGATCGTAATCGCTCTTCAGCGGGTTCAGCAGATAGGCCGCTATCAGGATGTCGAAATATCGTTCCGTGGTATCCGTCTCCAGGTAATCATACTGTCTCTTGATATCAAAGGTTCTGATCTTTGCCTGCCCGGAAAGCCTTCTCACTGCCTCTGCAAGGAGAGCGGCGTCCCCCTCTTCGCCTGCCGGATCACCGAAGAGAGAAAGCTGCACATCCTGTCTTGCCGGCAGAACATAGGCAAACGTTCCCTCTGCCGTATGCACAGAGACAGCTGCAAGCGCTCTCGAATCCATCAAAAGATAAAGACCTGCCGATTGTCCCTTTTTGATTTTTTTCAGTTTCCCCACGAACTCTTTCTGATTGTCCACCCGATGAAAATCCCCGGATACATCTCTGTTCCGTTCCGCGTTTTCCGTGTTAAAGCGCCCCAGCATATTTTTGAACTCCAGCTTTTTGAAGAGTTCATACGCCCTGTCCGTGTAAAATCCGTCCGCTTTCGCCGTCTCATAATTTATGGAGACATCGCTGTCTGTCCGGATGGTAACCAGCTCCTTGCTCAGATCTGCCAGTTCTCTGTTTTCCCTCAATGATTCCCGTATGCTTTTCTTTGTTATTTCGTCTATATGAGCATAGATGTTTTCCAGGGAACCATACTGCAGCATCAGTTCCGTGGCCGTCTTCTGCCCCACCTTGGGCACCCCCGGCACATTATCCGAACTGTCTCCCATCAAGGCCTTCAGATCAATAAACTGAAGCGGAGTCACCTGCCAGGCCTCCTCCACATCCTTCGGATAATAGTCCTCAACCTCCGTTTTTCCCATTTTGGTCTTGGGTATCCGAATCTTGATATGTTCGTCCGCAACCTGGAGCAGGTCCCTGTCCCCGGATACCAGCGTCACTTCCATACCGTCCGTCTGGGCCCTTTTCGCCAGAGTCCCCAGGATATCGTCCGCCTCCAGGCCGGGCTGCTCCGCGATTGTCACATCCATGGCGTTCAGCACATCCTTAAGCACAGGCACCTGCTGACGCAGCTCCTCCGGCATGGGTTTTCTCGTGCCCTTATATTCCGCATACATCAGATGGCGAAAGGTAGGCGCATGTACATCAAAGGCTACGGCCAGAAAATCCGGCTTCTCCTCTTCCAGAATTCGAAACATTATATTCAAAAAACCGTACACCGCATTAGTGTGCAGACCCTCCGCATTGGTCAGGTCCGGCACTCCGTAAAATGCCCTGTTTAAGATGCTGTGTCCGTCTATCAATACAAGCTTTTTGCCTTTCCACATAATCAATGCCTCACCCAGTCAAGCTCAGACGGCGTATCGGACGCCCCTGGCGAAATATTCGTAACAGTTCAGCGCCCTGTCTGAACTGTTGCAAATATTCGTTACGGCTGCCGGCTCAGAGTAATATCCAGATAACAATTCCCGCCAGCAGCCCTGCCGCCACAATCTCCATGGCAATGCCCAGATACAGAAAAGCGCTGTGAAATCGAATGCTTCTGCCTGCTTCTTCCATGCGCTGCGCAAGCTCCGCCTGAAAATCAAAGGCTCTGCCGTCTTCCAGGCGCTGAACCCCCTCCGTCACCAGGAATTGAATATTTAATTCCTCCCGACAGGCCTCGCAGCGCCCCACATGCCCGCAGAACCGCCGCAAAGCAGGATAATCCAGCTTCCGCGCAATAAAATCAGGAATCAGCTTCTCGAATTCCTTACAGTCCATCATTTCCCTTCCGCCCCATATCTTCAAAACACCGCCCTGCCTTCCTCCAAATCCTAAACTCCTGCCCTATTCTTCACCGAAGAACCCTGTACAGGACTTCTCTCAGCCCAAAGCCTGCGCAATATCCGCAATCAGGTCTTCCTTATCCTCAATGCCGCAGCTGATGCGGATCAGTTCTGCAGGCACGCCCGCTTCCCTCAACTGCTCGTCCGTCATCTGGCGATGGGTGCTGGATGCCGGATTCAGGCAGCAGGTACGGGCATCTGCCACATGGGTCTCTATGGCGGCAAGCTTCAGATTTTTCATGAAAATGCCAGCTGCCTCTCTGCCGCCCTTCAGCCCGAAGGATACAACGCCGCAGCTGCCCTCAGGCAGGTACTTCTGCGCCAGCGGATAATACTTATCTCCCGGCAGACTGCAATAGTTAACATAGGCCACCTTCGAATGTCCGGAGAGAAATTCGGCAACAGCCAGACCGTTCTCACAGTGACGCTTCATGCGCACATGAAGACTCTCCAGCCCCAGATTCAGAATAAAAGCGTTCTGCGGACTCTGAATAGCGCCGAAATCCCGCATCAGCTGAGCCGTGCACTTTGTGATAAAGGCACCTTCCCTGCCGAATTTTTCCGCATAGGTGATTCCGTGATAGCTGTCGTCGGGTGTACACAGCCCGGGATATTTGTCTGCATGAGCCATCCAGTCGAATCTGCCGCTGTCCACTATGGCCCCGCCCACAGCCGCTCCATGACCATCCATGTATTTTGTGGTGGAGTGTGTGACAATATCCGCTCCCCACTCAAAGGGACGGCAGTTGATGGGCGTGGCAAAGGTGTTGTCCACAATCAGAGGCACACCGTGAGCATGGGCGCACTTCGCAAACTTCTCAATATCCAGAACCGTTAAGGCCGGATTTGCGATGGTTTCTCCGAACATTGCCTTTGTATTGTCCCGAAAAGCCCCGTTCAGTTCTTCTTCAGATGCGTCAGGACTCACAAAAGTGACATCGATTCCCATTTTTTTCATGGTCACGGAAATCAGGTTGAAGGTGCCGCCGTATATGGTGCTGGATG
This sequence comes from uncultured Acetatifactor sp., assembly GCA_910586515.1. Classification (GTDB taxonomy): domain Bacteria; phylum Bacillota; class Clostridia; order Lachnospirales; family Lachnospiraceae; genus Acetatifactor. Next base: position 64,016 of record CAJUGL010000002.1, read on the forward strand.
CCACAATATGATCTCCGCAGCTGCATATGTTAAACAAGGCGTAAAAATTCGCAGCCTGTCCGCTGCTGGTGAGCATGCCTGCCGTCCCGCCTTCAAGCTGGGCAATTTTAGCTGCCACATAGTCATTTGTGGGATTCTGCAGCCTGGTATAGAAATAACCGCTTGCCTCCAGGTCAAACAGTCTGCCCATATCCTCGCTGGTGTCATATTTAAAGGTAGTGCTCTGGATGATCGGGATCTGGCGGGGTTCTCCGTTCCCCGGCGTATAGCCCCCCTGTACACATATGCTGTTGCGTTTCATTAAATCTCCTCCTGTTTCCTCATTCCGCGGCCCTTTCGCCTGCGTTCTCCGTTCCTGATCCTGTATTTCCTAGTCCTGGGCGACGATTTCCCTGTAGAATTCCGCATAATCGCTGCGTCCGTCCCTGGTAAACTGAATAGCTGCCCTCGGATGCTGATTCAGCAGCCCTGTCATCAGATACTGCAGATCATATCCCCATACCACGCCTTCGGCTTTCAATGCGCTCATATAGTCGTCCACAAACTTGATTGCCGGATACACATTGTATTTTGGATTGCGCAGGAATCCCAGCAGAAGCTCCATCGCACAGTTTCCGGCGCCTCTGCCCATGGATGCGTAAGTGGCATCCAGCCAGTCTGCCCCGTCGCCCACCGCCTCTATGGTGTTGGCAAAGGCCAGCTGCTGATTATTGTGCGCATGAATGCCCACCTTTTTCCCGTGTTTTGAGGCGGCTTCCATATACATGTCCACAAACCTGGCGATTTGCTCCGGATACATGGCGCCGAAGCTGTCAACGATATAAAGAACATCCGCAGGCGTCTGGCCGATAATATCCAATGCCGCTTTCAGCTCGCCCTCCCGGACATTCGATATGGCCATAATGTTGCAGCTGACCTCGTACCCCTTTTTCGCGGCATCCTCGATCATGTCCACGGCCGCCGGAATGGTATTCACATAGGTTGCCACTCTGATCAAATCCACAGGACTCTCCGCCCTTTCCAGTATATCCGATTTCTCGCATCTGCCAACATCCGCCATCACTGCAATCTTCAAATCCGTGGCATTTTCTCCCACTATGCTCCGAATATCCTCATCCCTGCAGAATTTCCACTTTCCGAATTTTTTCTCATCAAACATTTCCCGCGACGCCTTGTATCCGAATTCCATGTAATCTACCCCTGCCCTCAGATTCGCCAGATACAAAGCCTTCACAAATTCGTCCTTAAAGTAAAAATTATTCACCAGCCCGCCGTCCCTGAGGGTGGCATCCACCACTTTTACATCCGGTCTGTATGCAATTAAACTGGAGATTTCCTTCATTACGATTTCACCTCTTCTTCATCTTTATACAGGCTTAATCATTGTGCCATGCCTATGATTTTAGTTGCTTAAAGTGTTAAAGTCAAGCTATTTTTGCGGAAACCATGTTACTCTTCATTTCCAATACTTAGCGGACCGCTGTTTTCTCATTTTAGTGCATATCCTGCAGGTTGTCAATGACTAACCCGAGTATGAAACTTCATCTGTTCACCTTTTGTTACTGTTCACTCCGTTCACAGTAACTGATGCACCTGTGAACAGTAACCACCTTTTACCGGCCGGACAAGAAGATGGGGTTTGTCCAGGCCTTTCTTCCCTCTTCGTCAATAACCACTGCCCGAATGTACTCATAATCCGTCTCCCCGCAGGCCATGAGATCCATTTCCCCGCAGGTGAGCAGACCTTCTTCCGCCTTCAATATCCTGGTGGGATGTCTGTCGCACTGCAGCCGTATTCTGGCTGCGGGAGAGCATTTCACCACTGCCTTTCCGTCCTCCACATAAAAATCATGGATTTCGGGACCGCAGGAGGAATAGAACGCACCGTTTTTCAGCGCCTCAAGAATAGCGGATACCGTATTTTCCGCCCTCACCATGACCCATCCCTTCCCGTGCTGATACATGGGATGTCCGTCGTCTGTGGCCACGCCGTAGATCACCTTCCCCTGGCCCAGAAGCTCGTCCCAATAGGCCGCGTCCGTATCCATCTCATTCTCCAGGGCACAGCCGGTATTCCAGATCTCCATGGCAAAATTCCCCTGCAGATTTTCGAAATAACGGGCCGGAGTTGAACTCCACTCCGGATGACAGTATATGGTCAGATTGCCCTTCTCATGAATTTCATCCAGATAAGGCTGAAATTCTTCCTGATTACCCGCCCTGCCTGATTCCAGACGCTGATCCTGCTCAAATCCGTTTCCCTTCTCCTTCTCCGGACCGATGCACACCACATGAAAACATCTGAACCCTTTCCCCAGGTCAAATGAAGCATCCATCTCCATGCCGGGTATAATGGTGATCGGCACATCCGGCGCGTAATTTTTAAAGTTATATATTCTATGGTCTGTGATCGCCAGAAAATCATAGCCCTGCTGATGATGATATCTGATCACCTCCTCCGGACTGCCCGCCCCGTCGGAACGGGTTGTATGACAATGAAGCCCTCCCTTCAGCATTTTTTCTTCTCCTGAAAATGCCTGCTGCCGTATCATAACCTTTTCCTCCTTATCTGTCCGCAGTTGATTGCCGCATCTCAATCTCCATATTACGCTTCTGTTAATTTCTGTCAAGCCCATAAGATAAATTCGAAAAAGTCAGGCCATGCTCCGGCCCCGACGATAAAATCCGCGGGCGGCCCCGATTGACTTATCCGGACCATACCTATATAATACATGCAGCAAGGCCCGGCAAAGCCAAAATAAGAGACATACCAAGGGCCTTTACAATGAAAAATAAGATAAAACAGGTCCGCAAGCCTGCGTTCCTGAGAAAGCTGAAAAGCGAATTCGTAAGAAATATGTAAGAAATCCCCTGTGAAATTTGTAAAAATTATAAAGTATCCTGAATTCAGCTCAAGGATACAGATACAGTTCGGCAGAAGGCGGCATTCTTTTCGCCAGACAGCCGGGGAAAGGCATGAAAAACATGGGCGAATGTATATTGGTAGTGGATGACGACAGAGAAATCGTAAAGGCAATCAGCATACTGCTGGAAAATGAAGGCTATGAAGTGCGGAAAGCCTACGACGGCCTGCAGGCCCTGGACATACTGGCCCAAGAGCCGGTGCGTCTGGTGCTCATCGACGTGATGATGCCGAAACTGGACGGCCTCTCTGCCGTAATGCGCATCCGTGAAAAGCAGAATATTCCCATTATCGTCCTCAGCGCCAAAAGCGAGGACTCTGACAAGGTGCTTGGATTGTCCATGGGCGCCGACGATTACGTGGCAAAACCCTACAATCCCCAGGAACTGGCAGCCCGGGTGAAAAGCCAGCTCCGCAGATACACCAGTCTGGGTGACATTCATGCCGGAAGCAGGGCCTGTGAACTCAAAAACGGCCGCCTCCTCTACAACACAGAGGAAAAAACCCTCTACGCAGACGGAGAGCCTGTGAAGCTCACCGCCACGGAAACCAAGATCATGGACCTGTTCATGCGCAACCCCGGCCGGGTATTTCCCGCAGAGGAAATCTACCGCAGAGTATGGGGCGAAGAGGCCTATGCATCGGAAAATACCGTGATGGTGCATATCCGGCGCATCCGTGAGAAACTGGAACTGAATCCGAAAGAGCCAGAATATATAAAGGTGGTGTGGGGCATTGGATACAAAATGGAAAAACAGGAAAAAAGGAATTAGCTTTCTCATCTTCTTTCTGGGAGTGACTCTTACCCTGGGAAGCATAATTGAAATTCTCAGTAATAAACCCTCCGGGGTACCGGTCTGGCGGCTGGACCTGCTGCAGGAAGACGATTATCAGCAAATCGGAAGTTTTCGGTCATATATTGCAGACCGCCTGGAAAGCTTCCTGATCATGGCCGTAGGCGGAGAAGGGCTTTGGGACCTCAGCGGCTACTGGGGCGAATTTTCGGAGGAGTACTGGGAGGAGTATTCCCAGTTCCAGGAAGCAACAGCGGCAGAGGATTATGCCCAGGAAGGCGAGACATCCGACGCTCTTCCTTCCCTCTCCGAAGGAGAACTTGTCAGCTATCTCCAGGGTCTGATTGACCTGCAGGACATTTACCGGAACATGCTGAATGACTCCCTGGACCCGGAAAATCCGGACAAAGACCAACTGAATCACTGGAAGGAAATCCTGAACAGTTATCGGGATGAATTAAATTCCTACCAGGAGACGCTGAACGCCAGCCTTGGCTCACAGCGGAGGAAAATAAAGTCCCTGACGGAACAGCAGCGGCAGGAACTGGCCCAAAAATACCATGACAGCATCAAGGAGGATAAAAATATCCTCTACTCCATCCGCTATGACGGAAAGACGCTGTACAGCAATTCCGATCTTCTCCCGGAGGAGGACAGCATTTCCACGGCAGACGGCTGTCCCATATTGCCCGAAGGCTATAACTTCCTCCTGTACTTTGACGGGGAAAGGGCCAGAATCTTCAAGGACGGGCAGGAGATCGATGTCTATAAGGACGGCTATTATCGGGATGAAAGCGACTGGTATCTGCCCGGATACAGTAATTTCCAGGCGGACGACACCGTGAAAAAGGCAGCCGTATATATTGCCGCGGCTGAAAAACCCGTGCCTTTCAACAAAACCTTCTATGAAAACGGAAAAACAAAACTGTATGACAGCAGCCTCTATTGGATATACACAAACTTTCAGTACAGACTGAATAAACTGCAGAAATGCCTTGCTGTCCTGGCTGCAGGACTCCTGCTTCTGACTGTGTCCTTTTTCCTGCGGAAAAGCCGGCGGGAAGCTGCCAGAAGCATAGCGGGCTTCCAGGCAAAGATCTGGCTGGAGTGCAAAGTCCTTCTGTTTCTGGGCCTGTACTACACGCTGTACATGATTTTTGTGTTCGTCATCACTGACAGCTACGGATACAGTCTCTGGGAAGAATGGATCTATACCTACGAGTATTCTTTTACCGCCGACTCCCTTGTGCGGTTCAGCCAACAGGTGGGCAGTTCTCTTCCCTTCCAGTTTTGGATCATGCTGTTCTGGGGCCTGTGGCTTCTCTGGAACGACTTGAAATACAATAAAAAACCCTGGCGCTGCAGTCTGGCAGCCAGACTTTCCGCAGCTTTTTCCGCAAAAGAGCTGAAGCAGCCTCTTTCCAGGAAAATGTCCCGCCGAAATCTTGGCCTCCTGCTGGGAACCGCGCTCTACGGCACGCTGCTGACGGGAATCATCATCCTGAGCGGCAGACATTCCCGGGAAGATTTCCCCGTCCTGCTGATTCCGGCCATCGCTGCCACGGCGCTGTTTCTGGCGCTGCAGTTCATGGCAGGAAAGAAAAACATGGCAGACGCCCGGGATATGGAGGCGCTCTCCCGCCGCATTGCCAGGATCCGCAGCGGAGATTACGGGGAAGCGCAGGGAGACACAGAGGGACATATCCCCGGCCGCGATCTGGAATCTGTCATGGAACAGCTGGATGATATCCGCCACGGCATGGCGAACGCCGTGGACGAACAAATGAAGAGCGAACGCATGAAGGTAGAACTGATCGCCAATGTGTCCCACGACATTAAGACGCCCCTGACTTCCATCATCAGCTATGTGGAATTTCTGAAGCAGGAAGAAGGACTGCCGGAACATGTAAGAGATTACATTAAAATCCTGGACGAAAAATCCCAGCGCCTGAAAAACATGGTCCAGGATGTATTTGCAGTGAGCAAAGCCGCCTCCGGAGAACTGCCCATACAGATGGAGGCGCTGGATTTCGGCAAGCTGCTGCGCCAGACCCTGGCGGATATGGAAGAACAGATTCAAAGCAGTCCCGTCACCTTCCGGACAGACCTTCCGGATACCCCGGTGCAGATCATGGCCGACGGACAGCGGCTGTACCGTGTCTTCCAGAATCTGTTCCAGAATGCCATAAAATATTCCCTGCAGGGTTCCCGTGTGTATGTAACCCTGAAAACGGACGGCTGCCTGGCTGTAGCCAGCGTAAAAAACACTTCCCTGCAGGAACCGGACGCGGAAAAGGATTATACGGAGCGCTTTGCCAGAGGAGACTCAAGCCGCACTGACGGCGGCAGCGGCCTGGGACTGTCCATCGCCCAGAGTTTTACCGAAGCCTGCGGCGGCACCTTCTCCTGGAGGACAGATGCGGATCTCTTTGTAGTGGAAGTAACGTTCCGGGTTTTGCAGTCCTAAATGCCTTGACGGCATTTTGAAAATTATGACGAATGATATTGTAAACATGCCGGCTTTTTTGTATAATAAAAACCGGATGCCGTAGAATTCAGGCGCTGATGCCTGGCCAAAAGAGGAGGACAAAAAATGTTATTAGGAATTCCGAAAATTATATCGCCCGAACTGCTGAAAATATTATGCGAAATGGGCCATGGGGACCGGCTGGTAATTGCGGACGGCAACTTTCCATCCGAATCCATGGGAAAGAACAGCAAAGTAATCCGCATGGACGGTCATGGCGCCTGCGAAGTGCTGGAGGCCATCCTGCAGCTCTTCCCCCTGGACTCTTATGTGGAGCATCCGGCCAGCCTGATGCAGGTGATTCCCGGCGACCCGGTGGAGACCCCCATCTGGGACTCCTATAAGGCGCTCGTCAAAAAAGCGGATGCCAGAGGCGAGCAGGCCTTTGCGGAAGTAGAAAGATCCGCTTTCTATGAGCAGTCCCGCAGCGCCTATGTCATTATCGCCACAGGGGAAAGCGCATTGTACGCTAATCTTATGCTGCAGAAGGGTGTTGTGACAGAATAATTTCCTCTTCAGAGACATCCCTGTCTGTTTTATAAACGGATAGGGGTGGCTCTGAAAATCTGCCGAAAAGCAGGAAAAAGGGATCTCATAAAAAGTCCACGGATATGACTTTTTCCGATTTCATCAGAATATCATACACTTCCGTCCGGCCCGCTGTTTTTTTCAGATATAGCACCATATGGACCGAGGTTCCGGCTCCGGTAGTTCTGCTCTCCCCCATCTCGATGGAATCGATCACCACACCTGCCTCCTTCAGCTGGCGGACAATCATATGTAAATCTCTGCTTTCCTCCAGATCAATAAACACATTACAATAATGAGAATGTCTGGTGGCAAAGTGTTCCACATAGGGAAGCACATGGAGAGAAACCAACATCATCACCGTAGTCAGAACGCCGCCCTCCACAAAGCCGATGCCCACGGCCAATCCCACACAGGCGCTTGCCCAGAGCGTAGCCGCCGTAGTCAGCCCCCTGACCCTGTGCCTGGATACGATAATCGTTCCCACGCCGATAAATCCCACACCGCTGATGACCTGTGCAGCCATCCGGTTCATATTGGCCAGTCCCGTAAAATTCACCTGAATATACTGTTCCGTCAGCATTACCAGCGTCGCCCCAAGGCATACAACCGTAATCGTCTTTGTCCCCGCGCCCCTGTGCTTCATTCCCCTGTCCAGGCCGATGATGCCGCCCAAAACAGTGGATACAATGATTCGAACCAAGATATTCTGCAGGTTCCACTCTGCAAAGTTTCCAAGAATCATAGCTTATCTCCTCCCTTTTCCTTATCCGGAAGTTTATTCATACCAACTCTCGGGAGTCTGTATGTACAGCTTTACTCTCTTATTGTATCAGGCTTGCTCCGCCGCGGCAAGCCTTACTGTTCACTCCGTTTACAGTAACCGGCAAACAGCGCCTCACCATTATTTATTCTGGCTTTTGTCCGGCCAATATGATACAATAAAGACACCAAATTCAGCCCCGCCGGCCTGCTAAGCCGGAATTTTTGCGGCAAATCTCAAGAAAAAGAAAGGATGTACCTGAGATGAAATATGATTTTACGTCTATTATGGATCGCAGAGGCATGGATGCCATTGCTGTAGACGGGCTTGGCTCCGGACACGCTCCTGCCGGCCCCAAAGAAGGTTTTGATGCCATTCCCATGTGGGTGGCCGATATGAACTTTCCCACTGTTCCCACCGTGCCTGAAGCCATCACGGCCCGCACAAAAGTCCCCCATTACGGCTACTTTTCTCCCCGGGAAGAATATCTGGATGCCGTCATCCGCTGGCAGGAGAGGCGAAACGGCGTCGCCGGCCTGACCAGAGAATGCATCGGTTATGAGAACGGTGTGCTTGGCGGCGTAATCAGCGCTCTGAATATATTCTGTTCCAGGGGAGACCATGTGCTCCTGCACTCTCCCACCTACATCGGATTTACCGAAAGCCTCGGCAATAACGGCTATCATATCGTTCACAGCCCTCTGTCTTTAGATGAAAACGGTGTGTACCGGATGGATTTTGCCGATATGGAAAAGAAAATTACAGAAAATAAAATTCATGCAGCCATATTTTGTTCCCCCCACAATCCCTGCGGCCGCGTATGGGAAAAATGGGAAGCGGAACAGTTTATGGAACTGTGCCGGAAACATGATGTAATGGTAGTCTCAGATGAAATCTGGTCTGACATCATACTTGACAATCACAGACACATCCCCACCCAGAGCGTCAGCGAGGATGCCCGCAGCAGAACCGTAGCGCTCTATGCCCCCTCCAAGACATTTAACCTGGCCGGTCTGGTTGGCAGCTACCACATTATTTACAACAAGGCTCTCCGGGAACGGATGGAAAAAGAGTCCTCCCTCTCCCATTACAACAATATGAATCTTCTGTCCATGTACGCCCTGATCGGCGCCTATCAGCCTGCGGGCTATGAGTGGGTGGACGAACTCTGCCAGGTTCTCTCCGAAAACGTCCGCTTCGCCTGCGACTACATTGCGGAGCATTTTGCAGGAGTCAGGGTCTCCAGGCCCCAGGGCACCTACATGCTGTTCCTGGACTGCTCGGAATGGTGCACAACCCATGGCAGAACCATCGTCCAGCTGGAACAGGCCGGCTGGGATGTGGGTGTGGCCTGGCAGGACGGCAGAATGTTCCACGGACCATGCCATATCCGCATGAATCTGGCCCTGCCCCTCTCCCGGGTACAGGAAGCTTTCGCCAGACTGGACAGATATGTTTTTAATGCATGACAATAACCCAGACTGATCACACTCCGGTGTCTTAGGGCCCCGGAGTTTTTCATTTATATCATAATTGGTCATCCTGCCGGACTCCCTGTATCAACACTTTGCTTCCTTCAAAAGCAAAGCCGTATTTCCTGATTTGTTCGGGTTTTATTCCTCTGCTCAGCAGCACGGTTTCATAACGTTTTTCCTCAATCTGTTGCAGGGCGTCCCTCACCCCATCCTCCAGCGTCTCATTTCTCTTTGCATGGACTACTTTGAATTCGATGATAAATGCGGCATCCCCGGCCCGCTTCGGCTCTATCATGATATCATAGCGTCCCAGTCCGCTCTCCCGGTTGGATGTTATGGTATAGCGGTCCTGCAGCTCCGCCAGAAGTCCCAGCACGAACCCATGGTAGAAACGCTCCGGCTGCGCTTTCGCCGAAGGCTTCTTTCCCGTGTCAAAACTGCTGAACATTTCAGCCGAAACCTCATTGATATAGTCGTTCATTCCCGTCAAATCATCAGAAAGCAGCGCTTTCACGAACCCGTCATGCATTTCGCTGCACCCGCCGAACCACCTTCTGATAATCTGCAGGAACATAAAGCGCACTTCCATGTTGGTCAGCTTCAGCTCATACTCCATTTCCATCCGTTCCGTATTTAATGCAGTCGACATGGCTTTCAGATATCCGCTGGCAAGCAGCAGGCTCCACACAGCGCCTTCACCATTCCCCAACTCGCTGAACACAATCTGTTCATCCAGAAAAGCATGGAAAGTCCCTCCCTGCAGCAGTTCCTCCATTATCATCTTAAGTTTCGGGCTGCCCTCCTGCACCAGCTTTCCCGCCAGGCTGTTGGAACTGGTATTTACCCAGTAAGGAGCTGCCTTCCTCTTATCCAGAAAATTTATGATGGACCACGGATTATAGATATCCCTCCAATCGCCAAAAGAAAATCCATCATACCACATCTTCACTTCTTCTTTTCGGTCTGTCATGGCGTATTCGTCCAGTGCGGTAAATACTTCCTCTTCTGTAAAGCCAAAGATGTTGCCATATTTTCCAGAAGTAACGCTTACCACCTCCAGATTATTCAAATCCGAGAACATGGATTCTTTGCTGACCCTGGTGATTCCCGTCATAACTGCCCTCTCTATATAGGGGTTCGTCTTGAAAGTGGCATTGAACAGACTCCTGGTAAAATGTACCAGTTCATCCCAGTATCCATAAACATATGCCTCCTGCATGGGCGTGTCATATTCGTCCAGGAGGATGATCGCCTTTTTACCGTGATATCTGGCCAGGAAGCCCGACAGCGCTTTCAGGGCGTCTGTGGCAATAGAGGCATCCATGTTGAAGGAGACCTTGCGGTAATACTCTTTTTCATCCTCTTTCAGAATCCCGCTGTCCAGAAGATAGTCGAACCGATTATACAGCTCTGCGATGAGAAAGAAGATTTTCTTCTGTGCACTGGAAAAATCGCTCTCTTTCACAGGCGCAAAGCTGATGAAAATCACGGGATATGTGCCCTGAAGCTCCCGGTATTTCTCATCCTCCCAGATATCCAACCCTTCAAATAAATCGCTTCTCCCGGCATACTCCACAGAGAAGAATTTTTCCAGCATGCTCATAGTAAGCGTCTTTCCAAAGCGTCTGGGACGGGTGATCAGCGTTACCTCGTCCTCGGACTCCCACCATTCCTTTATGAACATGGTCTTGTCCACATAAAAGTTATTGCGGACCCTCATTTTTTCAAAATCCTGACATCCGATGCTGACTGTTCTGGACATGCTTGTCTCCTTTCCGGCATCTCTTTTACCGCGCTTATATTCGCTTTCCCTTGTCAATATCATAACATACAACCTTGATTATTACACTACATTTCTGTACCTTCCTAATACTTTCCTAGATACATGCAAAAAGAAGGGGGCACCCAGGGATTGCAGGAGAAATGTGAAACAGCAGAGAACTTTTGAAGCCACTATCGTTAATCCCTGGGGACGACATTTTTAATCAAACAGGATTTCCTCCACAGTCACGAAGGTATACCCCTCCTCCAGCAGCTCGTCGATGGCCTTCAGCGCAGCCGTAACGGAGGTGTCGTAATAGTCGTGCATCAGGATGATGTCATTCTCCCCGGTTTTGCTGACGATCTTCTCCGTGATCCGCCCCACGTTCCGGGAGCTCCAGTCCAGAGGATCCACGGTCCAGAGCACCGGGAACATGTTCAGCTCCTTCTCAAAGCTTTTGTCCCAGGAGCCGTAGGGAGGCCGCACATACTGCACTTCCTCCCCTGTGATTTCCTTCAGTATCTCATTTGTCTTAATCAGTTCATCTTTGAATTTGTCCCTGTTGTTCTTGGTCAGCTGGATGTGGCTGTATGTATGATTGCCGATCAGATGTCCCTCCTCAAACATCCTTTCAATAACATCGGGATGTAATTCCGCATGTTCTCCGGTGACAAAAAACGTGGCCTGTATCCCCCGTTCCTTCAGCCCGTCCAGAAGCTGAGCCGTGTAGCTGGGATGGGGTCCGTCGTCGAAGGTTATGGCAATCTTCCGCACATCTTCGGATTCCAAGCCCCCTCCTGCAATCTCCACAAACCCGCTGTCTGCCGCCACCGCCTCGCTGCACATTTCACGGAAACAAAAAAACAGCAATCCCGCCACAATATCAAACAGTAGAATTGCTGTCACCATCTTTTTCATCTCTATGCCCCAATCTTTATCCTACCCTTAATTCAATATATGCATCCGATCTCATCAGGATTCACCCCCATTTTCCGAAAAGTCTCCGTCCTCTGCCCGTCCTCCCTGCCCAAAATTCTTCTCTGATTTTAAGTCCGGGCCTTTCTGCTTATACCTTTCTAAAAAATCCGTAAAGATCTTCTCCGCCTCCATCCTTGCCCGGGCTGCCTCTTCTATTTCAGCAAAACTTCCAAGATACCTTGTTTTTCCCTGAAATGTTATCTGCGCTATCCATCGCTCCGTTCTCTTATCTCTGTACACCCCTCTGACGCCGCTGCTGTTGCTTGCGGAAACCTTTCGGCTTTGAACGCTCTCAATACAGGTGCCTTCCACAAAATGTCTCGTTTTGGCCGGTTCCACCCTGTGTCCGCAGCTTTTCGTATGTCCGCTCTTCAGATTCGACTGGCAGACAACGGTACTTGCGCCGCATTCACAGAGACAGTTCCAGTAATGTTTTCCCTTGCGTTTCCCGGCATAAGAAACCACAACCAAATCACCAAAGCGCTTTCCCTCCCAGGCCTTCGGCAATATCTGTTTCTTATCTCCGCCGTCTGTTACTCCTTCTCCGCGTTCTTCCTTCATGCCCTAACCCCTGTTTCCCTTTTCAACCGTATCTTCACCTTCCTGCTTTTTATCTGTAAAACATTCTCTCTGCAGCAGACAATGTATCCACCCCTTCAGATAGCCGTAATCTTCCGGAGAATACAGGCGAATGGCATTCAACTTTATGGCGGTATCCCTTATCTCTTCTATCTTCTGTATATTCATTCTTTTCCCTCTCTTTCCTGTTATCTGTTTCATCATCCTGTCCGCATCCTCACGGTAATCCGTTCCCCGGCTTATTCGCTGCTATTCCCGGCTTTGCCGCATATCGCAGCAGGTACTGACGGTCTCCCTCAATTTAGCTTTCTTTGAAATCAATATAACATTCTTTGAAATCATTGTCAATCTCTTTTCCCTGCAATTGTTTACAATGAAATCATTTTGTGCTATAGTTCTTTCATGGGGGTGATAAAATGGGAATTCATGAGAGGTTGAAATATCTCAGGAAACGGCTCAACCTGACGACACGCGCATTTGGAGCATCCATCAACATGTCCGGAGGCGCAATTACCAATATGGAAAAAGGAACACGGAATATTACTGACCGTACGATTCGAGATATCTGTCGGGAATACGGTGTAAACCCCGAATGGATGCGCAGCGGCACTGAACCTGTCTTTCAGGACATAACCGAAGATCTGGATGTGGATGAAGAAGTAAAACAGCTTGCTAAACAATACAACCTGCTGAACGAACGTGACCGGGAACTTGTCAAAAGAATGATTGACTCACTGGCGGAAAAAATCGAACCGAAATAATCCCCGGCACAGCATAACCTGAAGACTTAATGCAAAAACCGATCCGCAGGCAAACTCTCTGCGAATCGGTTTTCATGTTTACAGCGGCCCGCTTCCGCAGGCAGCAAATAGACTTATACGCTTATTTCTTTTTCAGCACCAAATGCTGAGGCAGACCGTTTACCATGAATGGCTGGTAATCACCCAAAATCAACGGCTCAACATAGTTGACAAACTCAGCTGTCACATAGTTGCCCTCCTTGTTCATCCATGAACGGGGAACCAGTTTCTCATTGTTGGCAATCCTGTGTACATCATAAATACCTGCTGCGCTCATGTAAGGATCATCTGCAACACGATCAATTACCACCATTTTCCCGGTATCGCCTTCGTCAGCAGCCTTTACCGCTGCGCCGCCTACCATAAAGGCTTCGTCCACATCCACACGGGAAGCCATATGAGAAGCGCTTCTCTGCAGGGTAGAGAACTCAATGCTTCTGGTCTTGCAGCCGGTCTCCGCTCTCAGGAAATTCGCCAGATATGCGGCAGTTCCCTGAAGCTGCTTATGCCCGAAGGCATCCACATAATCCGCGCCGCCGGACAATTCGCTGACATATCTGCCGTCCGCAAGCTTGATGCCCTCTGAAACCGCGATTACCACGGACTCCTTCTTTTTCAGCAATTCCGTCGCATGTCTCAGGAATTTGTCGATATCGAAAACAACCTCCGGAAGATAAATCAGGTCAGGCCCCTCGCACTCCTCGGTCCTGGCCAGGGCAGTTGCGCCTGTCAGCCATCCGGCATTACGTCCCATCACCTCAAGGATGGTGATCGCTTCCTTATCGTTGTAGGTCAGACCCAGAGCATCCCGAATGATCTCCTTAGTGGACGCGGCAATGTATTTGGCTGCGCTGCCGAATCCGGGAGTATGGTCTGTCAGAGCCAGGTCATTGTCTATGGTCTTGGGCACACCCAGAAACTTCTGCGTATGTCCCTTAATGATGGCATAATCGGACAGCTTCTTGATGGTATCCATGGAATCATTTCCGCCGATGTAGATAAACGCTTCGATCTGCAGCTTGTCCAAAATCTGGAAGATCTTCTCGTAAATCTCAGAATTCTCATGAATATCCGGCAGCTTGAAACGGCAGGATCCAAGAAATGCGGAAGGGGTTCTCTTCAGCAATTCAATATCCATGTCCGAATGAATCTGAGTTGCCAGATCCACGTACTGCTCATCCAGAAAGCCCTGAATGCCATGAAGCATTCCGTACACCTTGTGGAATCCTCTTTCCTTGGCTGTCTTGTACACACCTGCCAGGCTGGAATTGATTACGGCAGTAGGTCCTCCCGACTGCCCTACAATAATGTTGCGCTTTTTTGCCATTGTTTGCTCCTCCAATTAAACTGATATATCGCTTTTAAAAATTCCTGTCCGCTAAATCATACCAAATATAAACAAAAATTACAATATATATTCCGATTTTTATCAGCTTACACCCAATTAATGTTACTGTTCACTCCGTTCACAGTAACTGATGCACACAAAATGAGCAAAGTACGCTCATTTTGGCGCCTGCTGTCTCGTGATTTTCGTGCAAAATACGCACGAAAACACTTCGCGGAGGCACCTGTGAACAGTAACCAATTAATATTACTTTTGTCAGTGTTGCCGTACCCTTTTTTAACTTACTTTTTCAACATAATATCCAGTATTACCTCATTGGTGCGGTTCATCCCCTCCCGGCTCAGCGTTCCCACTTCCTCGATGGTATTTTCAATCCCCTTCTTCACAATGCCGTCTCCACCCTTGAATTCCCTTCCGTTCCTGGCCATGGCATAGCCCAGCAGCCCCGCGTCCACTGACATGGCTATCTTGGCCGCGCAGGAGGGCTTCGCCCCGTCACAGATGGTACCGGAGAGAATAGCCAGACCATTGACAATGGTATGCTCAATCAGACTCTCATCCGCCCCGTGCAGATACGCAATTCCCGCGGCCGCACCGCATCCGGCGCATATGGCCCCGCAATAGGCGGACAGGTATCCGATGGACTGTTTAATCCGGATGGCGCACAGATTGGCCAGCGCCAGCGCCCTCAGCAGCAGATCATGACTGACCCCCAATT
Source organism: uncultured Acetatifactor sp. (assembly GCA_910586515.1). GTDB lineage: Bacteria > Bacillota > Clostridia > Lachnospirales > Lachnospiraceae > Acetatifactor. The sequence continues at coordinate 79,211 of CAJUGL010000002.1, forward strand.
CCCGGGCATATTCAACCACCGGTATGGTGACCGTTATCCCCTGATTGCCGCTGCCGGAGTTAATGACGGCAGGCAGTTCGCAGCCGCTCATCCTGGCATCCGAACCCGCCGCTGCCCTGGCCATGGCGCGCAGCTTTACATCCGGCCCGGAAACCTGTTCCAACAGCGTCTTGCCGATTTCCGCACCCCATTTTCCCTCCAGCCCTTCTTTTGCCAGCGCCGTATTGCAGGCAATCTGCATCTCCAGAGTCTCCGCCACCTCCTCCAGATCGCAGGTGGAAGCATACTCGTATATCTCCTTTATCCTCAGCATTTCAGTGGTATCCTGCTGAGAAATATCAAAAAAGGTCTTTTCCTCCAAAACGACGTTATCATCTTTCTTCATCAGAACCACATTGGTGTGATGTCCGGCAATTCTCACCTGCGAGGTATGTCCTGCCTTCTCCATCACCAGATAGATATCAAACACGCATCCTGAGTCGGAAAGTTTCACATCGATAGAACAAATTTTTTCAAATTCGCTTATTTTCTTTGGGGTATCTTCCGGAGCCTGGGCCAGCACCTCAAGCTTTGCCTCCGCCCTGCCAACGGTAACGCCTGCCGCAATGGCTGTCTCAATGCCCTTCATGCCGCAGGTACAGGGAACCACCACGCTTTTGACGTTTTTGATAATGCTCCCGCTGACGTATGCCGTAATGGCCTCGGGCATCTCCCCCAGAAGCTCTCTTCCTATAGCCGCCGCATAGGCCAGAGCAATCGGTTCCGTACATCCCGTGGCAGGAATCAGATGTTCCTTCAATGCCCTTGTGTATATCCCGTAATTTACCATAACGCTCCTCCTTCGTCTCTTCTCCCGATCCTTTCTCTTCCCCGCGCCGAATGCTCTATGTAAAATTTCCGTAACAGTTCAGCGCCCTGTCTGAACTGTTACAAATTTCCGGCAAATGCACCGCCGTCTCAACTCTCATTATTGTACAACATTTTACCTGTTTTTCCAATAGGTTTCCTTCTTTTTCCTCCGGGAAACTTATCAGTAGTTTAAAGAGCAAAAAAATCGTGCAGCAATGGGCATCCATTCTGCACGAAATACATTCCGCCGTTTTATTTTTATCCGCGCACCCACAGGATTTATACAAACTGATTCCTGTCCGCGTCGTATCTATATCCTATTTCCGATAATTTATCTGCAAGATTCTGTCTGTCTGCGCCCAGATCCTCACACAGCGCATCCAGATTCTCATAAAAATCCCGCAGTTTCATGTTGACGAAACTCAACAGCATAACCGGGTCCCTCGGCAGCACAGCTCCACCTCCTCCGCTCGTTTCTGCCTTTCCGCTCCTGACACGCTGCCGCCATGCCGCCTGAATAGGCCGCACGGCGGCACCCATGAATAATACTATTTTTTCAGATAAGAAGAAGTCTCCTCCTCAATCTGTCTGCCGTATTGTTTTACACTCTCGGTTACCGTGTACTCATCCCCGAACAGAAACTCATGCAGCCATACCACATTTGACTCCAGATCCATCGGAATGACACAGCTTCCCTTTGCGCCTATATTTCCGGTTGTCCGTAAGCTTTCCTGTGGAAATCCGTTTTCATCAACAATGCTGTACTTGGCAATATCCCCCAGAAGCTCCAGAATATCGCCGGAATCCAGGCTGGTATAAATATCTCCGATACAATCGTTGAAAACTTTTGTCAGCGTCACCAGATCTGTCTTCTTGGCCTTGTCTTCTATTGCCTTCAGTACTTCCCGCTGACGGGATGTGCGCTTGAAATCATCGCCGCCCCCATAACGAATACGGCAGTATGCGGTAGCCTGCAGTCCGTCCAGCAGCTGATAGCCTGTCTCCTTCACCGGATTATAGTCACATTTCAATACATTCGATACACCGATCTGATAATTATTAATGTGCTGCAGCTCCACCTCATCCACATCGATATAAATGCCGCCCAGCCCGTCTATGACGCCTCTCAGCCCCTTGTAGCCCACTGCTACAAAGTCCGTGATATCCATATCCAGATTCATGTTCAGCATCTTGACCGCAGCTTCCGCCCCGCCCGTGAAATAAGCCTGAGTAGCCTTCCAGTAATAATCGTCCCCCAGATTCAGATATGTATCCCTATACACACTGACCAGCTTAATATCTCCGGTGTCAAGATTCACGCTCGCAATCATGATACTGTCGCTGTGGCTGCTCTTGTACAGCTGATTATCCGTCTCCGCGTCCAGCCCGAAGAGAGCGATATTCCGGTAACCGCGCATGGTACCGCCCTCTTCCTTGAGCTGTCGGATTTCCTCATGGATCTCTAATACCTGCGGATCCATCTCTGCTACCTTCGGGCCTTCGCTTGAGTGATTCATCACCAGATAAAGAACTCCAAGCATGACTAAAATAACGACTGCCTCAAACCCAAACAGGACTAACTTCATTCTCTGTTTTACTTTTTTTCTCGCTGCCATAAGATTCCTCCTGCTTCCGAACTTTTATTCCGGGAGTGATTGCTTATCTCTCCTACCAAGCTTAGTATAGCAAGAAAATCTTATGAAATTATGATGATGTTTTTGTTTTTTTCTTAAAAGGCTCTTATTAAAATGTTAATATCCGCCTCTACGCCCTTTTCACTGAGGCGGTCAGCGCGCCTTCCTTAAGACCGATCTCCACCGTATCCCCCGTTCCCACTCCGTCGGAAAGGATCAGCTTCGCAGTCAGAGTTTCCACATATTTCTGAATATAGCGCTTCAGCGGCCTGGCTCCGTACACCGGGTCATAGGCATTGTCCACAATAAACTGCATTGCCTCCTTCGTCAGCGTCAGACTCAGATCCCGATCTCCCAAACGCCTGTTCAGATCGGCGATAATCAGGTCCACAATACCCCCGATATTTTCCCTGGTGAGCGGCCTGAAGAGAATGGTTTCATCCAGTCTGTTCAGAAATTCCGGACGGAAATGACCGCGCAATTCGTTCATCACCAGTTCTTCCGCCCCGGAATCAATCTGCCCGTCCGGACCAATGCCTTCCAGAAGATATGCGGCGCCGATATTCGATGTCATGATCAGAATCGTATTTTTAAAGTCAACGGTCCTGCCCTGCGAATCCGTGATTCGGCCGTCGTCCAGCACCTGCAGCAATACATTGAACACGTCCGGATGGGCTTTTTCGATTTCGTCAAAAAGCACTACACTATAAGGCTTTCTCCTGACTGCTTCCGTCAGCTGTCCGCCTTCCTCATAGCCCACATATCCGGGAGGCGCCCCGATAAGCCTGGATACGGAGTATTTCTCCATATATTCGCTCATGTCGATTCGGACCATATTGTTCTCGTCGTCGAACAGCGCGGCCGCCAGAGATTTCGCCAGCTCCGTCTTTCCCACGCCGGTAGGCCCCAGGAACAGGAATGAACCGATGGGTTTTGAGGGATCTTTAATCCCCGCCTTGGAGCGGATGATGGCCTCCGTCACCTTCGTCACTCCCTCATCCTGTCCGATGACTCTTCTGTGAAGTTCTTCGTCCAGATGCATTGTCTTATTCCGCTCGCTCTCGGTCAGCCTGGTAACGGGAATGCCCGTCCAGCGGGAAATGATCCTGGCGATTTCGTCATCCGAAACCTTTTCCCGGACCAGTGACCGCTCCCCTGCCCCCGCCTGCTCAGCCTGCTCCAGCTGCTTCCGCAGAGACGGCAGCCTGCCGTAGCTCAGCTCAGCCGCCTTTTCCAGATTTCCCTCCATCTGAGCAATCTGTATCTCACTGTTCACGGCGTCTATTTCTTCACGCAATTTAGACAATCTGTCCACGGAAGCCTTCTCGTTATCCCACTGCGCCTTTTTGGCCGCAAACTCTTCCTTCTGCTCTGCCAGTTCCCTCTGGAGTTCCTCCAGACGCTCAAGACTCAAACGGTCCTCTTCCTTCTTCAGCGCGGCTTCCTCTATCTCCATCTGCATAATCCTGCGCTGCATCTCGTCCAGCTCAGCGGGCATACTGTCCATCTCCGTCTTGATCAAAGCGCATGCCTCGTCCACCAGATCAATAGCCTTATCCGGCAGGAAGCGGTCGGAGATATAGCGATGAGACAGCATGGCAGCGCTCACCAGGGCATTATCCATAATCTTCACTCCGTGATAGACTTCATAACGCTCCTTGATGCCCCGGAGAATGGATATGGTATCCTCCACTGTAGGTTCCTCCACCATCACCGGCTGAAACCTTCTCTCCAGCGCTGCGTCTTTCTCGATATACTGCCGATATTCGTCCAGGGTAGTCGCGCCGATACAGTGGAGCTCTCCTCTGGCCAGCATGGGTTTCAGCATATTTCCGGCATCAAGAGCCCCGTCCGTCTTGCCTGCGCCCACAATAGTATGCAGCTCGTCGATAAACAGAATGATCTGACCGTCGCTGCTCTTCACATCCTCCAACACGGCCTTCAGACGCTCTTCAAACTCGCCTCTGTACTTTGCTCCCGCCACCAGCGCCCCCATATCCAGAGCAAAGATCTTCTTGTCCTTCAGCCCCTGGGGCACGTCTCCTCTGACGATGCGCTGAGCCAGCCCCTCCACCACAGCGGTTTTGCCTACCCCCGGCTCGCCGATCAGCACGGGATTGTTCTTCGTCTTCCTGGAAAGAATACGGATCACATTGCGTATCTCCGTATCCCTGCCAATGACCGGGTCCAGCTTCTGGTTCCTGGCTTTCTCTACCAGTTCCTGGCCGTACTTCTCCAGGGTGTCGTAGGTGGCCTCCGGATTGTCGCTGGTAACCCGCTGATTCCCCCTGACCGTGGAAAGCGCCTGAAGAAAGCGCTCCCTGGTAATGCCGTATTCTTTCCAGATCAGGGCAATCTCCCTGTTGGGATTCTTGATCATGGCCAGAAACAGATGCTCAACGGACACATATTCGTCCCCCAGCTGTCTGGCCTCGTCCTCCGCGCTGATCAGCGCCTTGTTCAGGTCGGCTCCTACATAAACCTTGCCTCCCTGCACTTTGGTGCGCTTTGCAACTGCTTTCTCCACCCGGTCCACAAAATGTTCCTTTTGTATTTCCATCTTCTCCACCAGCCTCAAAATCAGGCTGTCTTCCACAGTGAGAAGACTGTAGAGCAGATGCTCCTGCTCGATTTCCTGATTGCCGTACTCGTAGGCCAGTTTCTCGCACCCTTCCACGGCCTGCATGGATTTCTGCGTAAATTTCTGTATATTCATGAAATACCTCCCTGCCATTTTTGTGAAAATGATTATTTGTTCTATAACCACTATAACACGCCTGATGAAGAAAGCAATTAAAAAAGTATTAACTTTTTGTATTTTATTTATTGTCTCAGCACTTCCGCGATCTTCTCGATCATCTCGTCTTCTTTCAGTCTGAACTTAATTTCCACCCTTCGGGAAGCTGCCATGTCGATTTCCGACGTCGGATTCCCGGACGCATCCTTCATATAAATAGGATTGCTGAATGAACGTCCGTTCACTGTCAGCAGCCCCCTGAGCTGCTCAATCTTCTCCTGACTCAGACCATTTCGGGAATCCATGCAGAACTTCGCCACCGAGTATGCCCTTCCGTGGGAAAGCTCCATATTCATCTCATAGCTACCGTCCGTGTCCGTGTGGCCCTCAATAATAATCTCCGCGATATACTCCCGAAAACTGTCCTGAAGAAGCACATCCAGATACATGGGAATGATTTCCTTCAGGGTACTCTGGCTGTCTGCAGACAAAGCCGCGCTGCCGTAGCGAAAAAGCACGTCGGAGGAAAAGGTAATCGAACCTGTCTGGGCATCCACACTCATGGATGAATTGTTAAACGCGGACTGCAGAGCGCCGATGATATCCGTCCGGATGCCCACGATATTCTCCAGCTCCTGTCTGGTGGACGTAAGTTCGTTTCTTGCATTTTCAATCTCCAGATAAGCCTTATTCAGCTCGTCCTGCGTCAGCGCCGCATCTGCGTAAGCCTGCTGCAGCTCAGCCAGGGAATTCTCCAATTCCTTGTTGGACTGCTCCAGGACCGCGCGATACTCGTCTAAATCCGCCCTGGCATCCTCCAGATCCTTTCTGGCATTCTCCAGTTCCTCTCTGGCAATCCCCAGACTGTTCTGGGACTGTTCCAGGTCTGTGGTCTTCTGCTTGTAAATGGCAAGGGTAATGGCAATAATCAGCACAAAAATCAACAAAAGAGCCGCCATCATGTCGGAATAAGACTGCCAGTAGCTGTGTTCCAGAAAAGCTTCTCTGTTTTTCCTTCTAGTTTTTGTCTTCATATAAACCCCTCATCTGTTCAAAGGCATGCAGCTGACTGCTGATCTCTCCACTGATTTCCCCGCAGGTATCGGCAAGTGCCTGCTTCTGGGCATTCAGTTCCTCCGCAAACATATCCTGCCGCTCCATCATATGAGCCATGGTCTCCTGCATATTCCGATTAGATTCCACCAGAGCCCTGGCAGCTTCCAGAAGGGCCTTATTTCCCTCCGCGTTGGCGCTCTGAGACTGAGCGGCCAGTTTCATGCCGGCCCCAAACTCCTTAAACTCCGCGTCCATGGCCGAACCAAGCTTTTCCAGAAAGGCCTGCGCTATATTTTCCAGGCTCTTTACCTGGACGGCTGATTCACCTCTGGCCAGTTCCAGAAGCTGCTTCATATAATTGGTCAGATTCGCCTGGTAGACCAGCATGGCTGCGGTATTTTCGTCGCTGCTGCCCGAAGCCGGCGGCATGGCGCATTGCCTGAACGTGGTCAAAAAGAAGTCAAGCTTCTCGTAGGCATCGGCCATGATGCTCCTGTAAACGAAATTAAAAATCAGTGAGAATATTATACCGTATACAGAGGTATGAAATGCTACCTTCATACCGGAGAGCAGAGGGCCGACGTTATCGGAAATGGTATAGATATCATCGCCGCTGAAGGAGCCCAGTCCCAGCGAAAGTCCGATAAAGGTGCCCAGGATACCCAATCCGGTCATGGTGCCGGAGATGCCTGAATTAAAGTAATTTTTTCCTACCTTCTCCAGAAGTTCCTCATTGATAAACTCCTCGATATCGCAGGAAGACGTATACTGCCTGCCGCCCCTGCCCGCTTTCACCTGAGCGCGGTACTTGGCAAAAGCCTGTTTGAGATTTTCCTCCTCGAAAAACCCCCTGTGTTCCTGCAGCGATGCCCAGACATTCTTGTTTCCCGCTTCCTTATAGCCTGCCTGCAGATCTCCGGCCGCGTCTTCCAGCTCGTCCGTAAGACGATTAAGCCGAATAAAACTCCCGATGGAGATAATAAACAATACCCCGATAATCCCCAGGAAGACACCGTTTATGATCAGGTTGCTCACCGATGTCACATTTCCGGTAAACACGCCGTTAATATACATGATAAACGCTACCATAACAAAATAGGCTGCCAGCAGCCCATAGTATAATCTGCTCTTCATTTGTCCCTCACCTTCTTTTCAGCCTGTCGGACATTGCCCGGAGTCAAATCCCCGGGCCCGTCCGCGAACAATCTTATGAACTCAATTCCTTACTCTGCGCCCATTTACCCTGCGGTAATTTCCGTCACCTCATAACCGGCCTCCTTGACCGCATTGGTCAACACCTCGTCCGCCACCTCAGCCTCAAGCTCCACCGCAGCGGTCTTGTCCTCCAGACTCATGGTCACGCCGCTCACATGCGCCAGCGCCTCAAGGGCCTTCTGCACCCTTCCCGTGCAATGTCCGCACATCATTCCCTCAATCTTCATTATTTTTCTCATGTTTTCCTTCCTTTCTGCAGGAATTTTTTCCCTGCCTGTTCCGGATACTTCCGGGTCAGGTTCTCCGCCTGCCTCTTTTGGCCCCTGGTCCGAAGAGCATGACGCCTCCGGAAACAGTCTTTCTTCCTCCCGGCTTCCCGCCTGTATTTTCCCGGGCCGGAAACCGCTCCTGAATCCTCTCAGCCTCAGCGCATTGCCTACCACAAACACACTGCTGAGGCTCATGGCGGCAGCGCCGAACATGGGATTTAATTTAATGCCGAATATAGGATACCACACTCCGGCCGCCAAGGGAATACCTATTACGTTATAAAAGAAGGCCCAGAACAGATTTTGTTTGATATTCCGGATAACCGCTCTGCTCAGCTGCACCGCCGTCACCGCATCCCGCAGATCACTCTTCATCAGAATGATATCCGCGCTCTCCATAGCCACATCCGTTCCCGCGCCGATGGCCAGCCCCACATCCGCAGCGGCCAGCGCCGGCGCGTCATTGATTCCGTCCCCGATCATGGCCACCCGGTGACCTGCCCCTTTCAGTTCACTGATCTTCTTCTCCTTATCCTGCGGCAGGACCTCGGCCACCACTTCCTCTATATCCACCTGCCTTCGCACCGCCTCCGCAGTGCGCCGGTTGTCTCCCGTCAGCATTACCACATGGATGCCCATCTCTCTGAATTTTCGGACAGCTTCCCTGGATGTCTGCTTCACCTGATCCGCTACCCCTATAATGCCCAGGAAACGGCCTTCCTCCGCCATCAGAAGAGGAGTCATGCCCTCATCCGCCAGAGAGGCAATCCCCTTCTGCGCCATGGCGCCAATGTCTATTCCCTTTTCTTCCAGATACGCCTGATTGCCCACATAATACCTTGTGCCCGCTCTCGCCCCGGCATCTAAGCGCCTCAGCGCGGCTTTTCTCTCCTCCGATGTCCCTTCCGAATCCCTGCCGTCAATCCGCGCGGCAGCATTTGCCCCCTGTTCCTGCGGCACAAAGGGGCGCGGCGGAAGCTCTTCGGCCAACACGCCTTCCACGCCTCTGCCAAAGACTGCCTGAAAATCCCGAACCTCCGGAATCCTGAGCTTCAGGGAGACCGCATGCTCTACCACTGCCTCTGCCAGGGGATGTTCGCTTTTCTTCTCCAGCCCGGCCGCAATCTGTACGAACGTATCCACGGACATATCCTGTACCCAGACTCCCGTTTCCATACATTTCAGCTTACCGGCGGTAATCGTCCCTGTCTTATCCAGGACTACCGTGTCCACATCCCTGGCCTGCTGCAGTGCTTCCCCGGATTTAATCAGGATACCGTGACCTGCCCCCACCCCTGTGCCCACCATAATGGCCACAGGCGTAGCCAGCCCCAGGGCACAGGGACAGGAAATCACCAGCACGGCAATAGCCGTGGAGACGGCAAACTCCGCTCCTGCGCCGGCAAGCAGCCACACACACAATGTCACCAGCGAAATCACCATAACCACAGGCACAAATACGCCTGCCACCTTGTCGGCCAGCTGGGCAATGGGCGCCTTGCTGGCACTGGCCTCCTCCACCAGACGGATGATCTGGGACAGAGTAGTATCTTCTCCTACCCTGTCCGCTCTGCATTTTAAGAAACCTGCCCTGTTTACCGTGGCCGACACCACTTTGTCTCCCTGCCGCTTTTCCACAGGCAGGCTCTCTCCCGTAATGGCCGCCTCATCCACACTGGAAGAGCCTTCTACCACGGTCCCGTCCGCCGGCACAAGGCTTCCCGGCTTCACCAGAAAAATATCCCCGGCGCACAGCTCCTCCGTGGGAATCTCCCGCTCTCTGCCGTCTGCTTCCAGCAAAACTGCCGTCTTCGGCGTAAGATCCATCAGTTTGGTGATGGCTTCGCTGGTCTTGCCCTTGGAACGGCTCTCCAGGTATTTTCCCACCGTAATCAGAGTCAGAATCATCCCTGCGGACTCAAAATACAAGTCCTGTGAATACTGCTCCACCACGGCCAATTCCCCGTGCCCCAGCCCATATCCGATGCGGTACATGGCAAATATGCCGTAGACAATGGCCGCGGAAGCCCCCAGGGCAATGAGACTGTCCATATTGGGACTCAGATGCCCGAGCGTCCTGAAGCCTACCACGAAAAATTTTCGATTCATGTACACAATGGGCAGCAGCAGCAGAAACTGGGTCAGAGCAAAGGTCAGGGCATTCTCGCTGCCGTGAAAATAGCGATGTACAAAACCCGGAATCGGAATGCCGAACCATTCATTGTACATATGGTACATGGCCACGTACATCAGGAACAGCAAAAAGACTGCGGAAATGCCCAGCCTCCGCTTCATTGCCGCGGCTTCTTCCCTGGCCCTGCGCTCCACACTGTCCCGGCCGGCCTCTCCGGGTATCCGCCGTCCCGCCCCCTCAGGTCCTCCCTTTACGCCGCATGCGGATTCCTCTGTTTTCATCCGTTCAGCGCCGTAGCCGGCCTTTTCCACTGCCGCCGCAATCCCCTGCCAGTCAAGCTTCTCCCGGTCATAACTCACTTCCATGGTTTCCGTCAGCAGATTCACGGAAGCCGTCTCCACCCCTTCCAGCCGCTTCACCGCCTTCTCCACATGGGCGGAGCACGCCGAACAGGTCATTCCGGATACATGATATTGTTCTTTCATCCTGATTTTCCCCCTCTCCGTTCTTTCTTCATTTCAACTTCTTCATCAGCTCCAGGGCTTCTTCCACTACCGCCAGATTCCCTTTCCTGATCTCCTCCACCACACAGGTTTCCATATGTTCCTGCAGAATCAGGTACGCAAAGGACTGCAGCGCGCTCTCCGCGGCCGCCACCTGCATAAGGATATCCCCGCAGTAACGATTTTCTTCCAGCATCTTTCCGATACCGTTCAGCTGCCCCGTAATCCGGTTGAGACGATTCTTCAGCTGCTTCAGCCCCTCTTCCCGGCGGGGCGTGGCTTTTTGGTGACATGCGCAGGATTGTTCCTGTCTGATATTATTTTTTCCGTCCATACCTTTTCTATCCTTTCTCCGCCATGCTTTCCTCAGTTTCCCTTTATCTGCCTGCTTTTCCTCTTCACTGAACTATGCATGCAAAATACCCTGCAGGGGTATCCTGTTATGATACAGAATATACCCCCGCAGGGTATTTTGTCAAGTCCTGATTTCAAAAAATGCTCCGGCGCACATAACTGTCAGTAACAGTTCAGACAGGGCACTGAACTGTTACAACGGTCAGCCCGCCGTTGCCACAGCCTGACCGGAAGGCTCCCTCATCTGCAGAATCTCTTCTCCCGCAGCCACATGTCCGCCGGCAGTCAATCTGATCTCTCCTCCGTAAAATGCCTGCTCCACGCGCACGGACACTTCCGCATATCGCCCTTCATCCTCCAGCCCCTTTCTGTCAAATTCCAGCAGAAGCTTCCCCTTTGCCACCACTTCATTCTGAAGCACTCTGGGACGATAAAAGCGCGCCAGCAGGTCATCGCTTACATCTCCCGCCTGTATATACAGTTCCGCCCCGAAATCCGTGGTAAAGAGAAAGGAATTTCCCATCGGAAACAGCCTGGTAATCTTCCCGTTTGCCGGCGCATAGACCTTATCGCTGTCCGGATGAATCACCACAACGGGCCGTTCTCCGTCCTCCTGGGATATAACCTCCCCAGCCGCAGGACTCCCCACTGCCCAAAACTGTCCTCCCTCCTCCGGACGATGAGTCCTTCCTCTGCGCCCCCTCTTTCCGGCCGGCTCTTCATTTTCGCTCTGCCTTTCCTCATCCTCTTCCGCCCACAGCCCATACATGGATATTCTTCCAACCATGAACCCCACCACCAACGCCGTCATCATCCACATCACATTCAGTATCATCCCAAAACCTCCTCCTGCTTCTCTGCTTTTTTCCTGTTTTCCCTACCAAGTTTTCCCTCTCTGAAAAATCATATGCATAAATTTAAAAAAAATTGTTGACACATATCGTTAGGTAGTGGTATACTGCAACCGTATTCTAAATGAAAGTCATTGAACTCACATATTTTTGTAAGTCACTGTTACTTTTAATGATGGTTTACAAAAATATGTGATTTTTTTGCACCAGGTTTAGAATCCTATTAACATTTCAACTTTATAAAGGAGGTACCAACATGAACAACGGTACAGTAAAATGGTTTAATGCACAGAAGGGTTACGGTTTCATTACCAATGACGCCACAGGGGAAGAGGTGTTTGTACATTTCTCCGCCATCAATGCTGATGGCTTCAAGTCTCTGGAAGAAGGTCAGAAAGTGACTTTTGATACCGAGTGCGATCCTCAGAACAGCAGCAAAATCCGCGCTACCAACGTTACTGTTGTAGCTTAACTGCTTCTGTCAGCATGACACACAAAAATGCCGGTCTATGGGCCGGTGTTTTTGTGTTGTCTGCGTATTGCGGAGTAATACATTTTCTTTTGTTTTCTATCTCGTAGATAAAAAGTCGTATTCCCGTCTTGCCTGGACATCGTCAGGATAATTGTTCAGATAATTTGCCATCAGCAGCCCTGCCTGTGTATACTCTCCCAGATACTCGTAAGCCACAATTTCATTGAAGGACAATGTCTGCATCATGGTAGTATTGTCCAGCTGCATCCCCGCCTGAAAGGCTTCCAGAGCTTTTCTGTACTCTCCCCTGGCCATCTCGCAGAGTCCCAGCTGATTGTAAATTTCCGCATTTCCCTCATTTTTTTCCAGATATCCGTTGTACACATTGGCTGCGTAATTATAATCCCCTGTGGCCTCATAGGCTCTGCCGAGATAGAGATAACTCTCCACTCCGCCCTTTTCTCTCGCGTCCTCCAGAGCAAGACATGCACTCTGAAAATCCCCGAGATAATAATAGATTCTGCCGATGGCATACTTATCCATCTTCTTGCCGTCCGATTCCAGAGCCGTCCTCAAATAGACCTGGCCGTCCTCCCCGTAACCGTAATAATCCAGCACTTCGTAAATCTCGATAAGCCGGTCATAGTCTCCGTGGGCCATGGACACTGCCCTGTCAAAATCTTGCTTGGCCTCTGTGTAATTATTCAGTGCAAGGCGCACATTGCCCCGCAGAAAATAAGCGTCTTTCTCGTTCGGGCGAAGGGCGAGTACAGCATCATAGATCTCCTCCGCCTGATCGAAGCGGCCGTTTTTGGTATACGCCGCAGCCAGATAATAATTCAGATCAAAATCTATATTCTGCACCAGCCCCCGGCTTCCGGCAATGGCCTCCTCGAACCAGACGGCAGCCTGTTCGTAATCCGTCAGCCCCATGCAGGCAATTCCCCTTGCTCTGTTGACCAGTCTGCTGTTTTCTCCGTTTTCCTCCGCCACGTCCAGCTGCTCAAGCGCCCCCTGATAATCCAGCGCCTGTATCATCTGCATGGCTCCCTGGGTCCTTTCTCCCGTCTCTCCGCATCCGGTCAGGCCCAAAAGCAGCATTGTCCCCGCAATAAGGACAATCCGCCTCTTTCCTGTCAATCCGATAGACATTGACATCGCTTTCTCTCCCTGTATTTTCTTCGTTACTGTTGGCTGCTTCGCCTCACATCATTTTATTCCGCTTTTACATCCGATAAAATCGAAGTACAATGAGCGCACCGACTGGCTTCCAGCGGTATCTCGCTGAGACAATAAGGGCACTTTTTCGTGGTGGGCACCGCAGGCTTGTCCTCCTCCTTTTTCCGCATCCTCTCGCCAATGGCATTGATTCCCTTGATCAAGACGAAAATCACCAGGGCCGTAATCAGGAAATTGATGACTGCCGTTATAAAGTTGCCGTAATTCAGTACAGGGGCATTTTCCCCGCCGCCCAGCGTCACCGTCAGATAACCGAAATCCGTACCGCCGAAAATCCCCAGCAGGGGGGTCAGGATATCCTGATTCAAAGAGGTGACAATGGAAGTGAAAGCGCCTCCCACGATAACGCCCACCGCCATGTCCAGGACATTTCCCCTGGTGATAAATTTCTTAAATTCCGCGATAAACCCCTTTCCGCGAAAGTCCTTCTTTCCGTTGTCCCTGCCCATATGTTGTCCGCCTTTCCGTATGGTCTGTCCTTTTCGGACCGACCTGTCTTTATTGTATGATTTTGCAGATAAAGAATGGGAATCCCTGTAATACCGAGGATTTTTCGCTGTATAGACTCTCAATCCTATATCCTGTACTATAGTAACACAAGATTTCCCGGTCCACAAGCCATTTATCTACTTGCTCATCTTTAAAATTTGGTATATACTGGAAATCTGAAATAATGTATACTGCACACCGGTTGAATTTGCAGTACAACCCGACTGCAGACCGCCAGCCAGGTATTTTCCCGTAGGCATTACTGTAAATCCTGGCGGTCTGCAGTATAACAGTTCAGACAGGACGCAATTTTGACTTCGCGGGAGGGTCTGTCTGAACTGTTACCAGATAATACCAGAAAACAAAAAAGGTGGATTAATACCATGACGAAACGAGACATTTCCGAATTAAAAAAACTGCTTACCCCCAAGAACTGCTCCATCACCCGCATCTGCGGCTGTTATGTGGACGGTGAGAAAAATAAAAAGACAAGAATTCAGCAGGCCTTCCTCGCCCTGCCTGAAGAGGACATGTTCAAATATTTCGAGCTCCTGCGGAAAATACTCTCCGGCAGTCTGGGAAAAAATCTGATGACATTGGAATTTCCCCTTGCCCTTGAACTGTCCGGTATAAATGCGGCCGCCGGCGGCAGCCCTCTTGTATCCGCCGAAGACGCCCTGCCCGAAGAGCAGAGCGGTGAAGAAGCTCCCGGAGAAAATCCTGATTCCTGGAACGCTCACGAATTCCTGCTTCATCTGCGGGACAGCAAACTGAAAGACGATTTATTGCTGGAGGCCTATTATGACCGGATTATCGAAAACTACGAGTATGTGGGCAATTATCTGATCCTCCTGGTGCATGACGCCTATGACGTGCCCGGAAAAACCACCGACGGCATAGAAATGGAAGACGCCTCCGACGAAGTGTACGAATACATACTCTCCTGTATCTGTCCTGTGGAACTGTCCAAACCCGGGCTGAGCTATGACGCAGAAGACAACACCTTCCGCAACCGCGACAGAGATTGGGTGGTTTCCATGCCGGAGACAGGATTCCTCTTTCCCGCCTTCAACGACAGATCCACGGATATCCACAGTATGCTCTATTACTCCAAGAAGTCGGAAGAACGCAAGGACGGCTTTGTGGAACAGCTCTTCGGCTGTCCTCTTCCTCTGTCCGCCGACACGCAAAAAGAAACCTTCCAGGCCCTGATCGAGGAGTCCCTGGGCGAAGACTGCGATATAGAGACCGTAAAGAATATCCATGAACGATTATCCGAACTGGCTCAGGAACACAAAGAAGAGCCGGAACCGTTGGCATTAGACAAAAACGAAGTGAAAACCATTCTGGCGGACAGCGGCGTGGCAAACGAAAAATTATTTGAATTTGATCGTCATTACGACGAAACGGCAGGAGAAAACACTTCCCTGCTCATGAACAATGTCATGAACACGAAATCCTTTGAAGTCAAAATGCCGGATGTAGTCATCAAGGTGAATCCGGAACGCACCGACCTGATCGAGACACGCAGCATAGACGGCAGGGAATGCCTGGTTATCCCGCTGGACGGCAGCGTGTCTGTAAACGGCATCAGTGTGCGGACAACCGCCGAAGGAGGAGATGCCGGGTCAGATGCCTGAGGACATCCGGGCTATTGGCTTCCTGAAAGCTCTTCGGAGTGAAAATCACCTGCCTTTCGGTAAAAAGAAGAAGACGGCATATTGCACTGCTTTGCAGCCTCCCGGCCGGATATCTCTCCGGATATCCACTTTCCGCAGGCCTGTTCAAAATTTTCCGGCACAGGCGTCCTGGGTCTTCCGAAGCGGACGCCTCGCAGCCGGGCTGCTTCTATGCCTTCTCTCTGCCGTTCCCTGATGTTCTTCCTCTCATTTTCCGCTACAAAGGACAATACCTGGAGCACGATATCACTCAAAAAGGTTCCGATCAAGTCTTTTCCCCGCCTGGTGTCAAGCAGGGGCATGTCCAGAACCACGATATCCACCTTCTTCTCTTTTGTAAGCATTCTCCACTGCTCCAACACCTCCTCATAATTCCTGCCAAGCCGGTCAATGCTCTTGATATACAGCACATCATCCTTCTTCAACTGTCTGAGAAGCCGCCGATACATAGGGCGCTCAAAGTCCTTGCCGGACTGTTTGTCCATATAAATATTCCCTTCCGGCACCTGGGCCAACTGCATTGCAAGCCTCTGCCTGTCCTCATTCTGCTCGCTGGTGCTCACCCGTACATATCCGTATGAATTTCCCATACTCTCCTCCTGTTTCGATTCCGCATCTGCCCTCCCGATGCCAATCCATGCAGGAATATTCCGGCAGACGCTAAATTTGGCCGGACTTTCCAGTGAACGAAAAAAGCAGACCATATCATGAATATCCACGATACAGTCTGCGTGTTTGTGTTTTGGATGGCTAAGCCCTTCCAAACAATTGTTCTTTTCTGCTAATCATTTCGTCAATTTTTTCGATGTACAGCGCCACCTCCTTCAGATTCTCGGACCGCTCTATTCTGCCGTCCGGCAACACCAGTTTAGTTATGCTACCCGCCCCAAGGGCGATGATACTCTGGGTCTCCTCCATGATCAAGACATTGTAAAGTCCCAGCTTCCCCTCCTTCGCGTAACCAACATTTTCGAAATTTCCCGACATGTTTTTCTGGCGGTACAGATAATAGGGAACCAGACCCAAACGTTCTGCTCCCTCCGCCGCTATTCTCATTGTCTCTTCCGTATTTCTCAGCATAGACACACCGTTTTCCTGAACCCACTGATTCAGCCTGGAGGCTCTCTTTACAGCCAGGGAATGCACAGTAAGACTGTCTGGAGCCATCTCCACTACCCTGTCCACGGTATGTTGAACTTCCTTTTCCGTCTCCCCGGGTAATCCCAGAATCAAATCCATGTTAATATTGTCAAATCCCAGGTCCCGGGCCAGGTAAAATGCCTCTTCCACCTGCCTCACGCCCGCCTTCCTGCCGATTACATCCAAAGTTTGCTGGTTCATGGTCTGAGGGTTTACGGATATCCTGCCGACCCCGCAGCGGCGCAGCGCCTGCAGTTTTTCTTCGGTTATACTGTCCGCCCGGCCGGCCTCCACCGTGAATTCCTTAACCTGTGAGAAGTCAAATCGCTCCTTCAATGCGCCCAGCAGCCGCTCAAGCTGCCAAGCCTCCAGCGTCGTCGGCGTCCCACCGCCGATATAAACCGTATCCAGCCGCATTCCTCTGCATCGGTCCGCAGTATATTCCATCTCCCTGATCAGACAGTCAATATAGGAATCCACCGCATTTCGGTAGCTTCCGATGGGAAATGAGGTGAACGAACAATACAGGCATGTGGTTGGACAGAAGGGAATCCCTATATATAAACTATAACCCTCTCCCTTTTCCGCATCCTTCCGGCTCAGTTCCGCAAGCATCTCCCTCTCCCGCCTGGCAATGGCCAGGGAAAGCTCCGCCTTCTCCCGGGTGACATCGTAGCGTTCTCTGTAATATGTCAGGATCTCCTCTGTATCCATCCCCTGATCCAGCAATTGGAAGGCAATCTTCGTGGGACGGATTCCCGTGAGATTTCCCCAGGGAAGCGACTTTCCCGTCACCTGCTTCAGCTTCCGGTAGAAGAATTGCTTGAATCCGTCCTTAAAGGCTTTCTCCGGGCTTTTTCCCCCCTCACTGTCCATCTGGTGATTCCAGGTAAATTCCGCCCCGTCTACCCATATCGCTGCCCCGTCCTCTCCAATATGGATACGAATACGGATATGGGCCTGAAGCTGCGCCCTTTTCTCCTCCCGCATCTCCGGAATCAGCACAGTAACCTGTTCCTCCGGATAAAAGGCCTTGACGATCGAATGAACATCATATTCAAAATTTGCCCGATCCAGTTCAACAACAAACATTTTCCGTCCCTCCCCTGCACATGTCCCGGTGTCTCCCAATCAATATCTTTTTATAAAAAGGCGCTTTTTCGTAAATCTCCCTCACCAGCAGATCATGTATCTCATGCACCCGCATCAGTTCCTCCCTGCTTGGTTCCTTAAGGGAAAAACTGTTCTTTTCCAGCACGGCGCAAAAAGCCTCATAGTCCTCTCCGTCCAGCTTCCGGGATATTTCCGCAAGCCTCCGCCGGAAAACCGCTTCATCCGCAGCCAGCTCTGCCGGACATCCGGCATATTGAAGCGCCCTTCTCAAATTTCTGTACAAGAGATAGATTTTCTCCCTTGTCCCCGCTTGACAAAAAATTTCGGCTCTTCTCCTTCTCCTGACCGCAGACAGTCTGACCAAAACAGTCAACCCTATCCCCACCGCAGCTGCCAACAGAAAAAGCCCTCCCCACGGCCCGGTCTCCTTCTCCCCACAGATCTCTTCCCCGGAAGAATCCCCGGCCCCATTCGGCCTTCCATCCGCAAGTATCCTGTTTTCCCCGGAGGAGAGCTGTCCGTCAGCCCTCTCCCTGTCCGACGCAGGCGCCTTTGTGGGCGCTGTCGAGGGTTCCTCCTCAGTCCTGCCTGCATCAGGCCAGGCCGTCCTGTCTCTTCCCCAGCGGTCTGCGCTGTCCTGGAGCATCAGCCCCTGGCCGGATAACTGCCCCACATGAGCAAGCTGCTCCATGCGGCCGTCCTCTGCCAACGCCACTGCCCCCGGCGTCATTTCCACAGGCACCCAGCCTATCTTGTCGAGATAAATCTCCGCCCAGGCATGGGCCTCCTTTCCCGTGAGCACTGCGCTATAGACCCCTTCGCTTTCCCTGGAAAAAGCAGAAGGAGAAACCGAGTATCCGGCGGCATACCTGGCAGGTATCCCGAAATATCGAAAGGAAAGCACGGCTGCCGACGCAAAATGCATGCAGTATCCCTTATGACTGTCAAACAGAAAATACTCCACAAAATCAGTATCCGAAGGATTATTCTCCGCATCCAGGTCATACTCCGCCTGCCTGTCCAGAAATTTCATAATATCCAACGCGCAGTTATATACATTGTCCGTCCGGATATCCTCCCGGGCCAGCCGCTCCGTCAGCCTGGGCAGCCTGCCCTGGTCGTATTCCAGGAATTTATCATGGACATACCGGCTGTACTGCGCTTCCCGCTCTTCCCATTCTCCGGACAGAATACCGTTTCCCCGAAAACCTGACAGGTAAAAATAAGAAAAACCATATTCGGCCCTCTCTCTTGCCACACTTCCGTCAGCATAGACCTGAAATTCATCCGGAATCTGCGCTCCGTAAGGATACAGGCTGTATGTGCCCCTGCCCCCTAGTTCCTCTATGCCGATATATCCGGAAGAACCCTCCCCGCAGAGAGTCCGTCCTGCCTCATGTCCTATATTCACCAGGTCTCCGTAATCTTCCGGCAATTCCAGCCCGTTCTCCCTGTAATAATCCGCCAATGCGCTCTCCGGACCCCTCTTCCATTCCTTTTCACTGTACACCTCCCCCACAAATCCCTTCAGGTACAGGGTCCCCTGGGGGATGCTGTCCACAGTAACCCGATAGGCGGGACTTGACGTGTAGGAGAATACGTTTTTTCGATAAAGTTCTCCGGTCACATCCACGCCTCCGCCGAATCCCGAGAATGTTCCGCGAAGTGCAGGAATCCACTCTTCGTTCACCAGAATGTAAAACCTGGCCCTGCCCTCCTCCATATCCTCATAGCGCTCATTCAGCACAGGCAGAAAAAACCGAAAACTGATCCCCACGGCAATCCCCGTCAAAGCAGTGCCGCATACCGCTGCCCAGAGACCCAAACCCGGCTTCTCTTCGAACTCCCTCTGAATAAATACCGACACTCCCCCTGCTACGCAGAAGACAAGGTAAAAACCCCCGGGAAAACGGTCGCAGATACAGGCCGCCGCAAACCACAGCGCGTTTCCGGCCAGCAAACATAATGCTCTGCCGAACCGCCCCGAAAACCCTGTCAGCAACAGCGGAAAAACAAACAGGTACAGCCCGCTCAATGTCGTACACCACATTCTGGCCCTCTGCCCCCATCTTAACGCTTCCCGCAGCCATGTGCCGGATTTCCATGGAATATGGAACGAATAAAGCTGGTTAAGGTTCTTCACTGCATCCCTCAGCAACCAAATCAGGCCCTCCAGCAACTCTTTCCAAAAGGCCAGTCCGCAGAACAAATAGACAGCAGCACACAGAAGAAAACCTACAGTCCTCTTCTTTCGGCTCCCCTTCCCCTGTATAATCCCGATGATCAGACAAAACAAAAAGAGTCCGGCCCAAAATATGGTCCCTTCCACGCCGTCAGTCTTCCCGGGTGTTCCGTCATGGTTCCAGGATATTTCCAGGATATCCGCCAGCGCCCCCACTATGCCGACGCTGTTCACAAACAGCAGCAGCACATTAAACAAATCCCCCGCGGAAATGGCGGAAGCCCGGCGTCTCGTCTCATTCCTCATATATACATTGCTCTCCAAAATACAGTCTGCAGTCTTCCTCCAGACGCCAGCAGAACTCCGGCAGCCGCTCCTCCTCTTCGAAAATCATATCCTTTATTCTGCCGGACAAAAATCCGCAGACCCAGGACTGCACCGCCTCGCCTCCGATAAGTCTGTCTTTCAGATATCTGCCCTCCTGCCGCCATACCACTTCCGTAGGAATCTGCAGAGTCTGCCTTCCCTCCTCGGAAAAAAAATAGAGCAGAGAGCATGCTTTATCCAGATATCTGTCCCAGTCCTCTGCCTGTTCCGCAAACGCTTCCGAAAAATCCAGAAAAACCGTCACCATGCCGCTGCGCTCAAAGTCTCTCACCACCAGCTGACCGCTCCTGGCCGCCAGCTTCCAGTATACGCGGTGCAGACTGTCTCCCGGCTGAAAATCCCGCAGCAGCAGATCGCCTTCCCGCTCCGTTCCCATTCCCCCTGCCATCAGATTATACATTTCCCGCAGCCGGGAAGAAACCGATTCCAGCACAGGAGTGACGCACACCTCAGCCTGCTTTCCCCTGCCTGCCGACATCCTCCACAGTCCCAGAAGATCGTATGCCAGAGCGCGCCTTACCTCCAGAGAGGCCATGCCGCAGTGACCGGCTCGCAGCTCCACGGTAAATCTCTCCTCTGCGTTCATCCCCAGACCATGAAAGCAGCGCCTCTCCTTTACCGGCGGATTCCCGGGTGCTTTCCAGCTCAGCTCAACCAAAAGTCTTGACACAGGAAATGGTCCTCTGTGCTTTATCTTTACCGTAAAACGGACATTCTCCCCTCTGGTCACAAAGGACTGCTCTGTCTCCACCTCCGCCCGGCACAGTAATTTTTCCGGAAGCAGCAGAAATGCCGACAGCAGGGGAATCACCATCATACAGCAAAGCAGAAAACGCAGCCCTTCAAAATTGTACAACAACATAAAGTACCCGCCCGCAGTCAGGAGCAGCAGGTAGCAGATTCTTCTCCAGATCATGCTTTCTCGCCCAGCCTTGGCGCCTTCACCTGCGTCAGCGTGTCCTCCAAAATATCTTCCGGCCTTTTCCCGCTGATTCTGGCCTTCTGGCTCAGCCTGACCCGGTGAACGCCCACATCAAACAGCGCCCTTTTCACATCCTTGGGCACACAGTAATCTCTTCCCTGCAGATATGCATAGCCTCTGGCCATCTTCCCCATGGCCAGCGTACCCCGGGGACTGAATCCCAGTTCCAGGCACTCGTTGACCCTGGTAAATTCCGACAGTCTTGTCATATATTCATACAAAACGTCATGGATAAAAATATTCTCCGTTTCCTTCTGCATGTCCAGCAGTTCCCCTGCGGTGATCACAGGCGAAATATTGTCCAGCGGTCTGCTTCCCTGCCTGCTTTTCAGCATGGCCACCTCGTCTTCAAAATCAGGATAACCTATACTGACACAGATCAGAAATCTGTCCATTTGAGCCTCCGGCAGCTTCTGGGTTCCGAAGGACCCCGCCGGATTCTGAGTCGCAAGCACAATAAAAGGACGGGGAACCTGCCTGGTAACACCGTCGACAGTCACGTTTCCCTCCTCCATCACCTCCAGAAGAGCAGACTGTGTCTTCGGAGAAGTTCTGTTAATCTCATCCGCAAGCAGCAGATTGCACATGGCTGCTCCCGGGCGGTATACAAAACTTTCCGTCTCCTTACGATACACGGAAAAACCTGTGATATCTGCCGGCATTACATCCGGCGTAAACTGAACACGGTTGGATTTCAGCCCCATTGCCCTGGAAAAAGCCATCGCCATCTCCGTTTTGCCTACTCCCGGTACATCCTCCAAAAGCACATTTCCTCCTGCCAGAATGGCCGCCATCACCTTTTCTATACAGTCATCCTTACCGACAATTACTTTTCTCACCTCATCCGTCACCAGATGAACCTTGTTGATTAACTCGCTCAAACTAAGCTCATGCCTCCCGCGCCGTTTCCGCATCCTCTAATTGCAAAAAGGATTGTACGCCTTTTCATGTCCTATCGTAGTACTCTCTCCATGTCCGGGATAAACCCTTGTATCCTCCGGCAGCACAAACAGCTTCTCCCGAATGGAACGCACAAGGGTCCGTCCGTCTCCCGTAGGGAAATCCGTCCTTCCCACGGACTCCGCGAACAGGGTATCCCCTGACACCAAAATGCCCGCCTCCTCAAAATAGTAGCAGCATCCGCCCTCCGTATGCCCGGGTGTGGCAATCACCCTGCAGCTTATATCTCCCAGCGTAATCTCCTCTCCGTCATTTACATACACATCCGCGTAAGTCTCACATCGCCTGCCGGCTCCGCCGGACACGTTCAGCCGCGCATTGCCCAGCAATTCCCGCTCCGCCGCGCAGGCATAGGCCTTAACCGGTTCCCTGCCCTCCCTCTCAGCGTTTACAGCGTTCCGCAGCTCGTCCAGTCCCCAGATATGGTCAAAATGTCCGTGCGTCAGCAAAATGCCTTCCACCCGAAATCCGTTTTTCTTCAGCGCCTCGCAGATGTTTTTCCCCTTGTCGGCCGGATCCACTACAACAGCGTCCTTTCCTCCCTCTCGATAGAGAAAATAACAGTTGGTCTGGCACATCCCCAGAATCATACGTCCGATCTTTAACTCAGCCATAATAAACCTCCATTCCTGTCCCGCCGTTTCAGCCAGTGGCCCGCTCTATGTCTACAACGCTCTCAATGGACCGTATCTTTTCGATCACCCGATTCAATTCTTCCCTGCTCTCTACCTCAAAAGCAGTCTGCAGAGTAGCCATCCCCTGCCTGCTGACCCTGGTGTTCAGAGATAATATACCGATATTGCGCTCTGTCAGCGCTTTGGTGATATCCGCCAGCAGCCCGTTCCGATTGTTCGCATAGATCTCAATCTCCGCCACATATTTCTCGGAGGCATCTTCCGGTGCCTGCCATTCCGCGTCAATAATGCGCACACGCTCAATCTCCGGCAGATTCATCATATTCACACAGTCCGTGCGATGGATGGAGATCCCGCGTCCTCTGGTGACAAACCCCACAATCTCATCTCCCGGCACCGGCGAGCAGCACTTTGAAAATCGTACGGACAAATCCGCAATACCGCGGACTACAATGCCGCTCTTTGTCTTCATCTGCGCGGGCTTCGCTGCGGAAACCGCTCCGGCCTCTGCTATGCTGGCAAGAACTTCCTCGTTCGTGAGAGTTCTCTTGTGCTCCCTGTCATAGAGATCTTTCATCTTGTTCACGACCTGCCCTTCCTTCAGGGCGCCGTGACCGATTGCAGCAAGCACGGACTCCCAGTCCCGAAAACCGTATTTGCGCATCACCGCATTCATATAATCCTGTTTTAAGAACTCGGAAAGGTTGACGGCTCTCGTCTTGCAGTAATTGGCCAGCAATTCCTTTCCCTTGACAATATTGTCCTCTTTCAGCTCGTTTTTGAACCATTGACTGATCTTGTTCTTGGCCTGAGTGCTTTTGACCACATTCAGCCAATCCCTGCTGGGTCCCTTTGAATTCTGCGAGGTAATGATCTCTATCCTGTCGCCGTTCTTTATCTCATAATCAATCGTCACCAGTTTGTCATTTACTCTGGCGCCCACCATTCTATTGCCTACGGCAGAGTGAATACTGTAGGCAAAGTCAATGGTCGTTGAACCTGCCGGCAGGTTCTTCACCTCTCCGGTAGGGGTAAAGCAGTAAACATTATCGGAGAAGAGATCCAGATCGTTTTTCAGCAGCTTCATAAACTCCCGATTGTCCGACATATCTCTCTGCCATTCCAGAATCTGCCTCAGCCAGACCAGCTTCTCCTCCTCCTGAGCTTCCACCCTCTTGCCGTTGGAGGCTTCCTTGTATTTCCAGTGGGCCGCTATGCCGTACTCCGCCGCCTTATGCATCTCGACCGTCCGGATCTGTATCTCAAAGGGCTGACCGGAACTGCCGATCAGCGTGGTGTGCAGAGACTGATACATATTTGCCTTGGGCATGGCAATATAGTCCTTGAAGCGCCCGGGAATAGGCTTATACATTTCATGAATGACTCCCAGCGCCCCATAGCAGTCTCTCACACTGTCCACAATAATGCGGACCGCAAATAAGTCGTAAATCTGATCCAGCGTCTTGTCCTGGTTCACCATCTTCTTGTAAATACTGAAGAAATGCTTCACTCTGCCGTCGATCTTCGCCTTGATGCCCGCCTTGCTGATGTGCTGACTGACCTCGTCCACAATGCTCTGGATATATTTCTCCCGAACGCTCTTCCGCACGGAAATTTTATCCACCAGATCATAATAAACTTCCGGTTCCAGATATTTTAACGATAAATCGTCCAATTCTATCTTCAGCTTGCTGATGCCCAGCCTCTGGGCAATGGGACAGTATATTTCCAGCGTTTCCTTTGCAATGCGCTGCCGGCTCTCCGGCTTTTTATATTGCAGCGTACGCATGTTGTGAAGTCTGTCGGCCAGCTTGATCAGAATGACGCGGATATCCTTCGCCATAGCCAGAAACATTTTCCGAAGATTCTCCGCCTGCATTTCCAGTTTTTCATCGGACTGCCCGCCCCCGGAAGTCAGAGGAATCTTCTCCAGCTTCGTGACGCCGTCCACCAGAAGGGCCACGTCATCGCCGAATTCCTGTCTCAGGTTCTCCTCTGTCATGATGGTGTCCTCCACCACATCGTGAAGAATACCCGCCACGATAGTCTCCTTGTCCAGTTCCAGGTCTGCCAGGATAATCGCCACATTCAGCGGATGGACGATGTAGGGTTCACCGGACTTCCTGAACTGATCTTTATGGGCCTCCGCCGCAGTCCTGTAAGCCTTTTCAATCATGGAAATGTCATCGCTTGGATGGTATTTTTGCACACGCTGAATCAGCTCCCTGTAAAGTTCCTCGGGATTTACAAATTCATGGTACTCATTCATCTTTCCATCATCAAAAATTTCCTCGTATTTTTCTTCTGCCATATATATCCACGCTTTCTACGCCCATTATCTGCTCTGCCGCTTCACTCGCAAAACACGCTCAGAAATTATTTCCCCTCATAACAGACAGCCGACTCCACCCGGTATCCGGCAAGTCTGCTGCGGCCGTTAAGCCCTGCCAGCTCAATCAGCACTACAATGCCCACCACCTGGCCCCCCAGGCTCTCTATGAGCTTTACCATCGCCTCTGTGGTTCCGCCTGTAGCGATCAGATCATCCACGATCAATACCTTCTGTCCCGGTTTTACACTATCCCTGTGCATCTCAATGGTAGCATTTCCATACTCCAGCTCATAGGAGACGGAGACCGTCTCCCTCGGCAGCTTTCCCGCCTTGCGGATCAGCACAAAGGGCTTTTTATTATTATAGGCAATGGGCGTTCCAAATATAAACCCTCTTGACTCCGGTCCCGCTACCACGTCGTAATCCAGATCTTTCACTTTCTCCTGCATGGTATCTACGGCAAGCCTCAGCCCCTCCGCATCCTGCAGCACACTTGTCACGTCTCGGAAAATTATGCCCTTCTCCGGAAAATCCGGAATGCTTACTACATATTCCTCCAATTTTTTCATCTTTAATCCCTCTCCCCGTTCCTGTATTTTAATCCCTGTTTTTATCCACAAAGTATTTTATGATATCGCTCCTGGTCACAATACCGATAAATACGTTTCGGTCATCAATCACCGGCACAAAATTCTGATTCTTTGCGCATTCCAGCAGATTTTCCATGGCCGTATCTATACAGGCAGGCTTCACTTTGCCGTTCTGGAGAAAATCCCGCACTGTCATATGTTCCAGTCTCTTCAGCGTGATATCCTCCAATGTCTGATTATAGGCAAGAATATTCCACAGGAAGTCCCCCACACTGACTACGCCTACATACCTGTCCTCCATATCAATGACAGGGATGGCCGTAAAACCGCTTCTTCTCAGTTTCTCCAGCCCCTGACGCAATGTCATGTCGTCTCTTAGATAAGCCACTTCTGCCTTTGGCAGTAAAAACGACGCTATATTCACTGTTCTACCCCTTCATCCTTGTCTTTGTCTGTCGGCCCCGCAGTTTCCCGGCGCTCCGACTTCTCTTTCCCGCCGCCGCGGCTCTCGTCCACCACCTCCGTAAAGGTACTGTCAACTTTCAACAGCCTGTCAAAATATCCCTTCATCTTATGCTTGACATAAAAAAGAGTAACACAGTCCGTGATTCCGCTGAATATCAATCCCACTCCTACCAGCTGCAGCAGAAGCAGCGCTGTTTTAAACGGATTAATGATAAGGACAATACCAAAAGCCGCGTTGAGAGCAGCCATAATCAAAATCACTATCCAACTGTCACACCCCGCCCGCTTCATGTCAATCACTTCCTGAAGCTTACCGCAGCCGCTGGCCAGCACCATTACCCCCAAAATCAAAGGAAGCAGCGAGATAAGCCATTCCACCCGGTTTAAAAAAATCACGCCCACCGCAATGCCCACCAGCCCGTAGCCGAAATCATTTCGGTAGTAATTCTGTCCCGCTTCCCTCAAAAGATAACAGATTATGGAAACTGCCCCCACCGCAATCAGCAAAATCCCGATCAGATATCCCAGAGTCTTCACCATGGTCTCCGGAATGACAACTGCCACTATACCCAGCACCACATATAAAAGCGAACGTAAAATCGTCTCCCATTTTATCTGTTTCAGCAGCTCTTTCACTTTATCGTCCTCCTGCTTTTATGAGATCCGGCTTTCATCCTGTCCGGCTTCTCCGAAATCCGAATTTCCGTTTCATTTTTACAAAAAGAACTCTTTTCGGCGAAAAGAGTCCTTTCTAGCCTGTGGACAGTAAACATACTTTACTTCTTGCCGCAGCACTTCTTGTATTTCCTGCCGCTTCCGCAGGGACAGGGATCATTGGGATACACTTTCGCATCCTTCACCACCGTACTGGAAGATTTCTGCTCCCTGTACAGCGCCTTCCTGGTGTCCTCGTCAAAGATATTCTTCCACTCTTCCAGATTATAAAGCCAGTCAGCCTCTGCCGCCACCATGTTCTTATAGAGAAGCGCCTTGTCGAAACCAAGGTTCACCGGCGTATCTTCCTCCATCTCTTCCAGAGGATTGGGTTCTTTCAGGCTGTCGTTAATGCCGTCCAGAAAACCGGTCATGGTCATCAAAGACACCTGATACCTGTCGGCCAGTTCCTTCACCGTCCCCGTCACTACCTCATCCGGGTTCTTTAAAATCTGGGCATAAATATCTTTCTCCTCTTGAAAATATGCCGCCCAGAGCGCCTGCAGCCTCTCCTTTCCGACTGACTCGTTGTATGCCATCTCTCTCCACTGTTCGTATAACGCCATATTCTACCACCTTCTTAAATCCTGCCGGCATATCCGCCGGCTGTTTTTTCTGCGGAAACTCACGAAACAGGTCCGCTCCTATCAGTATATAACAGATTTTCCCTGAACACAATAAAAAAATTTTCAAAAATAATCTGTTTCTCCGAATTTAATGTATAATGCTTTCTGTTCGGGCAATAATATCTACTGTCAAGGAACCCCCTCCTTTGATAAAGCAAAAGATAAATAAATAATACTTAGGTCCCGCATGGCCGGGACCTGATCCTCCCCTTTATTATCCCGGGCTTCGCGTTGGTGCAGGTCCGGGATTTTTATTGGCATTTTCTCCGGAATATGCTACAATGGATGCTACAGAACAAGAACAGGAGAATCATTATGAAAGAACAGGAAAAATCTACCGAAAAGACCCAGAAAAAAAAGTTTACCTCCAGACAGGCTGTAGCCATTGCCGGCGTAGTCCTGCTCCTCCTCCTCTATATCATCACCCTGATCACCGCTGTCACGGACAATTCCGCTTCGGCTACCTGGTTCCGCCTGAGTCTCTTTGCTTCCTTCGCCCTTCCCCTGGTCATCTGGCTTTATTCCTGGATGTACGGAAGACTCACCGGAAAGCCGGCCGCAGGAGATCCCGTTCATTCGGAGGACACAGAGCGCTGAACAATCAGACAAAGCCTCAGCAACACAGGACCGGCAGCGATTCGGCTGCGTTCCCTGTGTTGCCTCCCGGCTCGGTTTATCCGATTTACGCCTGTTTGTTATCGCCAATCCGTCAATTTTTCAAGGCGGATTTCCTATAAATAATATCGTCACGGCCCGGTCCGTTGCTCACCATAGTGATGGGATATCCGATGCGGCTCTCGATAAATTCTATGTATTTTCGGCAGTTTTCAGGCAATTCTTCGTATACCCTGATTCCCCGGATATCACAATTCCACCCGGGCAGCTTCTCCAGCACCGGCTTTGCCTTCTCCAGTCTGCAGGTTACGGGAAAATCTTCCGTGCGCTCTCCGTCAATCTCATAGCCCGTGCAGACGGGAATCTCTTCCAGATAGCCCAATACGTCCAACACCGTAAAAGCCACATCCGTTGTCCCCTGGAGACGGCATCCATACCTGGACGCCACACAGTCAAACCATCCCACACGTCGGGGCCTGCCGGTGGTGGCACCGTATTCTCCTCCGTCGCCGCCTCTTCTGCGCAGTTCCTCGGCCTCCTCCCCAAACAGCTCGGAGACAAAAGCGCCTGCCCCTACCGCAGAGGAATAAGCCTTGCACACCGTCACGATCTGTTTGATTTCATAGGGCGGAACACCTGCCCCGATGGCGCCGAAAGCAGCCAGTGTGGAAGAAGATGTCACCATGGGATATATCCCGTGATCAGGATCCTTCAGCGTTCCCAGCTGCCCTTCCAGCAGAATCGTCTTATTATCCTTCAGGGCTTTGTCCAGAAATGCCGATACATCGCACACATAGGGCGCGACAATGTCTCTGTATTGCCGCATGGTATCAAGCAGCTCCCCTGTGTCGATCAGAGGCTTGTGGTACAAGTGCTCCAAAATCACGTTTTTGGTCTCGCAGATCCGGGCCGTCTTCTCTTCCAGCAGCGCATCGTCGAAAAGTTCGCTCACCTGAAACCCGATTTTAGCGTATTTGTCCGAGTAAAAAGGAGCAATGCCGGATTTTGTGGAACCAAATGACTTTCCTCCCAGACGCTCCTCCTCGTACTGGTCAAATAAAATATGATAAGGCATGACGATCTGGGCTCTGTCAGACACCAGCAGCTTCGGCGCAGGCACCCCTCTGTCCACCACGGACTGCAGTTCCTTAAACAGCAAGGGAATATTCAGAGCCACTCCGTTGCCGATAATATTGGTAATATGGCTGTAAAACACACCTGACGGAAGCGTATGCAAAGCAAATTTACCGTAATCGTTTACAATCGTGTGCCCTGCATTGGCACCGCCCTGAAACCTTATGACAATATCTGCTTCCTGCGCCATCATGTCGGTAATCTTTCCCTTTCCCTCATCACCCCAATTGGCGCCCACAATCGCTTTTACCATTTTGCACCTCCCTGCCCGCCCCAGCGGACATCCGTTCCTTTGATTTCCGCCCCGTCGTACTGAATCCCGGGGCTATGTTTTCTCTTACCTCATGATTATACTATATTTCATCCGATAAGTAAAATCATTCTATAACGTCAATCGTAATATTTCTTCTTTTCCTTTCGGACAGGTTCCTTCCGGGCTTTCTTCTCCGGCTGCTTTGCCGCCGCCCTTTCCGGCGGAGCCAGTACTTTTTTACCCCTGTTTCTGTTGTTTACGCTTTCTTTTAGCAGCGCATAACAGGAAGACATCAGGGGAATGAAAAAGAGCATTCCCACCACGCCGAAGAGGCTGCCGCCCACGCTGACCGCCATCAGCACCCAAATAGCCGGCAGGCCCACGGAATTTCCCACCACCCTGGGATAAATCAAATTCCCTTCCAGCTGCTGAAGGGTCAAAAACAAAACGATAAACCAAAGCGCCATAACCGGATTGTCTATCAGGATTAGAAATGTGCCCACCGCACAGCCGATAAAGGCGCCCACAATGGGAATAAGCGCGGTAAAGGCAATCAATACGCCTACCATCAGCGCATATGGCATCCGGAAGACCGTCATGGCCACCACAAACATGCCCCCTAATATCACCGCCTCCAGGCACTGACCGGTGATAAAACTGCTGAAATTTTTGTGCAGAAGACTGCAGATTTCCAACAATTTTCTTCCCATTGCCTCAGGAAGATAAGCCGAGATAACTCTCCGCCCCTGATCTGCCAGCCTCTCCTTCTGAACCAGAATATACAGGGCAAAGATAAAAGAAATTACCCCGTTCACAATCCCGGAAATAATTCCGCTGGCCACGCTCACCGTGGAATTCAGCATATCCCCGGCCCCGTTTTTCAGAAATCTGAATATACTGTTCAGCATGGAGTCCCAGTTGATATCCAAATCTTCCAATTTGTCGATCTGCTGTGTCAGCTCCGGGTATTTGTCCGCCAGCCGTTCCAGCTCTTCCATAACATCCGCGGTAAACGCCGGAATCTTCCTTCCCACCTCCGACGCCGTGGACGCTACCTGGGGCACAACCGTCCAGACCACCACGGCGAGAACCAAAGTCACCGATACAATGGACATAATCAGGCACAGAGGTCTTTTCATTTTAACGGCTGCCTTTCCCTGCCAGCCTCTCAACAGTTTTTCCTCGTAAGCCCGCATGGGAATATTCAGAACAAAGGCAATTACGCCGCCGATTAAAAAAGGAGACAAAATGCCGAACAGAAATCTTATGCTCCCAAACACCCATTCGCTGTATACCAGCGCCAGTACCAGAAATGCCGCCAATAACATCAGCCGCTTTATCTGCCTGATCTTTTCTTTGCTGAATTCCATATCCTCTCGTACCTCCTCATTATCCCCTGTTTTCCCCGGCAGACAGCACAAATAAGGCTGCCCGATAATAGCCGCTGATTGTTATTATAAATGATTTCACCGGTAAATTCAACCATTCCCCTGCAGACCGATACTCGTTTCATGAAACTTTTAGAAGTTTTAGAACGTTTTTCTATTTATCCTTAATTTTTATGCTGAATTTTTATCCGGAATTTACCAAAATTACCACTTGCCAAAAGGAAAGTTATGTGATAGAATAAATAACGTTGTAAGACACATAGCAAGCAAGCGCCGGCGTGTCGGAATGGCAGACGAGGCAGACTCAAAATCTGTTGTTGGCAACAACGTGCGGGTTCAAGTCCCGCTGCCGGCATATCCCCCTTAAAAAAACAGCCAAGACTCTCAAGAGTTCTGGCTGTTTTTTTATGCGCAGGCCCGTGTGCCGCTTTAGCGGCACACGGGCCATCCACTTTCCTATTCCTAGATCATCTTCATGGTCAGACTGATGTCATTGCCTTTTACCGTGACTTCTCCCAGACTTCCCACTACTATCGGCATCATAGGCGGCAAATGCCCCAGATCCGCGTCCATCACCACAGGCACGTTTTTTCGTCCCGCAACCTCCAGAACCGCATCGTATGCGTTCAGATTCATCAAGGGCGCGCCGTTGAGCGCTCTGCCGACGAGAAATCCTTTTACATGAGAAAGCCATCCAGCTTCCTCCATCTGCCACATTGCACGGCGTATGGAAAATACATTTAAGTCACAGGCTTCCAGGAACCAGATAATGCCGTCCTCACGATAACGCTCCGCGAATTCCCTCGTTCTGTCAAAGCGGGTTCCCAAAAGATTCACCAGACAGTCCAGACATCCCCCAAGGAGTCTCCCCGAAAAAAACAGGGATTCGGAAGTCCTGTTCCTGCCCAGATAGGTCCGCAGAATCCGGGATTCCGTCAGATTATAGGGCGCAAAGGGATTCTCCTCTCCCTTCAGCGACTGACATTCCCATTTGTCATACCCTCTTACCTTAACCGCATGTCCGAAGGCGCCTTCCTGCCTATATTCATCCAATGGCTCGGCCTTTTCTCCGGTCAGTATGCCGAAGGCATCCCCCAGAGACTCATGCCAGGGCTCCATTCCAAAAGTACCCGCGCAGGGACCGTACACAGAGGCCGTATCCGCCAGAGTTGCCAGCAGATAAGTCAGATTCGTATTGTCCGAATACCCCATAAACCACTTAGGTTCAGCCTCCGCCAATCTTCGGAAATCCACATGGGGCAATATCTCGCACATCAACTCTCCGCCGCCGCAGGAAATCAGACATTGGGCCTCCTTCGAAAGAAACATGTCCATGACTTCCTGCCCGCATTTTTCCGGCGTATTGCTGATTCCCACTCCCTCCGCAGCAAAACAGTTGGGTCCCAGAACCTGCCGATACCCCATACTTCGCCATTTATCCAGGGCGCGGCGGAAGGCTTTCGTCCTGTAATCCCCCTCCGCGCAGCCGAAAGACGGCGCCAGAAACCCTATAACCCCCTCATTCTGCAAAAATGCCGGATACCTCATCCTCTTCCTCCCCTGTTTCTCTGTCTGACCTGACGCGGATATCACCGTTTATCGCCAAACAGTTTATCATACACTGCAAATCCGTCAAAAGTGGCAAAGTAATCTTTCGGTGTCTCCGCCCTTCGAATCAGCTCCACACTTCCGTCCTCGCGCAGCAGAAGCTCCGCCGAGCGCAGCTTTCCGTTATAATTATATCCCATGGAAAAACCGTGCGCTCCCGTGTCATGAATCACCAGATAATCTCCGATCTCTGTCTCCGGCAGCATTCTGTCCACCGCAAACTTATCATTATTTTCACAGAGCGATCCCACTACATCGTATTTCCGGTCATGAGGCGCCTCCTCCTTGCCCAGCACCGTGATATGATGATAAGCCCTGTACATGGCAGGACGCATCAGATTTACCGCGCAGGCGTCTACGCCCAGATACTCCTTGTGGGTATGCTTCTGATGAATCACTTTGGTGACCAGGTGCCCAAACGGTCCGGTGATAAAACGGCCCAGTTCCGTATAAAGCGCCACATCTCCCATACCCGCCGGTATCAGAATTTCCTCGTATGCTCTCCGCACCCCTTCTCCGATTACGCCAATATCGTTTGGTTCCTGGTCAGGATGATAGGGAATGCCTATACCGCCGGAGAGGTTCACAAAGGCGATATGCGCTCCCGTTTCCCTGTGCAGTTCCGCCGCAAGCTCGAACAGCTGCCTGGCCAATACCGGGTAATACTCATTGGTAACCGTATTGCTGGCCAGAAAAGCATGTATGCCGAAATGCTCCACACCCTTTTCCTTCAGAATCCGGAAACCGTCGAACATCTGCTCCCTCGTAAACCCATACTTGGCATCTCCCGGATTATCC
Source organism: uncultured Acetatifactor sp. (assembly GCA_910586515.1). Taxonomy (GTDB): domain Bacteria; phylum Bacillota; class Clostridia; order Lachnospirales; family Lachnospiraceae; genus Acetatifactor. Next base: position 112,614 of record CAJUGL010000002.1, read on the forward strand.
ATAATATCCGTTCCCAGAGAGAAATATCCGCCTGGATTAAATCTGCAGCTCAATGTTTTGGGAATGTATCCCAAAGTCCTTTCCAGGAAATCAATATGCGTAATATCGTCCAGATTGATAATCGCCTTCATCTGTTCCGCCAGCGCGTACTCTTCCGCCGGAGTCTCATTGGAAGAAAACATAATGTCTCCGCCTTGTATGCCCACAGCCCTGCTGAGCATCAATTCCGTATAAGAAGAACAGTCGCAGCCGCAGCCCTCCTGCTTCAATATATCCAGCAGAAACGGATTGGGCGCGGCTTTTACCGCAAAAAACTCCTTATATCCCTTATTCCAGGCAAAGGCTTTCTGCAGCGCTCTCACATTCTCCCGAATCCCCTTCTCGTCATAGAGATGAAACGGAGTAGGGTAATCCCTCACCATTTTCTCCACCTGTTCTCTGGTGACAAAAGCTTTCTTTTCCACTGTTTCTCTCCTCACTTGTTTTCGATCTGCCAGTCAATAGGTTCAATCCCGTTCTCCTGCAGAAATTTATTGGTCTGACTGAACGGCCTGCTGCCGAAGAACCCGTTGTGGGCCGACAACGGACTGGGATGAGCCGCCTTCAGAATCAAATGTTTGGGGTTATTCAGCATTTTTTCCTTCGTCTGAGCAGGACGCCCCCATAAAATAAACACAATGGGCCTGTCCTGCTTATTCAGGGCGCGAATCGCCGCATCCGTGAACTCCTCCCAGCCCTTTCCGCGATGAGAATTCGCCTGATGAGCGCGAACGGTCAAAACAGTATTTAACATCAGAATGCCCTGATCCGCCCATTTTACCAGATAACCGTTATTCGGAATAGTACAGCCTAAATCGTCGTGAAGTTCCTTGTAAATATTTACCAGCGAAGGAGGAATTTTTACTTCCGGCTTCACGGAAAAGCATAGCCCGTGCGCCTGGCCCACATCGTGGTAAGGATCCTGTCCGATAATGACCACCTTTACCTTGCTCAGAGGAGTCAGGTGAAATGCGTTAAAAATATCGTCCGCAGGCGGAAAGACCTGCCCGGTATTATACTCCGTCCTGACAAATTCATACAGATTCTTGTAATAAGGTTTCTGAAATTCCGATTCCAGCTCCGCCAGCCAGTCATTCTCAATCATCCCCATCTTTTTGTCCATCCTTTCTTTATCCGCAGTTCAGCCGGAGCGCGCATCTCCCCTCTACAATCTCACGCTGATCCCTTTTTCCCGCAGATATGCCTTCACCTGCCGGATCTCCAGCTCTTTATAATGAAACAGAGACGCAGCCAGCACGGCATCCGCTCCCGCCTCCGTCAGCGCTTCCCGGAAATGCTCCTCTTTTCCGGCTCCTCCCGAAGCGATCACCGGTATGTCCACAGCCTGGACCACAGCCCTGGTCAATTCCAGGTCATACCCTTCTTTTGTTCCGTCTCCGTCCATACTGGTCAGCAGAATCTCTCCGGCGCCCAGCCTCTGCGCTTCCATGGCCCATTCCACCGCATCCATCCCGACGTTTACACGACCGCCGTTTTTATAAACGCTGTAGCCTCCTTCCGGCCGCCTTCTGGCATCAATAGCCACCACCACACATTGACTGCCAAACTTGTCCGCAGCCTCCGATATCAGCCGGGGCACTGCAATAGCGGCAGAATTCACCGATATCTTGTCCGCTCCCTCCCTGAGAATGGCTTTGAAATCCTCCACCGTGCGGATACCTCCGCCTACCGTGAAGGGGATAAACAGCTTCTCCGCCACCTGTCTCACCCACTCCAGCCGAGTGGAGCGATTGTCCTGGGAAGCCGTTATGTCCAGAAACACCACCTCGTCCGCTCCTGCCCTGTCATAAGCCGCAGCCACGTCCGCCGGATCCCCCGCATCTCTCAGATTCACGAAATTGATCCCTTTTACCACCCTGCCGTCCTTAATGTCCAGACAGGGAATCACCCTCTTCGTATGCATCCCGTTCTCCCACTCACCCGCCCCTTCGGACGATAATGTATTATACTGCAGACCGCCTGGATTTGCAGTGATGCCCCCGGAAAAGTACCTGGCTGGCGGTCTGCAGTCGGGTTGTGCCGCAAATTTAATCGGCGTGCAGTATAATTTATTTGCCCTCAGTCCCGCACACTCCGCAGAAATTACCCAAAATCCTCATCCCTGTCTCGGAACTTTTTTCCGGATGAAACTGACAGCCGAAGATATTCCCTTTTTCTACGGAAGCATGGATAGTCACACCGTACTCCGCAGTAGCCGTCACAATGTCCTTCTCTTTTGCCTGCAGGTAATAAGAATGCACAAAATACACATAATTGTTTCCCGAAAATTCCCCTTCTTTTATTCCGCGGAACAGTCTTCCCCTGCCGGAAAAACGCAGATCATTCCAGCCGATATGGGGAACTTTTACCCCATCTCCCGCAGGAATCCGCAAAATATTCCCTTCCAGCAGGCCAAGCCCCTTCACCCCGGGGCTTTCCTCACTGCTGTCAAACAAAAGCTGCATTCCCAGACAAATACCCAGAAAGGGCTTTCCCAGCTCCGCGCATTTTCTGATCACTTCCGGCAGCCCGCAGGCGTTAAGTTTTTCCATGGCATCTCCGAAGGCGCCCACCCCGGGCAGAATCACGCCGTCTGCCTTGAGAATCTCATCCCCGTCCCTGGTGACCGCAGCCTCCTGCCCCAGGTAAAGCAGCGCCTTCTCCACACTCTTAATATTTCCTGCATCATAATCTATTATCGCTATCATAACCGCCCAACTCAATCTGAATTATTTTTATCAGAAACTATTCGTCCTGGAAATCCCCATTCTCCTGTCCTATCTCTTCCGGCAGCATATCCGGCAGCTCCTCTTCCGGCTCGGCCTGACTCTCTCCGCCGGCCTCGTCCGTGCTGCCTGCGCCTCCTGTCAGAGCCAAAATCGCTCTGGTATATGCGATATCGCTCTCCAAAGCCCCGATTTCCCGGGCCTGGGCCTCAGTCACGCCATACATGCCCAATGCCTCCAGCATATCCGTGTAAATTTCATGCACTTCCAGCAGAGCATTCCAACGGGCGGCATACATGGACAGCTCGGGATAATTATGCACTGCCTGAATCAAACTGTCCAGAATTTTTGCGTCATCCCCCTCCTCTGCCAACTTCTCATACTCCAGATACCACATCCGAATATGCAGTATGCTCTCCGCCTTGCGGTACATCCCTTCCTCCGATTCATTGAGCTTCTTGCCGTGCAGATTGACAAAACAAGTCTGGTAATCACCCTCCTCAAAAGCTTCCTTCGCCTCCAGTCTGCTGGAGAAATCCGTAACCAATGTGACGAAAATAAAGGTCACCGCCCCTATGGTAATCCCCAGCATCACGATCGGGAATACACGCTTAAAGCCAAGCTTCGGACCCGGCACATAGTCATCCTCCCCCTTGGGCTTTTTCTCTTTTTTCGGCTTCGGCGGTTTGGCCGCTTTCTTTTTATCGTCCTTCTTCTTGGTGTCCTTTTTCTTTTTATCAGCCTTTTTCTGCCGCTTCTTCTTCTCCTTCTCGGCCTTTTCCTTATCCAGCTCTCTGATGACTTCCTGATTCTCCTCCGAAATCTGGACATTCTCGTTTTCCGGCTCTTCATCCTCCTCCATCAAAAAGGCCATAAACCTGGAGAGAATCCCCTTCTTCTTTCCGCCCTCTCCCTCCTTCTGAGATTCGGTAATATCAGGGATATAATTGTCTATTTCGTCCAGGCCGATAGCCATGACACCGGAATCCACATCCGAATCCAGGCCCATGCTCTCCTCATCATATTCATAAGGAACCTCCTGACTGGCATCATTTCCTCTGGCAGCGCTCAATTCAGCCGCCACCTCCATTAAATCCACCTGAGGAGCGTTCTCCTGCTCAATTTGTCCGGCCTTGGACACAATGTTATCCAAGAGCTCCCTGTCCTTGAGCATATCGTATTCCTTCACGGTCCCCTGACTTTCGGGCCGCTGGGAAACTTCCTGCTGCATAGCGCCCTTTTTATTCTTACGTTTCGCCTTTTTCTCCGCCTTTGCAGCCTCCTTCGCCGCTTTCCTTTCCTCTTTCAGGCGTTTTTTATCCAATGCTCTCTGTTTTTTTGTCCCTGCTACGTCTTCTGCCACTTTCGTCTCTCCAGCTCCCTCTATTTCCGCCATCAGCCGGGCTGCCTGATCCGTCCCGAAAGAATCCTGCCCGCCGTCCGCTTGAATTGTCTCGTTATTGTCAGATTTCTTCAACATATCGTGAATATCCTGTAGATCCGTATCCTCCTCGTCCTCAAGCAGCGCAAGAACATCCTCCTCAGGCTCTCCTGCGCTCCCTGCCTCTCCCCCTGCGGACAGGAGCTTCTCTATTTCCTCTTCCGACATTTCCGTAAGGGCATCCAGATCCGGCGCCCCTCCATCCTGCATAATGTCTTCATCTTCCCCTTCCGCAGACAATCCCCTTAAAAGTTCGTCCAAATTATTATCCTGTGAAGGCATAATGTCCCCTCCGATTTCTCATTCTCGCCCTTTGGCGTAATAGGGTAAACCCCTATTTAGTTTATCACAGCTGCGCCAGCCAATCAATCGCATTCTGCGCAATTCCGCATCCTTTTCCCGCCAATTCTTTCGTCAATTGGTACAATTTATCATTCACCCTGTAAAAATATGCCTTCCGGTTAAAGTAAGCAGCTTTTTCGAACGGCCAGCGGATAACCGAAGGAAAACGCATCCCTACACCCAGTTCCAGCACCAGGAGTCTGCGATTTAACGTTCCCTGGAGCCATTTTTTGTAAAGTTCCCACTGTTCCTGATAACCTGCCTCATTATAATGCTCCGCATATACATGATTCAGCACAAGGGGAGCGCCGCAGACAGGACAGACACCGAGTCCGCCCTCCGCACAGACCGCCCCGCTCTCTGCCAATTCCATGAAACAGGCCTCCATCCATTCGCGATCTCTGTCCGTCACTTCCTCCAGAACCCCTGCGCAGCCCTCTCCGCACTGCTTGCGCAAAATAGAGCCGCAGGGCATAACCGTCCTGTCAAAACCGGCGATTTCGCTATTGGTAGACACGGATACAATAAAGTAATTTTTACCTTCCAGCAAGGCCGACAGCTTTTTCAGCGCCCGTCCGCAGGAACCTTCCCCTGATTTCCGCACATAAAATTCATTCCATGCCGGAATCAGCCAGGAAAGCCCGGCTTCATCCAACAAACCGCATCCTTTCCCGTATCCGGCATCCTGCCCGGGCAAGGCTGCCCCGTCGAACTCTTCTCCCAAACCTACCAACACCATATCGGCTTCTTTTATTTTATCCAAAATACTGATCGAACCCATTTCCCACTCCCCGGCGTCCTGTTTACGCCGTCCCAATATGACCAAAAAAGCCGGGAAATCTTCCCAGCTTTTTGACCTTTAATTATTCAAATGTCTGTCCTCGACAAGCTGATCTATTATTTTTACCAGATTCCCAATTTCAGGCTTTGACAGCTGCGCATCCGCACCCAAAGCCTCACCCTTCCGCCTCATCTCATCATTCACAAGAGAAGAGAAAAGAACGACAGGTATATGTGCCGTGGTATCGTCTGTCTTGACCAGCTTAGTCAATCTATGTCCGTCCATCTCTGGCATCTCTATATCGGAAATAATCACCTTTACACGATCGTTCAACGTTCCCCTGGCCTTGCACTGGGTGATAAAATCATATGCCTGTCTGCCGTTCTCCGTATGGGTGATATTCTCATAACCCGCCTTTCTCAGACAGTCTACAATCAGCTTATTCAGCAGAGCCGAATCCTCCGCAATCAGAATGGGCACCTGGCTCCTTACCCTGTCGCCCAGCTCGTTGATATCCGAAATCTTCAGCCCTGTCTCAGGATTGATATCCGTAACAATCTTCTCGAAATCAAGAATGATGATCAGCTTATCATCCTTTTTGACAATGCCGATGGCCACACCTTCTTCAGCGCTTGAAATGGTAACCTCCGGTTTGATAATCTCCGTCCAGGACACTGTATGGATTCCCAGTACATTGTCCACATGGAACGCAATATCAAGCTTGTTGAAATTCGTTATGATAAACAACCCCTTTGGCTCAGACTCACCCCGTCCCAGACAGTTCTTCAGATCGATCGCTGTAATCATCACATCTCTGGGCATAAATACCCCTTCTATGCTGGGATGTGCATTGGGAACAGGGGTAACTGCCTCGTACTTCTTAATTTCCCTGATTTTTGCTACATTAATACCGTAGTGATTGTCACCCAACGTAAATTCCAAAATCATTAATTCATTGGTTCCGTTTTCCAATAAGATTTTACTATCCATCTCTAACCATATCCTTTCCTGCCCGGAGCTTTTCCCAAGTAAGAATAGTCCCCCGCTGTTTGTGGGGCAAACCTGCAAGGCAATGCCCGATATGGCTATTTTACCATACTTATGGAGAAAATGAAACAATAATCTTTAAAACCTACCAAAATATTTCGCTGCCTGGATTTTCCCGAAAAAAATCATATATTTTCGCTGCGTATTGTTTCCATGATATTCTTCCCTCTGATCTTCGACAGGGAATAGCGCATGATACTGTACAGCAGCGCCGCCACGGCCAGAATAGAGACCCCAACAGCCTTCCAGGGAACAGTAAACTCCGTCACAATGCCCCCGCCCAATGCTCTGTGGAAGCACAGGGAGATTGCCATTCCCAGAGGAATTCCGAGAAGCAGGGCCTTTCCGCCGTAAAACATCCCCTCCAGCCATATCATCCGCCGAAACTCCGCTCCGGTCATTCCGACGGAACACAGCATGGCAAATTCCGGCGCCCGCAGCTCCATATTGGTAGTGATAGTATTAAAAATATTGGTTATGCCGATAAGGGCCACCACAAAGATAAATCCGTAGAGAAATATGGCCGCCGCCAGATGCATGCTCCGTTCGGCTCTGTACTGTTCGTCAAAATTTGTCACCGTAAAATGCAGCAGCTCCAGCTCGTCCCGCACACGCTTTTCCAGGGCATCGGCGTCAACGCATTTCACATACACGTCCACATTGTCGTATTTACGCAAAACAGGCTGACTGTCCATCCACTTGTCGCTGACAATGAGATAAATGCCGTTGTCCGGAAGAGAGGCCATATACATGGGCGTCAGATCTGTCTGTGTCAGAACCTCGATCTCAATCCCGGAAAACTGGCCTGTGCCGCGGATAATGTCCCCGGGCCTGAATTTAGCCCTGTCCCCTTCGCCGGTATAAATCTTCCCGTCCATTTTACTTTTATAGCCGTAATGCGCAATCACAAAAGCCTTGTCCTCTGCTTCCTTTTGATCTACGCCTGCCCTTTGGCAGTATCGTTTGTACGCCTCTTCTCCCAGGCTCTTCAAGCGAATGGTTCCTCCGGGGGCGCTGCCTGTTCCGCCAATCCATTCCAGAAAATCCTCCGTATAGGGAATCTGCGTCTCCTCCGTATCAAACTCGGCGCTCCGCACGATCTCGCTCTCCACCACTTCCTCCATCACCGCGATTCTCTCGGCCGCCTCAACATTTTCCCATTCATAAATGCTCACTCTCAGCTGATAGGGAAAATTTTTATAATATATGCCGGAAGCGAAAAACATCAGCTCCATAAAAGAGGACATTCCAATGAACACGGCGACGCTGACAACAATAGATACTACAGTGGTACGATACTTTACCCTGGCCCGGCGCAGGTTCTTGTAAGCGATCCTGCCTCCGATCCCGAAGACTCTGTCCAGTACGGCCGGACATCGCAACTCTCCTGGACGGATTTTCACCGTGTCGTTCCCCCTCACCGCGCTGACGGGAGATAATCGCCCGGCTCTCCTGGCCGATTTGGCCGCCGAAAGAAACACGGTCACTACGCTCAGCGCGGCCGCCAGCAAAATCACGGGAACGGATACGGCGAAGATCAGACTGAATCCAAGCGCATTCTCCACCAGTCCCCCCACTGCCTCCACCAGAATCACCGTAGCCGCAATCCCGCAGCCAATTCCCAGAGGAATTCCTGTCATGCTCAGGAAAGAAGCCTCATAATAGACGATTTTCCGCTGCTGAGCAGATGTGGTTCCCACTGACGCAAGCCTGCCGTAAAGCTTTATCTTCTCCGTGAGCGAAATGACAAAACTGTTCCGGATGCAGAACACGCTGGTGACGATGATGATGAATACAGCCGTCGCCGCCATCCCATAGAGCATATTCATGGTGCTGGAAGAGAAAAGCAAAAGCTCCCATTTCAACAGCCAGTAGTTCCGCTCCACACGCTCCGCCCTCTGCAGAATCTGCTGCCTTTCCTCCTCCGTGCACTCCCCTCCTTCGGCAAATCGCTCATACAGATCCCCTGATACGCCCAGGATTCCTCCCATCACCTGAGGCATGCGGCCCAGTCCCTGATCCGTAAATTTAACGTATACATCCGCCTTCTCCGCCTGACCGGGTTCTTCCAGGAAGGTAAATGCCGAATATCCCGGTGCCACCGAGTATTCCATATTCAGATTGGGACGCTCTATGATGCCCACCACCGTATAGCGGCGAAGGGCCAGGGGCTGCAGTGTCTCTTCCCCGCCCAGATACTGAACATCCTGATTCAGCTCATATCCGTCGCTGACCCGCCTGCCCAGCTCCAACTCCAGCGTATCTCCCACCTCCACCGCAACCGAACCATTGCTGCGGACATGTCGCCCGATCACCAGTTCTGAAGCGTTCTCCGGCATTCTTCCTTCCGTAAGATGCAGAGGAAGAAGCTCCATGGCCTGCCCGTCCAGGGCCGTGATATACAGATAAGGCTTATCCGCATTCCTGCACCCTTCCAGAACCGCATAACCCAGCTTCTGCGCAAGCCCGTAGCTCTCCACATACTGATTGCCCTTAAACAGCTTCAGGTTCTCCTGCTCCACTCCCTCAAAATGGCAGTGGAAATCACCGCTTTTCTCCTTCTCATAGGCGATCATACTGGCCCGAAAGCTGACCACCATACAGCCCACCGCCGTGATCAGCGCTGCGGCCATCACGATTCCCACAATCGTCACCGCCGTCCGCTTGGGATTCTCCTTCAGGGAACGATAACAGCATCTCTTCAACACATTCACAGCGCCGTCCCTCCCTTCCCTTCCGTGACAAACCCGTCCTCTATACGCAGAACTCTGTCCGCCTGTCTGGCCAGCTCCACATTATGGGTAATCATGATAACGGTCTGCCTGTACCTGCGGTTAGAAACTTTTAACAGCTCCATGATCTCATTGCCTGCCCGGGTATCCAGATTACCGGTAGGTTCGTCCGCCAATAAAATTGCAGGCCGGGTGATCAACGCCCTGCCGATAGCTACCCTCTGCTGCTGTCCTCCGGATAATTCATTGGGAAGATGCCCTAAGCGCTTATTCAATCCCAGCACTCCCGCCAGCTCCCTCACTGCCTCCGGGTCCGGCTTCTTCCCGTCCAGCTCACAGGGCAGAATGAGATTCTCCTCCACGGTCAGAACCGGTATCAGATTGTAAAACTGATAGATCAGCCCCACCTGCCTTCTCCGGAAGACGGCAAGTTTGTCGTCACTCATCCGATAAATGTCCCTGTCCTCAATCAGCACCCTGCCGGATGTCGGTCTGTCCACTCCCCCAAGCATATGCATCAGGGTAGATTTTCCGCTGCCGGAACTGCCCACCACGGCCACGAATTCCCCCCTGGCCACGGAAATATTTACGTCGTTTACCGCCGTGACCTCATTACCTCCCTTCCCGTATTTTTTACATAAATGCTCCGTCCTCAAAATTTCCAAAACAGCCTTCTCTTCCATACTGCCTCCTTTCCGTCCCTTTACCCAACCTGCCTGTTTTATGGAAACAGTATAAAAAACAAAAATGACATTTTCGTGACATTCTAAAAACTTTTCCGTTATTCGCCCTGTTTAAGGAATCGGATCACAAACAAAGTTCCCTCCCCGGCTCGGGAATCCACTGTAATATATCCGTTCTGTCTCTCTATGATCTCTTTTGCCAGAGCCAGCCCTATTCCCATGCTGTCCTCCCTGGATGATTTTCCATTGTAAAAGCGTCTGAAAAGCTTCTCCCTCTCTTCCTCCGCAATTCCCTCTCCGTGATCTTTTACCGCAATCTGCGTATAAACACTGTTGTCCTCCCCGGATATATCCACGGTTCCCCCCACAGGACTGTATTCCACCGCATTTTTGACAATATTCAGCATCGCTTCCTCAGTCCATTTTCTATCGGCCTGCAATACCGCGTCATCAGGTATCTCAATCAAAAAAGAAACGTTCTTCCATTCTGCCGCAAGCTCCAGGCGCCCTGCAACCTCCCGGATCAGTCCCTCTACATTCAATCTGACCGGTTTTAGCTCCACCACTCCCGCATCCAGCCTGGACATTTTCAGCATTGTGCTGATCAGCCAGCTCATTCCGGTAACCTGCCGCATAATCTCCCGCAGAAAATGTTGTCTCCTGTCCCTTTCCATATCCGGATTATCCGAAAGATTATCTGTAAGAACAGTTACCGAGGTGAGCGGTGTCTTCAATTGATGGGAGATATTTGTCACCGCGTCTGCCAGGGCCTGTCTGCTGGCTTTGGCCGAATCTGCCTGCTCCCTTAACAGAACCGTCAGTTTATACAGTTCATTGCGCAGTCCGCTGAGTTCGTCATCTTGATTGTCTTCTATCTCCAGATTATATTTTCTTTGATCCAGAGCCTGCATATAATACGTCAGGCGACGAATCCGCTGCTGGCGCTTTCCCAGATACCCGAAAGTCAATGCGGCGCTGAATAAGCAAAACAGCATAAATAGTACATTTACGCCTGCCTGCAGAAAAAAGAGCTGCCTCTCCTGTACCGCAGAAGAAGGACTCCCATACTCTTCAAACAAACCGTAGCCTGCCAGTATGTCTCTGCCCAATCCCCGATTTTCCCGTCTATTCACGATCTCCACCAGCTCCTCTTCCCTGACTTCCGGATACGCTTCCAGCACATTTCCAAATACATTCATCAGCATGTCATTGTACTCCGCCCTGATCCAATTGCAATACCATGCCGCGCATAAATTGACAATTATGCTTCCGGCCATGGCTGCAATCAGAAATAATACGCCTAATCTCTTCAATTCCTTATTCCAAACCATATGCCGCCTTCTCCAGTCTGTATCCCATTCCGCGTACCGTCCTGATGATTTGTCCCTCGGAATCTCCCAGCTTCTCGCGAAGCCTCTTCATGGTAACGGAAAGTGTATTATCATTGACAAAATTTCCTGACATATCCCAGATATCTGCCAGAATCTCGTCTCTGGTAAATAACTTACCCGGATAAGAAAGCATGCTGGTCAGAATTCTGTACTCCAGCTTGGTCAGGGATATCTCTCTGTCTGCGCATTTTACCACGCCGGTCTCCGTATCCATGAATATTTCCCCGCATCGCAATATTTTATTTCCCTTTCCGGCTCTGCGCAGTACACCTTTTATCCGAGATACCAATTCCCTGTTTCGAAAAGGTTTTATCACATAATCATCCGCACCCAGATCCAGTCCCTTGACAACATCGGCTTCCTCTTCCTTTGCCGTCAAAAAGATTACCGGAAAATACATTTCCTGACGTATTTTCCGGCAAAGTGTAAATCCGTCACCGTCCGGAAGAATAATATCCAGCAATGCCAGGTCAATATTCTCCCTTGCCAGAAAACCTTTTGCCTGCTCCATGCTTCTGGCTGTCAAAACCCGATACCCTTCCTGGGACAGCAGATATTCCAGCCCCAGGATAATCCCCTCGTTATCTTCCACCAATAATATCGTCATCTTTCTTCTCCGCCGCCTACAAATATATACATATGAAAAAAAGAGTAGCGAACTACTCTTATCTAAACATTCCATCATCTGCTTGTACCCTGAAAACCGAACACTGTCACCAAAATCCTGCAAAACTTTTCTTTCCATTCCTGGTTA
>CAJUGL010000003.1:0-61828 GCA_910586515.1 uncultured Acetatifactor sp.
AAAATCGCTATGCGTAACCTTGGCAGGCCATCGCGCAGCGATTTTGTTCAATAGATTATATTCAAGCTATAAATACCCTCCGAAAGATAGTAGATGGCATTGAGTCATAACTTTCGTTTGCCGGGTTGACTCTAAACCATACATTAGGTTTATACTTCTTTCATGAAGCGCTTCATCAGTAACTGTAAACAGGTTTTTGAAAGAGGTACAGGCATGAAAATAGGTGAATTTGCAAAAATGACGGGAATGCCCTTATCGGTGCTCAGACATTATGATAAAGAGGGACTGTTATATCCGGACTATGTTGACCATTTTTCCGGTTACCGTTATTATTCGACTGACCAGATAGGGCAGGTGCAAAAAATTGAGCTATTAAAGAGCGGTGGTCTTTCTCTGAAAGAAATAAGGGATATTCTGAAAAATGCCGACGATAATGAGTTCATTATGGGCATTCTGGAACAGCGGGAGTCGGAATATCGAAATATGCTTGTTGCCATTGCGGAGGTGAAACGTATGATTTTTGAGAAAGAGGAAAAAAATAGGAAGGTTGAACAGGAAGCACTGTCAGTAGTAGAAGAAAATGGATTTGGAGAAATGTTTATAAAGGGAATGCCCTTGCCCATACCGTTAAATCCCAAAGCCTTACAGGCTGCAAGGTGTAGTTTAGACGAGGAAATACAAAAAAGAAATTTTCAGCGTATTTCCGGATTCATGACCTATGGTGGTAAGGACAAAAATGAAATTCAGGTGGTTGCCGAGGTGGTAAAACTTAGAGATGAAATGGGAGAACTACATGAAGATATAAACCTTATTTTTGAGGATGATGAGCAGGTCATCGGCAAATGGAAGGTTGTGGGTGAATATGCTGTAAAGGAAGATTTTTATTCCGGGCAAGGAAAACGGAGAGAATCCGATATGGGAAATAAGGACAGGGAAATCTATTTCCTGCCGGGCGGAGAAGATTACTGGGTTTATAGCTGGACAAAAGGATATCTGAAATTGGACGGCGGCGACCAGTCCTGTTTATGCAGATATCAAATTGAGGACTATCAAGGCAGCTGTTATATGTTTGTGGAGAATAAATCCTATGAATATCTTCGCGGCGGGAGGCCTACCGTATTAGTGCTGGAACAGGTTGACAAAAACAGGTATACCAAGCGTGAGATTGCCAGAGAAGATGACACGGATATGCCTTTTGTGAATGACGAGCGAGTTCTGGGAGATTGGAAGGCCTTTGACTTTATCCGCAATAGAGATGAGTTCACTCCGGATGTGAATCATCTCCCTCAGGAAAGACTATTTCTTAAGCATATGCATTTTGGAGATGATGGATTTTTGTCTAGTGTTTATATGGATCAAACCACATTGGGTAAAGAGATTCAGAGCTGGACGAAAGGTTATGTGCTCAAGCATCATAATCATACCGCCTGTGCATATGAAATTGTGACAGTTGATGACATGGACTATATGATTATAGAGTGGAAGAGCGGGGATTATCAATGGGGCGGTCATGATACGGACTATTATGTATTTATAAGAGATAGCGTATGAGTTACTGAGACCGTGTTATAAATAGAGCATTCTGAGGCAATTTGATGACAAAATCTACAGTGATATGCTATAATACCTAAGGAAAGCATCTGATTTAGAGCAACAGAAAAGAATAACTTGTACAAAAGATAAACTGCCCTATATCCGATGCTTTCCGATTGTACCGGGCCGCTGGGCCGGATATGGGGATTGCATTTCTCCACTTGCCGGAAATGGGGGCTGTAGAAGGGAAAAATAAAGATGTACAGAAGTATCTATACCGGGAAAAACAGTAATTTTTTCTGGAGTCCTTAAAAACGCAAAGTTTGCATTGAAAAATTGGGAATACGATACACAAACGCTTGATGATTGCCTGCAACATTTTAGAATTTCATCAAATGCGGTCTATCCTTTCTTATGGCATGGGAATATGCGTTTTCTGCGTTTATCTCCTGTGTCGGAGAAAATAGAAAACAATCTAAAAGGTGAATTGGAATTTTTGTGCTATCTGCAAAGCAGAAGTTATCCCTCCGTAATTCCAGTTGCATCCAATTCAGGCGAACTTGTTGTTACACTTGATTCAATTTGGGGGAAATATTATGCAAGTGTCTTTAATGGGGCTGACGGAAATTGCATAGAAGATACCGACTGTAATGACCATATTGTGTATGCGTATGGAAAGGCTCTTGGACAACTTCATATGCTATCCGCTGAATATTCTCCGAAAATTAGAAAATGGACATATCAAGATGTCCTGCTATGGATTGGGAAAACGCTTGAAAAATATCATGCTCCCAATAAAATGCTGGTTGAGTTGGAGGGAGTTCAGCAAGCGTTGGAGGTGCTTCCGCAGACAAATGATTCTTTTGGATTGGTTCATTACGATTTCGAGCCGGATAACCAGTTTGGATAGTTAAGCTGCGAGAGAAACTGCATAGGAAAATTGTATGTTTAGAAAATAGTATAACGGAATAACTTTTGATCTTGGTTTTTGCGTAAATACAGTAGAGGTAGAACAAATATACAAGAAGGCGCCATGAAATGTTTAAGAAGTTGCCAGAGCAATAAATGGAAGCAGTATAATCATATTTGTATACAGAGCAATGGGAGATATTCAAAGATGAAAGATTATAGTATTCAAAATAAGAAGGCGTGGGAATATAATGCGTATGAGTTTTGGGTAAAACAATCAGGTATACCAGCTGACCGGGCAAAAAGGGATTTGGAAAATCCTACAGGAATGTTAAAAAGATATTCTAACTATTTTGATACTTTTAATGGTATTAAAGTGGCAAACATATGCGGCTCCTGCGGAAAGAAGGCTGTTCCTTTAGCCATTTTAGGAGCAGAAGTTACTGTCTTTGATATCTCAGAAGATAATAGGAAATATGCGCTTGAAGTCGCAGCTGCCGCAAAAGTTGACTTGAATTTTGAAATAGGTGATATATTGGAAATTGATATAGAAAAGTACGGAAATTACTTTGATGTAGTGTTTATGGAAGGAGGAGTATTACATTACTTTCATGATATTGATGAATTTATGTGCATTATGTATTCGTTATTGAAAGACAATGGAAAAATGATATGTAGTGATTTTCATCCATTTACAAAAATATCAGATATATTGAATTTTGAACAACCAACTATGAGCTATTTTTCAGAAGAAGTTTTTAAAGGGGAAATGGCGCATGCTCGCTTCTTTGAAGAAAATATCCGAGCGCAGATGCCTAAGTGCAGTTATAGAAAATATACAATTAGCGAGATTATTAATTCGGTCATAAATAGTGGTTTTACGTTAAGAAAGTTTGATGAACATCCTGCATGGACAAATGAAAAGATACCGGGAGAGTTTACCATTGTAGCGAATAAATAATTATTAAATGTGAATTTTACTCTGCGCGGTATAATCTGACAGAAATTTGCACTCTATTGTGCGAGATTCTTTAATTGAAAGTTTATATGAAGATAGGTGAATCCGCTTAAAAACATACCTTACATTCACAGTAAATCCCCAGACTTTTATGCGGGATGGAGCAACCCGTTGCAGGGGATTTACTGTACAGATAGGTTTTTCCAGATTATCATTGCAGAAGGCTCACTCATAAGACGGGCACTCCCTTTTTCCTGAATCTTCTCTCAGCCAATCAGCACTTTTTTCCCTTCAAAAGCAAAACCGTACTTCCGGATTTTATCTAAAGGAATCCCTTTCTCTTCCAATGTATAGGCGTAACGCTTTTCCTCAATCTGCTTCAGAGCTGCACCCACGGTATCCTCCAGGCTGTGCTCCTCCTCCGGGTCATGAACCTTGAATTCAAAGATGAAAGCGTCATCAGCCTTGTCCCTTGGCTCCAGCATGACATCATACCGTCCGAATCCGCTCTCTCTGTTGGATGTGATACTGTATCGGTCTGCCAAGTCAACCATCAGCCCCAGCACGAAGCCATGGTAAAATCTCTCAGGCTCCGAAACCTCCGAGGGCCTGTTGCCCGAGTCAAAGCAGCTGAAAGTGGCAAGGGCCGTCCTGTTCATATAGATGTTCATCGCCCTTTTGTCACCCAGCAACAAGGCCTTGACAAAGGTATTATAGTCCGGGGTGTATTCAGCGAACCACCCGTCAATCATGCGTTCGAACATCATCCGCACTTCCCAGTTTGTCAGCCGCAGCTCATAATCCGCTTTTCCGCGTTCATCATACGCAACATGCTCCACTTTCAGATAACCGCTGGCCAGCAGCAGGCTCCAGATAGCGTTCATATTATAGTCAAGCTGGTTGAATATGATCTGTTCATCGATTGTCGTATGGAAAGATTTTCCCTGCAATAAATCTTCCATGATGATTTTTGTATCCGGTATCCCCCCTTGAATCAACTTTCCCACCAGACTGTTTGAGCTGGTGTTCGCCCAGTAAGCGGCCAAACGCTTTTTGTCAAGATAATTGATGATAGACCACGGATTATAGATATCATGTGTATTTCCAAAGGTAAAACCATCGTACCAAGCACGGACTTCTTCCTTTTCCGTGAGCCCGAATTCATCCATAGCGGCAAACACTTCCATTTCCGTGAAGCCGAAGGAAGACTCATACTTGCATGAGGTAGAGGTGACTACCTCCAGATGGTTTAAGTCGGAAAAAATAGATTCTTTGCTTATCCGTGTGATGCCTGTCATGACTGCCCTCTCCATGTACGGGTTCGTCTTGAAGGTAGAATTGAACAAGTTTCGGACAAATGCCGCCATTTCATCCCAGTATCCGTATACATAAGCTTCCTGTATGGGAGTGTCATATTCATCCAATAAAATGATGACTTTCTTCCCATAATAATCCGCAAGGAATTCCGATAAAGCTTTCAGGGAATAAGAAGCTACCGAATCCTCCATTGTAGGGGATATTTCATGGAAAATGTCTGGAAGCTTTTTCTGTTTCGACCCCTTATCCTGCAAAACTGAATATCTATCATACAGGCTTTTGATAATGCGGCAGATCTTATCCCTCGCGTTTCCAAAGGATGTCTCCTTCACATCTGCAAAGCTTAAGAAGATTACCGGGTATCTGCCCTGGAGTCTGCGGTACTTCTCTTCTTTCCATATGTTGAGTCCTTCAAATAAAGCACCTTTATCTGCATGTTCCACAGAAAAGAACTTTTCGACCATGCTCATGGTCAGCGTCTTTCCGAAACGCCTGGGGCGGGTAATCAAGGTCACGCTGTCTCCCCCTTCCCACCATTCCTTTATGAAGCATGATTTATCGATATAAAAATAGCTTTCCCTTCTGATCGTCTCGAAATCCTGACATCCGATGCTCACTGTCCTTGGCATGTCTGCCTCCTTTCTGGCTATTTCCTGCACTCCCTGCAATCAATACGTCTGCTAAGCAATTTTATCATTCAATGGAGATGAAAAATCGGAGAGAAGTCTCTGTAGTTTCTCCTCTCCGATTGCCTTCAGCATGTCCTGAATATTAACAGCTATACATTCACCCATCTTTCCCTGTCCTCACTGTCATAAATTTTCGTATATCATCTATATTTGTCACTAGAGGAATCACAGAAGCAGATGGCACCCTTTCCGGATCTCTGGCAGATTCATCCAGAGCCTCGGCAAAAGCTTCTGCCTTTTTGGGATCTGTAATCTGTATATTTGCAAAAATGCTTGATGTAGCCATAACAACACCTCCATGTTAAAACTGCTATGATTGCATTCTGTCTTTCGCTTATTTCTATTATATGCAATCTGTTCCAAAAAGGCAATATGAATGTCATTCCCTGTATTGCATCAGCCACTGCTGCCTGTAGTTCTCTATCATCGGTGCATTGGCAAGCAGCGTTTCCATTGCAACTGTCAGCCCCTGGCTGAAAGCATTGGAGGAATCACCGCCAAAAACATGACACGTTTCATGTATATAGGTTGCCAAAGCATCAAAATATGTGATTTCCAGGCAGCTGCGTTTTTGCTCTTCCCGCTCTTTCACATCATATGCCAGCATCCAGACAGCACTTCTGTCTATCTCTTGTTCTATGCACATGACAGAAAGCTCCCAGCCCCCGGACGACATTTCTATCTGCCAGCCATAATCCCTGACCGCGCACAGGGAAGCGATTTTGAATCCTTCTCCAAAGTATCCTGCGTTATCATGGGAATTCGCCGTCTTTGTCGATGCCCCGATATGCAGCAGCCATTCATAGCTGAAACAGACATCTTCCACCCACATGCGCAGCAGCCCATTGCTGTATTCAAAGCAGAACCGTTCTTTCCAGTTTCCATATCCCACAGAATCATAAAAATTCTGTACAAAATCCCTGAAGATCTTGTATCTTGTCCATCTAACAGGATATGTCGTTACGATATTCAACGGTATGATCATCAGAATCCTCCCAGCTGTCTGCTCTTTGCCATTGTCAGAGATATTTCTGCACTTCATTCAGCACATGCAGCTTCCTGGCATATGCCCACAGCCTTTTTTCCTGTTCATCTTTCCTTTCACGGTAGGCATCTATGATCAGGTCAAAGAGGTATGTGTCTATGCTCTTTCTGAAACGGATGCAGTCACATACGCTTCTGTCAAGGTCAAATGTCTGATAGGATCCGAAATCAGTGGCGACTACCTGATGGGCTTCTTCAAAAATGCTTTCTGAAAAGTAGTACCTGCGGACTGGAAAATTCATTTTCATGGCCCTTCTGTCCTGTCTGCTAGTGGCAGCTGACAAAACAGCCGGCTCAGTCGAAATGAGCCCAAGATAAAAGCACGCGCTGTCCGCACATATGACAGCTTTTGGATCGCTGATGCAGACCTCTATCGCTTTATATTCTTTCGGCTTTCTGCAGGCCTCCTTGTTCACCCAGTATGACCCATGGCAGATTTTCTCCAGCAGCCCTTCTGCTGCCAAAGCTGCAATCTGTCTGTTGGTAACGCCTGCTTTTAATAGCTGCTTCGTTCCTATATAACCGGAATAACTTTCTAATTTATCACAGGCGTATTTTCTCATAATGAATCCTCATTTTGCATTTTTCTTTACACATAATATTGCATTTTTTCTTACACATGTCAAGCGAAAATAAATATTTCCGCATATGGCATGAAAAATTCCCCTCCAGTTCCTCATGCTGAAAGGGGAATGAGGGGAATGTACGATTTTATTCTTTTTCCTAAATGTAAATTCTATGACGTAATCTTAACCCTGTCCACATGGCCTGGCAGCATACGATATTCCATATACTTTCACACCCCAATCAACGCATCAAATGTCCCCACCAGATTCAGCCGCCCGTAACCCCACTCCCTATTCGGATAAGTCACATCAAAGCTCCTGGAGGCCCCCCGGATAAAATAATTCTTAATCTCCCTGCTTGCCACAGCCCGATTATTTCCCTCCACCACCGCCCACTGCATAAACTGGGCCACTGCGCCTGCCGTAACGGCTGCGGCCAGGGAACTGCCCGTCTCCTTGCCCCGTATGGTAGAGACATTGACACCGGGAGCAGCAAAATCCGGATTTATCCCGCCGGTTCTGGTAAATCCTCTTCCGGAGTCAATGTAAAAGCTGTTGTTTGCGGCATTGTAGGCGGAGACACTGATTACATCTTTCGCCATGGCAGGTTCCGTAAGGGTAATATAGGGCGTGGATTCCAGAAACTGCACTGTGCCGTTCATGAACTGGGTGATGGGGAGCCACATGTGGAAGGTACCATTATGGATATCCCCCACCGCTTCCACCTGAAAGGTCCATATGCCCGGTGTAGGCAGGTATACCCGCAGCACCACCACCTCTTCTCCGGACGCAGGCTCCGCCAGGGTCCCGGCTATGGTAATCCTGGTCCGCTCATAGACAAAGCTGTAGGTGATACTGCCCTGGATACCCAGCCTTATGGGCGGTATGGTCTCTCCCCCGGGAGAACGCACCGATACGGTAAATACATCCGGCACGTTTCCCCATAATTCCAGCAGAAAACCCTCCACATCATTGGCCACCCGAACTTCCACAGGCACACTTCCCACGCTTCCCGCCCTGCCGGGCGTCTCCATATACCCCTGAAAATGGTGCCCCGCATTGCCCTCGTTTCCTCCGCATACCACCACGGCACGGCTGCGCCTGGAAGCAATGGCATCCAGGTAACTGGGAAGAGGCGCGCTGCCTGCATGGTCTCCGTAATTCGTCCCCAGGCCCAGGCAAATGACCACCGGTCTGCGGAACTGCTCCGCAAAACGATCCGCATACTGTACTCCCAGCATAATGTCCGTCTCTTGGTAAGCGGGAACTCCCGGAGGTATCATGTAAAAGCTTTTGAGGAATTCTTTCGCCTGTTTCAGCTTTACCACCACGATATCCGCATCCGGCGCCGCTCCCAGGTAGCTCATGCCGTTTCCCAGTCTGCTTCCCGCCGCCACTCCCGCCATGGCGCTCCCATGACCGATTTCATCCCTGCTCGGCACTACACTGTAAGGGTCCTCCGCCTGCAGGGCGCGGTTGATATCCTCCCTGGAGTACTCTGTACCATAGTAGAGTCCCTCCGGAGGCCTTCCGCTCTGAACCGTCTGATCCCAGATAGCCAGAATGCGGCTGTTTCCTTCACTGTCCCGAAACGCCGCATTCGTATAATCAATTCCCGTATCAATAAAGCAAATCACCGCCCCCCGCCCGGTCAGCCCCAGGGGCGCTCTCTGTACCTGAGTGATGCCGCTGACAATCAGACTATTGGGATCAAATCCCTGCTCCTGCATCAATCCGTACAGCTTGGGCACACCTTTATAGGTATACAAATAATCGTCCGTATTGG
Source organism: uncultured Acetatifactor sp. (assembly GCA_910586515.1). Taxonomy (GTDB): domain Bacteria; phylum Bacillota; class Clostridia; order Lachnospirales; family Lachnospiraceae; genus Acetatifactor. Next base: position 8,803 of record CAJUGL010000003.1, read on the forward strand.
GTATATTTGCCTTATCGATATACACAATATTATAGAGATTGTCAACATTCAGATAGCACAGATCAAATACATCCGCATCCAGAATCTGCACCGGAAATTCCGTAATCACATCGTAGAAATCATTTGAAAGGATCTTCTCCCTGCAATCCAATCCCGCTCTCCCGAAGATTCACCTGTTCCTGTATTATATGCGGAGTACCTGTCCCTGTTGTCAACATCAAACTGCGCCCAACTATAAAATCTTCTCTCCAACCAACACCACCGCTGTTCTGGGCGGTATCCTCAGTTTACTTCCGTAGGAAAATTCAGTCATGGCTTCCACATCCAGACCGTCCTCATATTCCACAAACGTATTGGCGCAGACTCTCCAGCGCATATTTTGCCCAAGACTCGGCAGCTGCATGTCCAGCGCCTTCCAATAAGCATTCATGGCATAGAAGACGATGTCATCCTCCCTGTCTGCCTCGTCTCTGCCGGCATACATGATGCCGATAAGTCTGCTCGTCTGGTTTGTCCCCGCGTTCCACGGATAGTCATTGTGTATGCTGATGTCCGGAAAACCGCAGGCCGCCTCCTTCGTGGGCTTCCTGACAATAACATGTTTCCTGCGGAAAGCGATCATATAGCGGAAGAAGTCATGTATCTCCTTGTATTCCTCCAATCTGGTCCAATCCAGCCAGGAGATAATGTTATCCTGGCAATAGGCGTTATTATTCCCGAACTGGGTATTGCAGAATTCATCCCCTGCATAAAACATGGCCGGTCCCCTACTGCACATCAGTGTGACAAAGGCATTCTTCACCATGCGGCGCCGCAGCATTTCCACCTCCGGATTATCTGTCTCCCCTTCCACACCGCAATTCCAGCTGTTTCCGTTATTGTCTCCGTCGGTGTTGTTCCAGCCGTTCTTCTCATTATGTTTTACATTATAAGAATACAGGTCATACAGCGTAAATCCGTCATGGCAGGTAAGAAAATTCACCGATGCGCTCTGACCTCTCTTCATCGGATCATATAAATCCCTTGACCCTGTAATTCTGGTGATGGCGGCGGCGGCCATACCCTCGTCCCCTTTCAGGAATCTGCGCAGATCGTCCCTGTACTTTCCGTTCCACTCCGACCATCTGTTATAGTCAGGGAAGTGTCCAACCTGATAAAGCCCTGCCGCATCCCAGGCTTCCGCAATCAGTTTTACTTTGCCCAAAATGGAATCACAGGCAATCCCCTGCAAAATGGGCGGGTTTGCCATAGGCTCCCCGTTCTGATCCCTGGCCAAGATGGATGCCAAATCAAAGCGAAACCCGTCCACGCGATATTCCGTTACCCAATAACGCAGGCAATCGATAATAAAGCGTCGGGTCATGGGATGATTGCAGTTCAGGGCATTGCCGCAGCCGCTGAAATTATAATATTGTCCGTCCGGTGTCAAAATATAATAGATATTATTGTCAATTCCCTTAAACGAAAAATTGGGACCGTCCTCATTCCCCTCTGCCGTATGATTAAATACCACATCCAGGATAACTTCAATCCCGTTCTCCTTCAGCTCATAGATCAGCTGTTTCAGCTCGTCGCCTTCATGATTGTGCTCCACCACCGATGAATAACCTGTGTTCGGCGCAAAAAAGCATACTGTGTTATACCCCCAGTAATTATAGAGCTGCACACCGTCCACAACCCGTGCATTCTCCATCTCGTCAAACTCAAAAATCGGCATCAATTCCACCGCATTGATTCCCAAATCCTTCAGGTAAGGAATTTTCTGCCGCAGCCCTTCATAGGTTCCTCCTGCTGTCACGCCTGAAGACTTATCCCTTGTGAATCCTCTCACGTGCATCTCATAAATGACTAAATCCTCCACAGGAATATCCAGCTGCTTAAATTTCCCCCAGTCAAAATTGTTCTCTACTACCCTTGCATGGTAGACAAAGGCCTCCCCCTCTTCCGGCCGCTCTCCCCAATTCCGCTGTCCTGTCACCGCTTTGGCGTAGGGATCCAGCAGAACGTTATTCTTGTTAAAAAGCAGTCCCTTCTCCTTATCATAGGGACCGTCCAGCTGAAATGCATATTCGAATTCCTCAATCTTCAGCCCAAATACCAATATGGAATAAGTATTTCCGATATGGTAAGACTCCGGAAACTTCAATCTTGCATACGGCTCCTTTTCCTGCGGACGGAATAACAGGAGTGTACAGCTGGTGGCGCCGTGGGAATGAATCGTAAAACTGACCCCGTTTGACGTCGCAGTCGCGCCGTCCCTGTTATAAAACCCCGGCCGCACCATTAATCCGTCTATTACATCCAATGGCTGTAACTTTACCCCTCGCTGTGGTCTGTGCTGTGCAATATCCATATGCGCTCCTCCTACTCTTCTATTTCTCTGTCTTTCCCTCTCCCGCCGCGAATCCGCACCGCAGCCCTGTGGTCAGCAATCATAGCACTTCAGGCAACTTCTGCACCGTTACCAGTATTCCCTTTAAAGGCAAAACTTTTCTGCCCTCCGGACCTTTTCGCTGTATGCACACCCGAACCCTTGAGCTAAAAGGGCGCTGCAGGAATAATTCCTACAGCGCCGCAAATGCTGCATTCATCGGGCATGCCCTACAGGTCCCCTATTCCATATTGCTTTCGATACAGGCAAGAATCTTTTCCTGTACGGGAAGTATTTTCTCCAGAACTGCCTTGGCCTCCTCCGGCTTTCCGGTGCGCAGCAGATTCAGAATCTCCGTGTAAGCCTCGTAAACCGGGGTGATGGACAAGTTTCCTGCCGTTCCCTTGATGGCATGAGCCTTCTCAATGGCTTCTGTACAATCTGCCGTGTCGAAATCCGGCTGCAGCGCATGGCCCTTAATCATCTTGACAAAAGACCCCAGCAGCTTTGTATAGAGCTTTTCGTTTCCCATAATCCGCTTCAGACCGTCATCCACATCCACGCCCAAAGCTCTCAATTCATCAAATAAACTCATTGAACTCACCTCTTTCCGGATCTTATTAATACTTTCCGAAGCCATCCCCGAGAGAAATCACCTGCTCGTTGGCGCTGGAGGAAGAAGCATATGAGGAACCGCCGCTTCTGGGCGCCGAACTCTGACCATTACCCAGATTGTAGATGGAAAGCATTTCCCGCATTCTGGATGCCTGGTTGGACAGCTCTTCACTGGCAGCCGCACATTCCTCGCTGGTGGCGGAATTGGTCTGCACCACCTGAGATACCTGAGAAATCGCCTGCTCGATCTGAGCCACCGCCGTTGCCTGGTAGTTGGAGGACTCTGCGATGCCGTTGATAATATGCTCGCTCTCCTGCACTACCTTGGTAATCTCTTCCATTGCTCTGGCTGTCTCGTCGGCAATCTTGGAACCGGAATTCACCTTCTCAATAGAGTCCTCAATCAGTGCGGACGTCTCGTTTGCAGCTTCCGCGCTCTTTGCCGCAAGACTTCTGACTTCCTCAGCAACCACTGCAAAACCCTTTCCTGCCTCGCCTGCTCTTGCAGCCTCCACAGCCGCGTTCAGCGCAAGAATATTGGTCTGGAACGCAATATCCTCAATGGTCTTGATGATCTTGGAGATACTTTCTGATGACTTATTGATATCCTGCATTGCGGATACCATGTTCTGCATCTGGGCATTGCCGCGCTTCACATCTCCGATAGCCCGGACAACCAGGCCTGCGGCTGAATTTGCCTGTTCTGCATTCTGCCTTGTCTTCTCCGCGATTTCATCGATAGAAGCCGTAATTTCCTGAATTGCGCTGGCCTGCTCCGTAGACCCTTGGGCGAGAGCCTGGCTGGCGCTGGCTACCTGGGAAGAACTCACTGTCACCTGAGACCCCGCGTCGCTGATATTGCTCAGGGCATTATAATTATCTTCCACCAATTTCTTCAGGGAATTGCCCAGCACATCCTGAGGAGAAGCAGGATTGACTGTGACGGTCAGATTTCCGTTGGCCACTTCCTCTGCCACTTTAGCCTGATACTTGATGTTCTCAATTACCTTATTGTATTCATCAACCAGCTCGCCGAACTCGTCATTATTGTACTTTTCCATGCTGATTTCCACATGTCCCATGGCGATTTCCTTTGCCGCGTCCGAGAGCTGCCTTACGGACTTTGCAATGACCTTAATCAGCATATAAGCGATGGTCACGGTAATGGCAATCGACAGGATAGCAAGTATAACGGTAAAAATAGTGGCATTTCTGATATATTTCTCCTGCTGCTCCAAATCCGTAATACCGGCGACAGCCTTGGTGCTCAGATCACTGAACACAATATTGATCACGATGATGATGACCGGAATCAGAAAACCTATAATCAGTTTCGTTTTCATTTTCAAATTTTTCATTGATTCTTACCTCTCATTCTTCCTCGCCCTTTTTTGCGGGATCCATATCCGCCGGATCATCATCATACAACAATTTCTCCGGATCAAGCAACAGCTTCACTGTATTTCCAACCTTACCTATGCCGTACACATATTTGTGATGCGCCTTCTCGGCCCGTCCCAGGGAGGGCGGGGGCAGAATATTTTCCTTCTTGATTTCCGCCACCTCGGCAATCTGCTCCACAATCAGCCCCACAGTCGTAGACTTCACATTGATGACCAGAATGCAGGTCTTTTCATTGTACTCGCATGCCCCCTGTTTAAACCTGGTACGCACATCCACCACGGGAATAATTCTTCCCCTTAAATTGATCAGACCCTTGATATAATCCTCGGTCTCGGGAATCTTCGTGATCGTCTGAAATTGGATGATCTGCTGCACATACTTTATCTCCAATCCGAAATATTCAGGACCTGACTTAAAAGTCATGTATTTGCCCTCCTGAGTATCACGGCTCAGGCCTTCAGACCCATCTGCCTGCTCTAACATTCTGTTCGTCTCATCCATAAGATAATACCGTTCCTTTCCATAAATTTTATTCCACCAGCCCGGGGGCATCCAGAATCAGGGCGATGCTGCCGTCTCCCAGCTGTGTGCAGCCGGACAGGCCCCTGACTTTTTTAATATAAGAAGGAATCGGTTTTACCACAATCTCCTGTTCTCCCACCAGCTTGTCAACCAGAAGGCAGATTTTCCTATCCTCCACCTCGAGAATCAGCATTACGCCGTCTTCCACGGATTCCTGATACTCTTCCAGCCCATACCATCTGCCAAGGCGGATCACCGGGAAACAGTCACCCCTGATCATGACAAATTCGTCTCCGTTCGGCTCATGAATCATCATCTCTTCCTTCACACGGATGAACTGCTTGATTACGCCTGTCTCCATGACAAAAGAGGATGTTCCCACTTCCATGACGATACCGTCAATGATCGCCAGCGTCAGCGGAATCTTCAGACTCATAATGCTGCCGTAACCGGGATTGCTCTCGATCTCCAGCGCGCCGCCGATGGCCTGAATATTCTGCACCACCACGTCCATGCCAACGCCGCGGCCCGAGTATTCGGTAACCTGCTCATTTGTGGAGAAGCCGGGCAAAGTGATAAACTGGTATACTTCCTTATCCGAGTAAGCGGCATCCGGCTTGTTGTCCTCCAAAATACCCTGCTTTCTCGCCTTCGCCAGAATTTTATCCCGCTCCAGTCCCTTGCCGTTATCCTCTACGCTGATCCACACCTTTCCCGCCTCCGTCCTTGCGGAAAGAGTAACCTTTCCCTTGTCCGGTTTTCCGCTCTGGACGCGCTCCTCATTGGTCTCAATTCCATGGTCTACGGCGTTCCGGACAAGATGCATCAAAGGATCGGAGATGTGTTCAATAATGTTCTTATCCACCTCCGTAGTCTCTCCCACCATCACGAACTCAATATCCTTGCCCAGCTTCCTGGACACGTCAAAAACAATGCGGTTCATCTTCTGGAAAGTATTCGTCAAAGGCACCATCCGCATGGACATGATAACATTCTGCAGATCCGTTGAAATGGAGGCCAGCTGCGCCGCCGCCTTATTGAAATTGTCAAGGTTCAGGCCGGGCACCTTCAGATCGGAGCTCTGCAGCACCACGGACTCAGAGATAACCAGCTCCCCGATCAAATCCATCAACTGGTCCATTTTGCTCACATTGACGCTGATAAAGGAGGCCTTTTCTCCCTTTGGCTTATCCTTTGCCAACTTTTTCTGCTTGCCCGGTTCCTTTGACTGGATAACGAAATCGCCCGGCGTTATCTTGGGTTCTTCGGGTTTCTTTGTCTCCGTTTCCGCTTTGTTAGCCTCCGGTTCTGCCGCCGTATCTCCCAGATCAATCTTGGGCGGTTCAGGCGCGGCGGAAACCGGAGCCGACTGATCGCCGAAATCAAATCCCAGAAGGAACTGATTGGCATCGCACTCATATACCTCCACCTTCTCGATATCGTACCCGACACCGATCATGTCCCGCACTTCCTGCTCGGTACACTGGGCCTGCAGCAAAATCCGGAAACCTTCCTTGATAATCGTCTCTCCGCTCTTCTCGTCCGTCAGAATATCTTCCGGTGAATACAGAATATCCTCCGCAATCTCCTTCAGCGCATACACGGTCTTGTATGCGTGAACGTTCGCCATTTCCGTCTCCGGGAAGAAATGAATAAATATTTTATAGAAACGGCTGGCGCTGGTGGCAACAGGCGCTATGTAAAAATGCTTCGGCTCTTCATGGACATTCTCCGCCGCCGCGGTTTCCTCTGTTCCTCCGTTCTTAATCATGTTCAGAAATTTGTCAAGATCGGCAATAATGTTGCTGGCATCGCCGTCTACCGGGTCGCCGTTGCGGATCTTTTCCATCTCGCTGGAGATGAAATCCTCCACTTCCAACACATGCTCGACCAGCTCCACATGAGGAACATTGTCCGGATGCGATTCCCGCAGATAAAAGAACACATCCTCAAGCTTATGGGAGACAGCCGTGATATTGTCGAACATCATGATACCGGATGATCCTTTGATTGTATGCATGGTCCTGAATATTTCGTTGATGCTGTCCTCGTCAAAGCAGTCCGCATCCTTCTGCTCCAGAACCGTCTCCTGAAGCTGCTCCAGCAGCTGACCGTTCTCAAACAGGTACATATCAAGCATGCTTTCTGTATTAAAATCTTCAGCCATATATTTCTCCTTTCCTGTCCTATTCCATCAGGTTCTCAAATCAGGTTCAGTTTTTTCATCGCCTGTTCAAACCGCTCCTGGTCAATAGGCTTGCCGGAATATATTGTGCACCCCAGCTCGAACGCCATTTTGACGTTCTTTTCCTCATTCAGCGCAGTGGTCATAATCACCTTCACCGCCTGATCATCCGGAACATTCCTCTGCTTTTCCAGATTGCGGATACCCATAAGCGCCTGATATCCGTCCATAACCGGCATCATAATGTCAAGACATACCAAATCATACGGTTCCCCGTCTTCCAAAGCCATCATAAATGCGTCCACCGCTTCCATCCCGTCCACGGTAATGTCGCATTCACCATACTTTGAGAGAAAACCCGCCATAAATTTCCTCGTCGCGAAGTCATCCTCCGCCAATAGAATCTTCATGTTCCTTCTCCTTTACATTTTATTTAATAATGCGTATGTTCTTCCAGCGATATCAGACAATTTCTCCTGATATTCTACCGCCCCCAAATCATAAGCAACTTTGGGCATTCCATAAACCACGCATGTGGACTCATCCTGTCCGATGGTCCTGGCCCCGGCCTTCCGCATGGACAACAGTCCCTTTGCGCCGTCCCCTCCCATTCCGGTCAGAATGATGCCCACCGCATCGGCACCCGCCGCCCTGGCAACGGATTCAAACAATACTTCAACCGACGGACAATGACCGTTCACCTTGGGGCCGGGCTTCACCTCCACCTGATAGCCGTCGCCCACCTTCACCAGATGCATATGTCTGTCGCCTCCCGGTGCGATCAGCATACTTCCCTGCTGCACTCTGTCCCCGGTCTCCGCCTCTTTCACCCGTATGCGGCACTGATCATTCAGTCTCTTGGCATACATGGCCGTAAATCCGGGCGGCATATGCTGCACACAGACAATCCCCGGAATATCCGTTCCGTAATCCTTCACCACGTTGAAAATTGCCTCCGTTCCTCCGGTGGAAGCCCCGATGGCCACCAGCAGATGGTTCTTTTTGGCAGAAAGATAGGACTGCTGCGCCGGAACGACTCTCTTGATATTACCTATCTTGGCCGTTGACGCAATCTTCACTTTCACCAGGAGTTCGTTCCGGATAAAATCCTCCAGCTGACGCCGGCTGGAAACCGCAGGCTTGGCGACAAAGTCCACCGCCCCGGCGCTCATTGCGTCAAAAACCTTATCGCTCAGAGAACTGATCACCACCACAGGCAGCGGATATTGAGGCATCAGCTTCCGCAGAAACTCTATTCCGCTCATTCTGGGAAGCTCTATATCCAAAGTCATAACATCCGGCCTGTGCGCAAGAATCGCGTCCCTTGCCTCAAAGGGATCCTTCGCCGTCGCCACAACCCTTATGGCAGGATCCTTGTTGAGATTCTGCACCAGCAGCTCCCTGAATACAATGGAATCATCTACGACTAAAACCTTAATCGGCTGCATATACCTATCAATCCCTTCCTTTAATTTTCCATTTTCCGAATATATTATTTTCTGAAAATAGACGGCTGAACTATCTGGAACGGTGTGGAATTCCTGTCCAGCGTCTCCGTCGTTCCGATGAACAGATATCCGCCGGGTTCCAGCGTGTCATATACTTTCTGTACCAACTCCCGTTTTGTCTTGTCGTCAAAATAGATCATGACGTTTCGCAAAAATATTGTATGCATTTTCCTACGGAAAGGGAATGGATCCATCAGGTTAAACTGCCTGAAGATAACCTCCTGTTTCAGCTCCGGCGTCACCTGATACTGCGCGCCTCCCGCCAGAGTTCTGAAAAACCGTTTCTTCCACTGCGGGGGAACGCTTTTGAGCTGTTCTGCCGTGTAGATTCCTGCCAGGGCCTTCTGCAGCACTTTCGTGGAAATATCCGTAGCCAGCACTTTTGTATCCCATTGGGCCTTTTCCATGCCGAAAAAATCCGCCAGCACCATAGCGATCATATAAGGTTCCTCGCCGGAGGATGCCGCGCCGCACCAGATACGCAGATCCTTTCTGCCGGCCTCCTTCTGTTTCAGCCAGGGAAGCACCTCATTTTTAAAAAAATCAAAGTGCTCAAATTCCCGCATAAAGTATGTGTGATTGGTGGTCAGGAAATTTACCAGCATCTTCTCCTGATTGCCGGTCTTGTCATGCTCCACGGCATTCATAAACTCGTCGAAGCTCTGCCAGCCGCCCCTCTTGATATAATTTTCCAATCTTCCGTTTACAATGACTTTCTTTTGGCTCAGGTCGATACCGTACCGCTGCTTCATGTACACGGATATTCTCTGAAACTCCTCATCCTTAATCACAATTTCTCATACCTCCTGCCACTGGTGTCTAATCGTAACAGTTCAGACAGGACGCTGAACTGTTACGTCTAATCAACTGTCCCTGTTTATATATCGGCTGTCATCCCCAATCAGCATAACTGTCTGGATATTTTCCTGCATATCCTGAATATGTCGGGATTGAATTTAATTCCCGCCTCGCCCTCCATTATCTCAAGCGATTCTTCCCTGCCGTAATTCTTTTTTTCTGTCAGAGCGCAGAACACATCCACTGTAGAGACAATCTGAGCTGCCAGAGGAATTTCCTCTCCTTTGAGTCCTTCCGGATAGCCGCTGCCATTCCAATTTTCATGATGGTAATGAGCCACGTCAACCGCCGTGCTCAGAAAGTCATTGTAGTCGCTCCCCACATGCAGGTCTCCCAAAAGCTTTGCCCCGATAAGCGTATGCCTTCTCACCGCGTTCATTTCCTCACCGCTCAGCGGAGCGGTTTTGCGCAAAAGTTCCAGCGGAATCCCGATATTTCCTATGTCGCACAGCGGAGCCGCCATTTCTACGGTGTCAATATACGCATCCGAGATCTTATCCTCAAATAACGGCGAAAGCTGCATGCCCTGGGCAAGAATCCTGCAGTTCCGGCTCAGACGGGCCACATGTTCCTTCCGATAGCAGGAATTTTCCATCGCAATGGCCGCCAGCGCATACAGCACGTCTTTTTTCTCCTGCTCAATCTGACGCAGCTGTTCATTCACCGAAGCCTGCAGACGGCGATTTGTCTCCTTCAGCTCCCTGTTCATCTCATACAGGCTTAAATGAATGCCCACTCTGGCCTGCACGATCTCCGGAATAAAGGGCTTTGTGATATAGTCTTCACCGCCTATCGTAAGTCCTCGGACAATATCTTCCGGATTATCGTTGGCGGAAATAAAGATTACCGGAATATTTCTTGTCCTCCTGTGGGCCTTCAGCATACCGCAAAGCTCGTAACCGTCCATTCCCGGCATGGAGATATCGGTCAGAATCAGCCGGGGTTCCTCCTCCCCCGCCAGCTTTATGGCCTCTTCACCGCTTTCCGCCAAGACTGGAAGACATCCCATATCCCGAATGATTCCTTCCAGGATAATCCGATTCGTCTCCAAATCGTCCACCACCAGTATCTTCACCACATCCCGCCCGTCACGGTCCATGCCACCCCTCCTCAGGTCCCTGACTCCACAGCTCAGTCGCCATCCTGAGGCCGCTGTGCGCACATATCTTCCAGTTTCCGATGCTCCTCAAGCACCCTGTCGTAATTTTCCTTCTGAATCGCCATTTTTAAGCGCAGAGACGTCCGCTTGATCTCCTGGGGAGCCCCTTCCGTCAACTGTCTGACCGTCTCCATGAACATCTCTGCCTTTTCCCAATTCTCCATCTCCACACAGAGAATCAGTTTCGACAGGCTTCGGGTCAGAATCTCCCGATTTTCCGGGGTGCCGAAGTCTCCAATCTCCGCCCCGCCGCTCTCCCTCTGCCGGGCCGCCGCATTCATCAGCGCTGCCTTCCCGTCATCCGGAGTCTCCTCACCGTCTGCGCCCACCCATACGGAAAAAGAAAAAGTACTTCCCTTTCCCTTCCGGCTTTCCACTTCAATATTCCCGCCCATCAGCTCAACAAGCTGCTTGCAGATATTCAATCCAAGCCCTGTCCCGCCGTACTTCCTGGAAATTGAGGCGTCTACCTGGGAAAAGCTCTTAAACAATTTATCCCTCTCCTCCTCCGAGATCCCTATCCCGGTGTCCGAAATGATGAAAAACAGCTCCGCCTTGCGGTCCACCTGCGCGGTTTTTAACGCCTGAAGCGTAATCTTGCCCACCGAAGTAAACTTCAGCGCATTGGACAGCAGATTATTCAGAATCTGAACCAGACGCAGTTCGTCGCCCACCACATATTCCGGCACCTGGGGAGATACCGTCATAAAGAAATCCAGCCCCTTCTCGGTAATCTTGCTGATATGCTGAGCTTTCACGTAATCCAACATATTTCTGAAATGGAACCGGCGCGGCTCCAGAATAAACTTCCCCGCATCCAACTTCGAAAAATCCAGAACGTTATCGATGATCTTATTCATGTCCCCGCAGCAGCGCTCGATCAGACGCAATGCCTTTGCCGTCCTCCCGTCCTCCACATCCGCCAGCAATTCACGAACATTGCCCAAAATGCCGTTTACCGGCGTTCTCAGCTCGTGGGTCACATTTGCCACAAACTCCGACTTGACCTTCGCAGCCTGTCTGGCCTCCTCCCGCACCTGTCCGATTTCCCTTTCCAGGTGCTCCTTCTCCAATATATCGTTGGCCATACAGATATATGTACCGAAACCGTCCTCCAGGAACTTTGCCTCCACGGGAAAACAGGTAAGGTTCTTCCGATATGCCACCAGATACCGCGGTCCCTCCCCAAGGCTGCACTCCTCCCGAAAGCCTTCATGACCCGCCTTAAACGTACCGGGAAATATATCGCCGGCCCGGCAGCCGTTCATCTCCTCCCCGGCATACCCCAATTTGTTTCTTGCGGCAGCGTTGGCATAGATGACCATTCCCGCCCCGTCAAACATCAGAATCATTTCCAGCGCGTCTTCCACGGGAAATACGCGGGTCTCTTCCTCCCCCATAATATGCCTCCGCAGGTGTCGTTAATCAAAAAAGGCAGCAAAAACACAGTCATTTCTTTGCCGCCTGCTTATATCACGAAAAATCAAGTCCCCCAATTGCTTCCAAAATATTAAAGAAGTCTTCCTTGGCAAGTGTAAAACATTCCAGAATATCCGGTGCAAACTGACCACATTCACCATTCATGATCATCTCAAACGCCTTTACGTTCGTAAACGAACTCTTGTATACCCTCGGGCTGACCAGCGCGTCATAGACATCCGCCACGGCTACAATCTGCGCGCTGATGGGAATATCGTCCCCTGCCAGGTGGTCCGGGTATCCCCTGCCGTCCCATCTCTCATGGTGGTGACGGCATATATCATAACAATAACGATAAAATTCATCGTTTTTGTCCCGATACAGCTTCTCAAGGATATCGCACCCCTGGGTAGTGTGGGTCTTCATGGTATCAAATTCCTCTGTCGTCAGCCGCCCCGGTTTCAGGAGAATGGAATCCGGAATAGCAATCTTCCCGATATCATGCAGCACCGACGCCCTGGCAATGGCATCCACCTTCGCAGGCGTCAGCTCATATTTGGGGTAATGATCCATCAGATACCTGGCCATAATTCTCGTATAATATTTGATGCGCTTGGTATGATCACCGGTCTCCGCGCTTCTGGACTCCACCACGGAACTCAGGGCGTCAATGATAAATTCATTGGTCTCCCTGATCTCCTTCTCCTGAGCCCTGATCTCCTCCTCCTGCTCCTTGAGGCGGATTTCCATATTGAGCTTATTCTGATACAGCTCAATTATATTCCGGCTCCTGCGCTTGACCACATGGCTGTAAAAGGGCTTATGTATGACATCCGCCACTCCGTAGGAATATGCCCTGTCCTCACTCTTCTCCACCGTTTCACCGGTAATCATGATCACCGGTATCTCATCCAGAAGCTCCTTCTCTTTCATGTAATCCAGCACTTTAAAACCATCCTGGACAGGCATGACAATATCGAGGAAAATAAGGACAATATTCCGATTGCTCTCAATCTGGCGCACTGCCTCCAGACCGTCCTCCGCCTGAAGCAGTTCATAATCATCTTCATTGTCCCGAAATATCTCCGCAAGTATCTCGCGGTTTATTTCTTCGTCATCAACAATCAATATCTGTTGTCTGTTCATTTTGTCACCATTATTTTTCCTGTATTAATTCTTTCCCCATGATACCACTTTCCATGAGGATTGTCAATTAACTTCACCCAGATTTTGGTGCCTAATTATACCATTGGCAGTAAGAGTTCTGACCGGACACCAGACTCTTGCCGTTGACAGCAGTTCCGACCGGGTACTGAACTACCGCTGATGGTTACTGTTCACAGGTGCCTCCGCGAAGTGTTTTCGTGCGTATTTTACACGAAAATCACAAGACAGCAGGCGCCAAAATGAGCGTACTTTGCTCATTTCATGACAATAGAATTCTGCTTTTGAATTCTATTGTTTGTGTGCATCAGTTACTGTGAACGGAGTGAACAGTAACTGCGGATGGAGAGATACCCGAATACATTTTCCGTCAGACTTGATTTTTATCGGAAAAACCAGTATAATGAATCTATACATTTTATATGCAAGAACGTTTGAAGAGGCGGGCATTTTTATGGAAGAATATAATTTCTCTGATTTAATGGATACCGGCGCGATACAGCTCCTTAGGGATTCCCTGTCCCGGGCCCTGCAGGTGAACATAAGCATCCGCAGCCCTCAGGGGGAGCGCATCGCCCAGGACAGCTGCTATTGCACTTTATACCGTGACATCATCCTGAAAACCGCTGAGGCAGAGCCGCTTTATAATCGGTTCGCCGCAGACCTGTGCGCCCACGCGGCCCCTTCCCCTTACATCTGCCAAAGCCAGCCTTTGGGGCTGACAGATGCTGTCATCGGCATCCAGAAAGACGGGATAATCGTAGCCTGCATGATTGTGGGCGGAGTCCGGCTGGCAGAACGATTGCTGAAAGAATCCGAATACCTGAACATGGCGGACTCTCTTCTGATCGAGCGAAAGGCTTATCTGGACGCCATACAGAGCACTCCCCTGATGACAGCCGCCCATTTCGACGATATTCTGAACCTTTTAGCTCTGCTGGCCGTAAAATTTACCCAGCTGGGACACAGAAATCTCTACCTCCGCTCCGTTATCAGTTCCCTGGAAAACCAGGAATCCCTCCGCCAGCAGGAAAGGGATGATCTGGAAAAACTGATCGAAAAGGATTCCATGACCGGCCTGTACAACCGCCGGAAATTTGAGGAAATCGTGCTGCAGTATTCCCATCAGAAATGGCGGAAAATCTGCATGATATCGGCGGACGCCAATTTTCTCAAGCTTACCAACGATATATTCGGCCACGAAGCCGGCGATCAATTGCTCCAGAACATCGCAAAGATCATGCAGGATCTGGCGAAAAAAACCTGGCTGGTGGCCCGATGCGGAGGGGACGAATTCCGCGTCATCCTGCCGGATACCACATTGGAAACCGCTCTGGATTACTGCCGGCGGGTGGCCCGCAACTGCCGCAAGGATAAGACGCTGACTCTGCCGCTCTCCGTGGCCCTGGGCGCCGCCGAGTGGAACAGCGAGGCGGAGGGACTCCAGGATTGTTTCTCCCGGGCAGACGTTAAAATGTATCAGAACAAAACCGCCCTGAAGCATGAGCTCCGCATTCCGGATTACATAATGGAACGCCTGTATGACAGGCAGATTCTGAATAAAGAAGTGGTGGAATTCACTTCCAGGCTGACCCTGGAGTTTGCTCTGTATCTTGGCATCAACAAAGATCACGCAAAAGAGATCAGCCTTGCCGCCCATTACCAGGATATCGGCATGGCAAAACTGCCGGAATCCTTCGTGATCCGGGGCCAGTCCCGAACAGAAGAGGAGACCTCCCAAATCCACACACATGTCACCCACAGCTACACCATGGGAAGACAGTTCGATGAACTCTACAAGAGCGCTGACATCATGCACAGCACCCACGAGAACTGGAGCGGCGGCGGGTACCCCAACGGACTGACGGGGGCCCAGATCCCTATTGAGGCCAGAATCATTCACATAACTACCGATTACGCCAGCTGGACACATCCCACCGTAACCGGAGGCTTTCGTTCCAGGGAGGATACCAAAAAAAAGCTCACTGACGACAGCGGCAGCGTCTATGACCCGAACCTGATCTCCAAATTTTTAAAGTTTCTCAACGAACAGGAGTATTAAACCGCAGGACAACAGGGCAGCGGCAGATTTACATTACGCGGGCCTGCGCATAAAAAAGGCTGTTTTTGCAACAGCCTTTTTGTTTTCCGCCGGTTTTCCGTTTTACTCCTGTTTCATCCGTTTTAATTGCTTTTCCGTATATCCTTAAGCGCGGCTCCCAGTTTTATGGGATTGCCGTATCGAAGCGTACCCATACGATAGAGTTTCGCTCCCAGCAGGCCCGTTCCGGCAATGGACAGAACCAAAATCAGGAAAGAAACCACGATCTCCCAGGCAGCCACAGTGCCCATGGCAATCCGGGCAAACATTGTGCTGTAGGAACTGACCGGAAGAAAAGACAACACCTTGATCACTTCCCCGTCTACATTATTGAGCTGTAATAAAGAGAAGAAATACACCAGCATGATCACCACCATCAGCCCGGAAACACTCTTGCTGACATCCTCCGTCTTGCTTACCAGGGCGCCCATTGCCCCATAGAGGAAGGCGTAGAAGAGATATCCTCCCAGACCGAAGAAAGCAAAAGCCGCCAAAACTTCTCCGGGAATGTGCAGAAACATATCCAGCATGCCTCCCCACTGTTCCCTATTGACCTGGTACGCCAGCAAAATCACCCCCAGCAAAACGCCCATCTGAAACACTCCGGCTATAGCCCCGGCGATCACCTTGCCGAACAACAGACTGTTGGGCGATGTACTCGTAACCAGCACCTCTATGGCTCTGTTGCTCTTCTCGTTGGTGACGGAGACCGCAATCATCTGGCCATAATAAACAATCAGCATAAACACAATGATCACCAGTAAATAACAGTACCAATAATTGCTTCCGGAATCCTTGTTCAGTATCTGTTCCGTCACGGTAATAGGCACATCATACATAAGGGAAATCTCCTCCAGATCCAGATCCCGCTCCCGGCAGTAGTCCATTCTGTAGAATAGCTTCATGGCCTGCTCAAACATAGCGGCATTGTGGTCCGTCATGCTTTTGTTAAACACAAAATACTCGTATTCCGTTTTTCCCGTTACCAGAAACCCTGCCGCTGCCTCCTGGGACTCCACTGCCTTCTGCAGAGCATCCGCATCCTCCGCCGCCTGCCAAAGCACCTCCGGAAACATTTCCTGCAGAATCTCCGCCCTCACCGCGCCAACCTGGTCCACATAGAGAAAAATATCCTTCTCCCCCTGGTCTTCGTCTGCGTCATCCGCGCCGCCCACCGTTTTTACGCCTGTGAAGCCTGACATATCCACAAACCGGGGCAGAAACAAAGCCGCCGCCCCAAACAGAGCCAGCGCTATGGTCAGCCCCATAAAGACCTTGTTTGTAAAATATTCTTTCAGCTCATACTTGAGCACCACTAAAAACCTGTTCATTCCTCCTCACCTACCTTCTTCACAAATATATCATTCAGTGACGGCTCATAACTGCCGAATCTCTCTACCTCCACATCCGATCCGGCCAGGGCGGCCATCAGCATGCGCCTGTCCACTCCCTCTATCAGCTCCAGAATCAGAAACTCCCGCTTCCTGTCGGCCACCACCGCCAGCTCCGCCCATTCCCGCTTCACTCTGTCAGCCAGCTCTTCCAGAGAACAATTCTCCGCCGCCAGCACCAGCCTGTTGCTGCCGTATTCCTTCTTGATTTCCTTGAGCCTGCCGTCCAGCACTACTTCCCCCTGGTTGATGATTGCGATCTCATCGCAGAACTCCTCCACATAACTCATCTGGTGGCTGGAGAAGATCACCAGCCTGTCCTCGGCAATGAGCTCATTCACCACCTCTTTCAGGATCTGCGAATTTACAGGGTCAAGACCGCTGAAGGGCTCATCCAGAATCACAATCTCCGGATTGCTCACCAATGTTGCAGCCAGCTGCACTTTCTGTTGGTTGCCCTTGGATAGAGTCTCCAGCTTCCTGGTCTCGTACTCGGCCACCTCCAGCCTGGCCAGCCATTTCCGGGCGCTCTCCCTGGCCTCTATGGCGCCCATTCCCCGCAGACAGGCCAGGTAGACCATCTGGTCAATCACTTTTCTCTTGGGATACAGCCCCCTCTCCTCCGGCAGATACCCTATTCTGTGTTTTGCGGGAACAAATTTCCTGCCGTCCAGCAGGATCTCGCCGCTGTCAGCATGGAACACGTCCATCAGGATACGGATCGTGGTAGTCTTGCCTGCGCCGTTCCTTCCCAACAGGCCAAGCGCCCTCCCGTTTTCCACATGTAAGTCGATGCCATGGAGCACTTCTTTTCCCCCAAAGCTTTTTCGGATACCCTTTACCTCTAGTTTCATCTCTTTCCTCCCATCCGCTTCCCGTACCGCCGCACGCCTCTCCAATGACCCGTGAATGCTTGATTATACGGATTATTCTCTCCGTGCCGCCACAGATTTCCTGTCCTGAACCATTGATACCCCCCCTGGCAGGATTTTTCGCCCGTCGGCCAGCTGCTTCTCCAGCCGCCCGGTCTCCTCCTGCAGCAATTCCATCCCCTTCTCCGTAATTTGGTACTCCTTTCTGCCGCTCTCAGGCATCATCACGATGACACCGTCGTCCGTCATCCGCCCCAACATGGTATACAGCGTTCCTGTTCCCAGGAGAATCCTGCCCTTTGTCAGTACGCTTACATATTGTATAATGGCGTATCCGTGCCTGGGCTGAAGCACCGCAAGAAGGGTATAATAAGTCGTCTCAGTCATGGGTATGTATCTTTTTCGCAAAGCATCATTCAATCAAGCCTCTCCTTTCCGCAATATGTCATTTCTCTATATGTCGTCAGGCAACATGTCGTTCTTCGACATATATCGGATACAGAATAGCACTTCAGGAGGCAAAAGTCAAGAAAAATATCGGCGCTGTATTCAGTCATGCCTCTCGTCCGCACAATCAAAAGTCTCACAGAACCTGGCAGAAACAGAAGGCTCCTCCCCTGCCGGATAAAAATGAGAAGTATCTCCAAAGGCGCTCATCCTGAAGCAGACTTTGCCCTGCCGTCTCTCCTCCGAATAAACCGTAGTCACAGAGGCCGGAGCCGCACAGGTATGATGCCATAAAATCATGGGCGACACATTCAGCAATCGGCTCAGCAGCACGCATTCCAACCCAAAGTGGCAAAAAAATACAATGGTATCCCGATTCGGTCTTACTGCCCGATAAATTTCCCCTTCCCGCTCGTAACCATGCCGGCTCAGCAGGGTGTCAAAGCTTCGGATCACCTGCTCATAGGCCTCGCCTACTCTGCCTTCCCGCATGGTGAGGGTCTGCGCCCACTTGTCCCGGCGAAAATAATCCTCCTGAGCAGTCCAGTCCTCCGGCAGCCAATCCCATACCAGACTGGTCCGCTCTTCTCCCCTGTCAGGACGGCTGATCAGAGGCGTAAATTCCTGCAGCCAGTCACATACCACGGCCTTCCGGTTCATTTTCTCCAGAGTAAGCCCCGCAGTGTCCCTGGCCCGTCCCAGGGGCGATACATAAAAAGCCGCCACCTCCATTTGGGATATCCTCTCCGCCAGAAGCGCAGCCTCTCTCCATCCCTTTTCCGTAAGGGAATCCTTCTCATAGTCCGGATCCCCGTGTCTGATGATCAATATCCGCATAATTTTTCCTCCGTATTTTCCATAATAAATATACTGTTCCCCGAAACCGATGCCGCCTTTATCCTCATGCCGCCACATCCAAAACCATCATCAGCGCGAACCCCGCCGCCATGCTGACTGTGCCCAATCTCCCGTTTTCTCCGGAACACGCCTCAGGGATCAGTTCATTGGCAGCCACATACAGCATTGCTCCCGCCGCAAGGGCCAGCAGATACGGGAGCACGGGGATAACAAGCTCCGCCAGAAGCAGAGTGAGTACGGCGCCTGCCGGTTCTACCACCCCCGACAATACCCCCATCCGGAATGCCCGGAGCCTGGAATCCCCCTCACTCCTCAGCGGCATGGAAATAATGGCTCCCTCAGGCAGATTCTGGATGGCAATGCCCACGGACAGCATCATTGCTCCCGCCATGGTAATCCCCGTATCCGCCCTCATGGCCCCCGCCAGCGCCACGCCCACCGCCATGCCTTCGGGCAGATTGTGAAGCGCCACCGCCAGTATCAGCATGGTCACTTTCCGGCTGCCCTCCGCTGTTTTTCCCTTCCCCGGTTCACTGCTCACTTCCGCCTGCCGACTGACGGAATACAGTCCTCCGTTCCCCTCGTCTTCCTGAGACTTCCAGGGAGCTGCGGAACCGCTCTGCATATACAGAACCAGATTGTCCAGCAGAAGCAAAAAAGCCACCCCCAACAGTAATCCTGCCCCTCCCGGAAACCAGGCGGTTTTCCCCTGCTGCTCCGCCATCTCCATAGCAGGAATCAGAAGGGACCACACCGAGGCAGCGATCATGACGCCGGAGGCAAATCCCAGCAAAAGACGCTCCAATCCCGGATTTATGTTTTCCTTCAGGCAAAATACCATGGCCGCTCCCAGAGACGTCCCCAAAAAAGGAATCACTACAATCGCAAATTCATCCATATCCGCTCCCATCCGCCCGCTCAGTCAGCCGAAAACTCTCTCCGCCTCCTTCGCGGTACACATCCAAAACTGCAGTTCCGGCGGAAAGCCTTGACGCAGACTTTCCGCCGCTCTGAATTATTGTATGTGATTACGCATGTATAACGTGCCGACTATCCTCTCGCGTTCAGGCACCGGACGGCATTCAGCACCGCCAGCACCATGACCCCCACGTCGGCAAAAATAGCAATCCACATATTCGCAATGCCGAAAGCGCCCAGCACCAGACAGACCGCCTTGACGCCCAGGGCAAACACGATATTTTCATAGACAATCCTCATACATTTCCTGGAAATCTGTATGGCCAGGGCCAGTTTCATGGGATTATCGTCCATGAGCACAACATCTGCTGCCTCGATGGCCGCATCAGACCCCAGCGCCCCCATGGCCACACCGATGTCCGCCCGGGACAGAACCGGCGCGTCATTTATGCCGTCCCCTACGAAAACCAGATTCTCCCTGCCTGATTTCCGGGCCAGCAGACACTCAACAGCCTCCACCTTATCTCCCGGAAGCAGTTCGCTCCTGACCTCATCCACTGCTAAAAGTCCCGCCACACGTTCCGCCGTCATTTTGCCGTCTCCTGTGAGCATTACCGTTCTCTTGACCCCTGCTGACTTCAGCGCCGCAATCGCCTCCCGGGACTGCTCCTTAATCACGTCTGAAATGAGAATATAGCCTGCGTAGATTCCGTTTACCGCCACATGAACTACAGTTCCGATCCCTGTATTTTTTTCATAGGAAATCCCCAGGCTCTCCATCTGCCGGAAATTACCCGCCGCCACGGTATAGCCCTCCACCTGCGCCGAAACGCCGTGACCGCCGTTTTCTTCCACCTGACTCACTTTGCTCATGTCGATTTCCTGTCCGTACGCTTCCCGCAGACTTCTTGCAATGGGATGACCGGAATAACTTTCCGCATAAGCCGCCAGCTCCAAAAGTCTGCGGCCGGCAGAGTCGCCGGCTTCTCCTGCCGCCTCTTCATCCGGCAAAAAATTTCCCGTCTTGATAAATTCCGGCGAAGCCTGTACATCCGTCACCTGAAATACACCCTTGGTCAGCGTCCCCGTCTTGTCAAAAACCACATATCCCGTGCGGGCCAGCGCTTCCAGATAATTGGAACCCTTTACCAGAATACCGCAGGCGGAAGCGCCTCCGATGCCCCCGAAAAAGCTTAAGGGAATGGAAATCACCAACGCGCAGGGACAGCTGATAACCAGAAACGTCAACGCCCGGATAATCCAGGTGCTCCAGCCGGCCGGATTGCCTGTCAGCAGATTGATCACCGAGGGCACAATGGCCAGAGCCAGTGCCCCATAGCAGACGGCAGGGGTATAATATCTGGCAAATTTTGTGATAAAGTTCTCCGTGCGCGCCTTTTTCATACTGGAATTCTCCACCAGATCCAGTATCTTCGACACGGTAGACTCTCCGAACTCCCTGGTGGTCCGAATCCGCAGCAGACCGGAGAGATTTACGCAGCCGCTGATAACCTCTCCCCCGGTTTCCACCTCTCTGGGCACGCTTTCCCCGGTAAGCGCGCTGGTATTCAGGGATGATCTGCCCTCCACCACCACACCGTCGATGGGAATCTTCTCTCCGGGCTGCACCACAATCACAGTGCCCACCGTCACTTCGTCCGGGTCAACCTGTTCGAGGCCGCCGCTCTCATCCTCGATATTGGCATAGTCCGGCCGGATATCCATCAGCGCGCTGATATTGCGCCTGCTCTTCCCTACCGCCACAGCCTGAAAGAGCTCCCCGATCTGATAAAACAGCATAACCGCCACGCCTTCGGCAAATTCTCCCTCCATACCGTTTGCTTCGTTATACACCCCCAGCAGCATAGCCCCTACCGTTGCCACCGCCATTAGAAAATTCTCGTCGAAAACCTCTCCGTGAAATATACCCAGAGCGGCTTTCCGCAGAATGTCATAGCCGATAATCAGATAGGGCACCAGATACAGAGCAAAGCGCAGATACCCTTCCGCCGGTACAAAATGCAGAGCCGCCATCAGAACCGCAGCTGTTATTATACGGTACAATATTTTTTTCTGCTTTTTCGTCATTCTCTCTCACCTTACCTTTTCTTCCATTCGTTTCGCTTATTCCGATTTTCTTTATCGCGCGGCCCGTGCGCCGCTTTAGCGGCAAAATTCCGGGTGCGAGATATCGCACTTTGTGCACGGGCTGTGCAGACAAAAAGGAACCGCCTCCGCGATCCCTTTCTGCAAAGGAACTGACTGTCTCTCCCCGGAAACCGCCTGTAAGAGGCGCGTGTATTTTAATCCAAAAAGATCTCGCAGTCGGCCTCCACCTTTTTGCAGGCCTTGCGCACGGTCTCCATGACTGCCCGTTCCTCCGCTCCCTCCGCAAACTCCACCTTCATCTTTTGGGTCATGAAGCTTACTGCGGCCTCCTGTACACCGGCCACCTTTTTCGCCGCCTCCTCCATTTTCAGAGCGCAGTTTGCGCAGTCCACCTCAATCTTATACGTCTTCTTCACGATAATGCCCCTCCTTTTCCGCTTTCTGTTTTCGATTAGCTGTTTCTTTCCTTCTTGATTCTGTCCCGGGATTTTCATGCAGAATGCCCGCGAAAACATCATCCTCTTTAAGCCTATTCATATGAATTATTGTTCATATGTTTATATTACCACAAATTCCGGAAATGTCAATACCGATTCTGAATTATTTATCTCTACTACATTTTCCCGCATAACAGTTCAGCACCCTGTCTGAACTGTTACTTTTCCCGCGGCATCACGCCGAACCTGGACACCCTATGGAACCGCGCAAAAAAGCCCAGCGAAAACAGCCGTCACGGCCGGTTCGAAAGGCTTCAGTCTGTGTATATTTAATAGTTCCGACAGCCCTCCCGCAAAGTCAAAATTGCGCTCTGTCGGAACTGTTGCATGTATGTCCATCCGTCCTGTTACTCTTTTCTCCATGCCTCAATGACACAGGTATGCTTTTTCAAGGTTTGGTTATAGCTGATGCCTACCAGAAGAATATCCCCTCTGTATCCCCGAACCCATGCTGCATACTCCTTATTCCAGATCTGCCAAATAGCCCCCGGCCCGGACTGGTCCCATCTCAGCTCCACCACCAGAGCGGGAAGGTTCTCATGCTGTTTAGGCAGATATGCTATGTCCGCCACCCCCTTGCCGGAAGAAAATTCCACAATAGGCCTTTCATAGTATTTCTTTGCGCCGTAAAAAGCCATCAGAAGAGTACCGGCCAGAGCATGCTCATTATCATAACACAGAAGTGACTCTGTCCGGCCGTGAATCGTTTCCATCTCCCTCGCCACCGCCTCCCCGTCCAGAGCGAGAGTCTGCTCCAACAGCTTATCGGAACGGTTCATGGCATAAACCAGACCGCTCCACCGCGGTTCCTCCGCTCTCCGCGCGATTTTCACTCATACTGCCGCACCTTCCCGCGGCTCAGCTGCCGCTGATCTGCTTCAGATTATCCGGATTCTCCAGGATCTGATTGCTGCGGATGTCAATGAGGGGACCTCCTGTGCCCTGAATATATTCCTTTGTAATGGTTACTCTGCCGATATTGTCATCCTTGGGAATCTCATACATAATGTCCAGCATAAATTCCTCAATAATGGAGCGCAGAGCCCGGGCGCCGGTGTCCCGTTCCATGGCCTTGTCCGCAATAGCTTCCAGGGCATCCTCCGTAAACTCCAACTTCACTTCATCCAGCTCCAGCAGCTTCTGGTACTGTTTCAATATGGCGTTTTTAGGCTCCTTCAAGACCTTCACCAACATCTCCCTGGTCAGTCCCCGCAGAGTGAAGATAATGGGCAGACGGCCGATAAACTCCGGAATCATGCCGAATTTCCGAATATCTTCCACAGTCACCTTCTCCAGGATATTCTTCTCCTTATCATACTTGTCCCGCAGCTCCGCGTTAAAACCGATGGAGGCGGATTTGCGCAGCCGCTCCCTGATGACCTCCTCCAAATCCGGGAATGCGCCTCCGCAGATAAAGAGAATATTCCGGGTATTCACCGTGGCAAGAGGCACCATGGCATTCTTGCTGTTTGCCCCCACGGGCACCTCGATCTCCGCCCCTTCCAGAAGCTTCAGCATCCCCTGCTGCACGCTCTCGCCGCTCACATCCCGGCTGTTGGTGTTCTTTTTCTTGGCAATCTTGTCGATCTCGTCGATGAAGATGATGCCCTGCTCCGCCTTCTCCACATCATTGTCCGCAGCCGCAAGCAGCTTGGACACCACGGACTCGATATCGTCGCCGATATAGCCCGCCTCCGTCAGGGATGTGGCGTCCGCAATGGCAAGAGGCACGTCAAGCAGCCTGGCCAGCGTCTTTACCAGATAGGTCTTGCCGCAGCCGGTGGGACCGATCATCAGCATATTGGATTTCTCGATTTCGATATTGTCCATGGTACCAGTTGCCACGCGCTTGTAGTGATTATAGACTGCAACGGAAATCACCTTTTTGGCGTGCTCCTGGCCTACCACATACTCGTCCAGGCTTGCCTTGATTTTATGGGGAGCCGGAATATCCCTGATGTTCAGAACAGGCGCCTGCTCCCCCTCCTTTTTCTTCTTCTTTTTCAGCTTCTGCTTGTTGGGAATGCCGCCGTCTCCCCGCAGATCTGCCAGATTCACAAAGCTGATGTTCGGGAAGCCTCCCTGCTTGGACAGCTGATCCAGTTCGTTCTGCAGCTGGGGATTATTCAGCATCCCCTGGTAGTCAAACTGGCTGACCGTCTCCATGGTTCTGTGCATGCAGTCGTTGCATACACAGATGTTGTTGGGCAGCTTGAACATCTTGCCCGTCTTGCTCTCCGGACGGCGGCAGACGAAGCAGACGTCCTCATAATCTTTATTGTCGCTTTTCCCTGCGTTTTTGGTGGCAGAGGCATCCTGATGCCCTTCCGTCAGGTCTGTCCTGTCCTCCCCGTCCTTTTTCTCCTCCGTTCTGCCTTCTGTTTCTTCGTTTTCCTTATATAAGTCTGACATTTTCTGTGCTTCCTCTTTTCTATCCGCGCTTGTCCGGCATACCTGCCGTCATCCGTTATCCATTCTTACTCTATCAGTATACTGGAAAACGTCCTGCTGTACAAGTGAACTTTTTCTAAAGAACAAAATTGATTACTGTTCACGGACACGGAAAAGCTGCCGCCCCGGTCTTACGGCCATGGGTACGGCAGCTTTTCTTCAGCATTGTTTTTCCTGTTGCCGGGCTTTGCCCTTACTGTTCCTCCTCCGGTCTGCTCGCCAGAGTCACTTCCAGATCAACGTCTACGTATTCCCCGTTCTCTGCACGTTTCACCGTGACAGCAACGGTCTCTCCCGCCTTGTAGTATTCCATTGCCCTGAACAAATCCTCTCTGGAGGAAATCTTCTGTCCGTCCAGTTTCACCAGGACATCATTCTGCTTGATACCGGCCTGTTCAGCCGCGGAATTCTCCTCAACTCCCCGCACAAAAGCGCCCTGAGGAATTCCATACATCTGTGTCAGTTCGCTGGGAACATCCTGAGGCGTGATTCCCAGATAGCCTCTTTCCTCCTCGTCCGCTTTTTCCGTTCTGGTCTGACGCTCCATCAGATCCGCGATAATGGGGCTGGCAGAGCTGATGGGAATTGCGTATCCCATGCCCTCCACACCGGTAGCCTTGATCTTGCCTGAGTTGATGCCGATAACTTCTCCTGTGATCGTCAGCAGAGCTCCGCCTGAGTTGCCTCCGTTGATGGCCGCATTAGTCTGAATATAGGACCCGGTAGTCCCGTCCTCATTGGTTACCTCACGATTCAGCGCGCTGACAATGCCGTTGGTCACGGACTGGCCGTTGCCCAATGCATTTCCGATGGCGATGACTGGCTGCCCCAGCTTAAGGCTGTCACTGTCTCCCAGCGTGGCAATGGTTATGGCATTTCTTGTTTCCTGGGACAAGCTCTCCAAAGGAACCGAAATCACTGCCAGATCCATCTCCGAATCCTGCCCTTTAATATGAGCTTCCGCAGTGGTCCCGTCAATAAACGTCACCTCCAGTGAATCGGCATTTGCCACCACATGATTATTGGAGACGATCAGCAGTTCCCCGTTCTTCTCCCCTACAATGATGCCTGAACCCGCGGAAGGCAATGACTCCTGATAGGTATATCCCCAGAAGGATGTGGTTCTGGTAGAAGTATTGACAATGGACACCATGGCCGGCATCACATTCGCCACCACATTGGAGATATCGTCGCTGACATAAGTCACCTGATTAATGCTGGGCAGGCCTCCGTTTCCCTGACCCGCATCGGGCGTCATCTCGGAAATGACGGCTTCCTGATTCCCTGCCTGCGCAAGGCTGCCGGTTCCCAGCTGCACCGCATAGAATCCTGCCCCCGCAAACGCCCCGAACGTAATTCCCAGACCCATGCTCAACGCAAATTTCCGAAAGATTTTCTTCTTCTTTTTCTCTCCGTCCTTACCGTTATTCATGTTGTAAGAGCTGCCGTAAACGCTGCCTGTCTGGTAAGTCGCATAATTGCTGCTGTCAGAATTGGTATAAATTTCGTTTTCGTACATAATGATTACCTCTCTTCCTATTTTTAAAAACCGATTGTCTGTTTGCTTGCTTCATCTTTATGTACTTTAGTATAGCTCCCTTTTGTGATGAAATTGTGTTTACAAAATGAAGTGATTGTGAAAAATATGTTCATTCTATTTCCAATATTCCCGATTGTCCGTAATCCTAAGCACCAGAGACCGGGGCAGACTCCTGTAATGCTTTCCCAACAGATAACCCGCATACTTGAAAGCGCACTGCACGCAGAATCCGGGAAAACGATATAAATGCTTCTCTTTTTTCAGAAAACGCCACGCCTCCTTCACCAGCTTCTTCCCTTCCGCCTCCGAACCCGCCAGAGAGAATACTTCCGGATGTTCTGCCTGGGATACTCCCAGATCAAAATTGCGCC
This sequence comes from uncultured Acetatifactor sp., assembly GCA_910586515.1. GTDB lineage: Bacteria > Bacillota > Clostridia > Lachnospirales > Lachnospiraceae > Acetatifactor. Next base: position 35,563 of record CAJUGL010000003.1, read on the forward strand.
GAAGCTGCTTCAGATTCGTATAATGATGAGAATGAACAACCTGGGCATCCGCAGCATATGCAATGGCATAGCCTGCCTTAACGGCCCCCGCGGCATAAATCATGTCTTCGTTGAAAATTGTATGCCGTACAAAACCGCCCAATTTGTCATATATATTTCGACGATATGCCGCACATACATTGGAACAGAAAAAGGTTTTAATCCCCATCTCCTCCAAGTCCGCCCGCGTCTTGACCCGAGATTCCTCCGGATAATTAAAATGCCTGGATATCCGCTCAAATTCCGACGAATCCTTCCCCGGAAGCTGTCTGGCATAAGCCGCCGCCACATTCTCCCCTAAAGCCCCGCTCAGCCGTTCCACAAGAAAGCGATCCGCCGGAACCGCATCCTGGGTCATGCACACAAAAATATCCGCATCGGAGTACTGCACTCCACGGCGCCTGGTTTCTCCATGGTCAAACTCGTCCTTTGTGATATGATATACTCGCACATTCGGGAATCGTTCCTCCATATCCACCCCAAATTCGTCATAAAATTCCTTACCGGTATTCATGAGAATAATTCGGCCCACGGGAACAGACTGGCCCTCCAGCTTCTCCACCAGAGATATAAGCTCCCTTCCGGGCCTGTATATCGGAATGATAATGTCGATCTTCATATATCTTAGCTCCTTTCTGAAAAGGCGAACCTGTGCATAATCAAGCAGGACGCGGCCCGTGCGCCGCTTTAGCGGCAAATTTACATTACGCGGGCCTGTGCATAAAAAGGGGGGCGAAACCGCCCCCTTTACAGCTCTCTTTTCTCCGCATCAATTACCTTTCCAGATATTTCGAGGTATCCGTCGTAATTTTCTGACTGTACTCCCTGACACTGTCGGTAACCGTATAATCCTCGTCGTCAAACAGGAACTGATGCAGCCAGACCACATTTGCCTCCAAATCCGTAGGGATAACACATGCTCCTTTTGCGCCCATATTTGCATTTCCCCGCAGGCTTGCCTGAGGCAGTCCGTCTTCCGCCACAATCCTGTAATTCGCAATATTCCCCAGCAAATCCAGAATATCCCGGGAGTCAAGACTGGTATATATATCGTCTATACAATCATTGAACACCTTGGTCAGCGTCACCAGATCTGTCTTCTTGGCCTGTTCTTCAATAGCCTGAATAACTTCCCTCTGTCTGGCTGCACGCTGGAAATCATCTCCCTTGGTTTGCCGGATACGGCAGTACGCAGTAGCCTGAACACCGTTCAGCAGCTGATATCCAGGCTGCGAAACAGGCGTATACTCGCATTTCAGCACATTTGACACACCCACCTGGTAATTGTTGATGTGCTTCAGCTCCTCACTGTCCACATCCACGTAAACGCCCCCCAACCCGTCAATTACCTCGCTCAGGCCTTTATAACCCACGGTAATAAAGTTGGTAATATCCATATCCAGATTCATATTGAGCATCTTCACGGCCTGCTCCGCTCCGCCGAATGAATATGCGGAGTTACATTTCCGGTATTCGTCCGTACCGATATTCAGGTAGGTATCCCGGTATACGCTCACCAGCTTAATGTCCCCTGTATCCAGATTTATATTGGCAATCATGATACTGTCGCTGCGGCTTCCCTTGAACAGCTGGCTGTCCGTCTCCGCGTCGACGCCGAAGAGCGCTATGTTCATGTAGCCATGCATGGCGCCGCCCTCTTCTCCACGTTCCACCACCTCAGACGGTATGGCCAGCTTCCCCGGATCCATCGTCACCATCTTCGGACCTTCACTGGTCTTGTTCATCACCAGATATAATACCGCCGCCATAATCAAAATAATGACAATTTCAACTGCGAAGAGAATCATCTTTCTTCTCTGCCTTGCCGCGCGCTGCCTTGCGCTCATTTTTCCTCCTGAAGCCATTGTTCCTTCTCCTTTTTCTCTGCAGAACCCCTTCTGCGCTGTATATCCGCGCTTTCGGGGAACCCCCGTTTTTCAGTATGCGTTTTTATTGATAAATCCTGTGAAAAAAGTCATCAGGATTATTTTCAAGTCAAATCCCAGCGTCCAGTTCTCAATATAATAAATATCGTACTCTATACGCTTTCTGATGGAAGTATTCCCCCGCAGCCCATTTACCTGGGCCCAGCCGGTAAGTCCGGGGCGTACCTGGTGCTTCACCATGTATCTGGGAATCTCCTCCCTGAACTTTTCCACAAACAGCGGTCTCTCCGGCCTCGGACCAACCAGACTCATGTCCCCTCTCAAAATGTTGAACAACTGGGGAAGCTCGTCCAAACTGGTACGCCGCAGAAACTTGCCTACCGGAGTCACTCTCGGGTCATTCCTGACTGTCCATGCCCTTCTTTCCTCTTTCGGGGACTGTTTCTCCATGGTGCGGAACTTGTACATATAAAACGGTTTATTGTGAAGCCCTACCCGTTCCTGCCGGAAAATAACCGTTCCCGGACTGCTGAGCCAAACCATCAGAGCCGCCGCCAGCATCACCGGTGAGGTAATGACTATTCCGCACAGGGAACCCACAATATCCACCATGCGCTTGATGATCATATTACCCGTATTGGTCAGCGGTACATACCGGATATTGATTACAGGCAATCCCATCAGGTCCTCCGTATAAGGCTTCGTGGGAATGAGACTGTTGTAATCCGGAATGAATTTCGTGTGTACGCCCGACTTCTCACATACGGATACAATACTCTCCAGATAATCGTAATCCTGCAGTGAAAGGGAAATCGCTATTTCATCCAGCTTATTCTCCGGCAGGATAACTTCCAGATTTCCCAGCCTGCCCAGCACCTTGACCCCCTTGTAAACAGTCCCCGCCGGAATACGGTTGTCCAGAATCCCGCAGGCTACATATCCCCATTGCGGATTGTCCGTCAGTCTGTCAATATATTCTTCCGCCGCTCTGGAATACCCTACCAGCAAAATGTGCTTCAGGTTATACCCTTTTTTACGAATCGTCCGCAGTCCCTTGCGCAGAGCAAGGCGGAAGCACGAAGTAAAAAACACATTAAAGAGGTAAAAAAAGGCCATGACAGAACGGGAAAAATTGATCTCCCTGATAATCATATACAGAACGATAATCAGAGCCACAATGCCGATGGTATTGGATTTAATTATCCCGTAAATCTCAAAACGCCGCCTGATCGTCCGCTTCGGCGCGTACACGCTGCAGGAATAATACAGGAGCACATAAGTCAACACGATAAACGGCAGCAGCATAAAATAATCTTCGGCGGGAAGAACTCCTATTCCAGGCCCATCATCCAGAAAATAGAATTTAAAATAATAGGCCAACATAAATGACACTGCCGTAATTGCAGCATCCACAACTACCATCAATCGGTTGAAAACTTTTTGATTGTCCTTTATCATAAGCGCCACCTACGGTATACCTTACAACAATATTATGGAAAAAACAACTTAGGATTTTATGAAGCTTATTCTTAAGATTTCTTAAGAAGTCTTATCGTATTGAGGTAAAGCTGCCACTGAATGGCCAGATAATTACCAAGATTCCTGATGCGGAAGGGAACCTTTTTTCTTCTCCCCGATTCGGCAATGGCTTTATTAAATCCTTTCTTTAATCCCTTTATATACTGTATCCCCATCCCTTTTTTACAAAAAAATAAGAACTTCACCCCAAAACCGATACCCAGAAACGGCAAATTCCATATCCACTGAAGCAGGGGCATGTTCTTGGCAATGACATAGACCGAGTTTGCAGCGGCTAACCCCGTTTTCCACTCGTTATAGCGGGAGCCGCTGGAAGCGCTGCCATAGTGAATCACCCGGGCCTTTGGCTCATAATAGCTGCGGTAACCGTAGATGCGCGCCCGGTAGCCTATATCCAGATCCTCCAGATAGGCAAAATGGTTTTCGTCAAAAAGACCTATCTCCTCCAAAACGGCTTTCCTGTAGATGGCAGCTCCCCCGCAGGCGGAAAAAACCTCCGTCCCCCTGTCATATGACGCTGCAGGTCTGCCCTTCCCTCTGCCGTAGGCCCAGCCCAAAACACAATATCTGTCCCCGGCGTCGTCCACCAAATCCGGGGCATCCCACATCAGCATTCTGGCGCTGACGGAAAAAGCTTCCGGCCTGTTTTCCATGGCCTCATACAGAGCCCGGACAAAATCAGACTCTGCCCGGGTGTCATTGTTCAGCAGAAGCACATAGGGGGTATCCGCAGCCTGAATGCCCACATTTACGGCATGGCAGAATCCGGTGTTGGTTGGCAGGGAAATCACCTCCACACCGGGAAACCGGGTTTCCAGCATGCCCACGCTTCCGTCCCGGGAACCGTTGTCCACCACCAGAATGCGGAAAGACGGCGCGCCCTGCTCCTGATTTTCCAACGCTTCCAGGCAGTCCTTCAGGAATCTGATGCCGTTGTAATTGGGTATGATAATCGTTATTTCGTACATACTTTGCCTTTCCGGAAATCCGCCCTGATTTCCAAGTCAAACGCTCTGTCCGGCAGGTACAGAATCCGGTATCCTGCCGCCCTCAGCGCCCTGCCAAGCTCCAGGCTGGCCCGGCGGATATCACAGTTATCCGGCAGACGGGAGACATCGAAAATCTCTTTTCCCGGAACGGTCTCATAGGCCACCCCTACGGTCTGCCGGAAAATCTCCCTGCACTCCGGCCGCACCCGGATATTCCGGATATCTACGGCAGACGCATCCTGGGACAGCTGTGCCCGGTGGAGATAACCGCTGTAATGAATGGGCAGATTTTCGTACAGGACCTGTTCCTCCTCCAGGCGGCCGCCCAGAATCCTTCCCTTTTTCACGATCCTGCCCCCCACTGCCCCCACATCCGCCCTGGTCTCAAAAAGATCCCCCTGATATCGCAGCGCATAGAATCCCACATGGGCCGTTTCCACAGCCTCCGCCCGCCATCCTGCCCTATGGACGAAATCCTGTATGGCCCGCCGCCCCGATTCATAGGCATAGGGTTTGCTGCCCGGATTTTCCGCAGTGGAGCCGGTATGGCACCTCCAGTGATAGAGCACCTTCGGAATATGCACAATGGCGCTTTCCTGCTCCCTCAGTGCAGAAGCCGCCCGCAGCACCAGATCGTAATCCTGTGCTCCGTTATATTCTGTGCGAAATTTCAGTTTTTCAATTAGTTCCCTCTTCATCACCAGAAAATGGCAGATGTAATTATTGCTCAGCAGCAGATCCAGATTAAAATCTTCCTTCCGGTTGGGCTCGTAATACTTCGTCCGGTCACCATTGCACTTATCTTCGTCGGAATAGAGCATCTGCGGCCTTATCCCCCGGTCTGCCCCCTCCTGAACAGCCGCAGCCATTTCATAAAGGGCATTTTCCGTCAAGATATCGTCATGGTCCAGAAGCCCCACATAATCCCCTGCGGCATAGGGAATGGCCCGGTTGGTATTCTCTGCAATCCCTGCGTTTTCTGCCAGACGAATGTAGCGAATTCCGGATACCTTCTGCCCTGCCCCTGCCGGAACACCCGGCACAGGTTCCTCGATATGTCGGTATTCTTCTGACGTTTCTCCGACACTCCGCCCCTCCGGACCCCAGAACTCCACTTCTGCGGCCGCCCAGTCCTGCCGCAGAATGCGCTCCACACTGTCATCCTCTGTGGCATCCGCCAAAATCAGCTCCCAGCCCGGATACGTCTGCCTGCGGAGGGAATCCACCAGTTCCCTCAGATACTCCGGCTTCGTCCTGTACACGGGAACCAGAATGCTGAAAGACACGGCAAAGCCTCTCTCCTTCCAGGAACTGCGCTGCGCCTCCAACTCTGCCTCTGTGGGCGGAATCCAGACATAGGGCGGCTTTTTTCCCTCTTCCAGTCTCTCCAAAACCGCGTACCAGGTCCTCCGGATGCCGTTACGCTTCAGATAATATACGGTTTTCAGCAAATTTGCCTTATTGATTCTTCCCAAAACTGCCTCCTACAGCCTTCCTGCATACCTGCCCCTGTCATCCACAGGCACTTTTATGGCTTCCATTGCCTGTTCGGCTGTCCATTTCATGGTTTCCATCAGATTCCTGATTGCGGAAAGCATTGCGCTGTCCGCTCCCTTCTCCATTCCTTCTGCTCTTCCTTCTGCTCTTCCTTCTGCTCTTCCTCGTTCCCGGCCTTCCTCCAGTCCCCTGGCCAGCATCTCAGCCATCTCCTCGGCAATCTCATCTTTCATCAGTTCTCTCAACGCTTCACACATACCAATATCCCTCCTGATTTCATCATACAGCTCTCGATTAACGGCAATGCTGACCTGCAAAACCGCATCCGCATTCAGTCTGTCTCCCTGCTCTCTCAACCAGGCAGTCTTCGCCAGAAATGCTCTCACATCCTCCTCCCTGGCATCCCTGGAAAGAATCCGCAGTCCGCTGTGGGCCTCTCTGGTCAGACGCCCGGTCACCACGATCTGCGTATCAAAGAGCACATTGCCATGAATATAGTAAATTCCCGGGAAACGTTCCTCCACTTCTAATCCGGCCTTTTTCAACATACCAAATAATTCCCTGGGATAGCTTTCGCGAAAAATCGATACGGTCAGTTCTTCCGCCGGAATCTCATTCACCCTCTGTCCCTGTCCCTTATATAGACATGCATAACCGACTGTCTTGTAATAATCATCTATGGAGAGTCCGTCTTCCGGACTTTTGTACTCTACCACATTATATTTTTTGAAAATCCGCCCTATTTCATTCTCTATGCGGACATCCGCCAGTTTTTTGATAATCAGCAGATCCATTCTGAGCGGTTCCCTGCTCAGATTATATTCCCTCTGAAATTCAAGCACATCCTTATTCGAAATCAATTCAAGCTCCGCTGCACTGTAAAATCCCGGATGCCACTTTACTGATGCCTCTTCATAATTGTCCCCCAAAGGTACCACCCCTTTCCCGAAACCCCCTCCCCGGAGAATTTTCCAACTCTCTCTTATCTCTATCAGTATATGCTAAATTTCACAGAATGACAAGCATCTGTTATCATCCACGGCAAAGCCAACGAGTGCGCCGCCTGGACGGCATATTTCCAGGCTCGGGGAGCCGCCCTTTGTGCACGAGCCTGCATAGAGTAGCGGAACACCCTTCTCCACTACTCGCGCACCAGGCGCCTGTCAATTCCTGCTGACATACTTCCCTGAGATACCCGTGTGCAAAAAAACCCCGGAAGCAGCTCATGTCTTCCGGGGATTCCTCGTTTCATTATTACAACACAGCCTTCAGGTCTTCTGTCAGTTTCTCCAGCTTTGCGGCTGCGTCATCAAGACTGGTTCCCTTTACGCCCATGTAGAACTTGATCTTGGGCTCCGTGCCGGAAGGACGGGCACAGCACCACGCATCGTCGGGAAGCTCGAAATAAAGCACATTTGACTTCGGCAGGCCGGTTTTCCCTTCTTCTCCGGTAGTCATGTCCACACAGCGGTCCGTCTGATAATCCCTGAACTTCAGCACCTGATGATCGCCGAAGGACTTGGGCGGATTCTGACGGAGCTTATCCATGATCTCCGCGATCTGTCTGGAGCCGTCAATGCCCTTCAGGGTAATGGTGTACTGAGACTCCTTATAATAGCCGTATTTTTCATAAGTATCCAGCATCATATCCCACAGTGTCTTGCCATGCTTCTTGCAGTAGGCAGCCACTTCACAGAGGCACATCACTGCCACAATGGCATCCTTGTCCCTGGCATGGGTTCCTGCCAGACATCCGTAGCTCTCCTCCAGGCCGAACACGTAATTGTTGCTGCCGCTTCTCTCAAAAAGCTTGATCTGTTCGCCGATGAATTTGAATCCGGTGAGCACCTCAATGAGCTTCACGCCATAGGCCCGGGTGATGGGTCCCGTCATATTGGTGGTAACGATAGTGGTTACAAGCGCGGGATTCTCAGGCATGGTATTTGTGGCGGTTCTCTCTCTCAGAATATATTCCGCAATCAGCATGCCGGACATATTTCCCGTAAAGGACACATATTCTCCGGTCCTGGAATCCCTGGCATAAACCCCCAGACGGTCCGCATCGGGATCCGTGGCCAGAACGATATCCGCCTCCTTCTCCCCGGCCAGACGCAGAGCATAGGTGAAGGCCTTGGGATCTTCCGGATTGGGATAGTCCAGTGTGGTAAAGTTGGGATCCGGATTCTCCTGCTCCGGAACCACATACACATGCTTGAAGCCAAGCTCGGACAGAATCCGCCTTGCGGGAACATTTCCCGTACCGCAGAGGGGAGTGTATACAATCTTAATGTCGTCCGCCACTTCCGCAATGACTTCCGGATGGATGATCTGCTTCTTCAGCTCTGCCATATAGGCATCGTCAATCTCCTTACCGATGACCCGGTACAATCCCTTTTCCATTGCTTCGGCCTTATCCATGGTCTTTACGGTATGATAATCCTTAATCGCCTGAACTTCCTCGATAATCTGCTTATCATAGGGAGCGGTTACCTGAGCGCCGTCCTCCCAGTATACCTTGTAGCCATTGTACTCCGGAGGATTGTGGCTTGCGGTAACCACGATGCCCGCCGTACAGCCCAATGTGCGCAGGGCAAAGGAAAGCTCCGGGGTAGGGCGAAGTGCGTCAAACACATAAGCCTTAATGCCGTTGGCAGCCAGGCACAGCGCAGCTACATCCGCAAACTCAGGAGACATTCTCCTGGAATCATAGGCAATGGCAACACCCTTGTCCTGGGTTCCGTTCTTCAGGATAAAGTTGGCCAGGCCCTGGGTAGCCTTCCGGACCGTGTATATGTTCATGCGGTTGGTTCCCGCGCCGATGACACCCCTCAGGCCTCCGGTGCCGAATTCCAGCTCTTTGTAGAATCTCTCCTCGATCTCCCCCTTGTCCTCCTTGATGGCCAGAAGCTCATCCTTTGTGTTCTGGTCGAAATAGTCATCCTCCAGCCAGAACTTGAACTCATCCATAAAACTCATATCGCTTCTCCTCTTTTCTGCGCGGACTTTGCATTAAAAAGCACCGTATACCACGCCTGTACGAATGCCTGCTTTCCTTATTTTACCATATCTCAGCCCATATTGCCAGAGATAGAACTATCTTTTCTGCCGGGATTCAGCCACCGCCCCATCTCCGATATCAGACGCGGAATATCCAGAGGCTTTGTCATATGTTCATTCATTCCCGCTTCCCGGCTGGCAGCAATGTCCTCCGCAAAGGCATTGGCCGACAGGGCCACAATCGGAATGGACAAAGCGTCTCCACGGGGCAGCTTGCGAATCGCCCGGGTAGCCTCATATCCGTTCATGACCGGCATTTGAATATCCATAAAGATCATATCGAAATATTCCTCCGGCATAGCCTCAAAGCGTTCCAACGCCTTTTTGCCGTCCGACGCACATTCCACAGTCGCCCCGGTGGCCCCGATGATCTCCATGGCAATCTCTTGGTTAATCACATTATCCTCCACCAGAAGCACCCTGTATCCCTGAAAAGCCGTATCCGATACCGGCGCCTTCCCGTCACACTCCTGTTTCTCCGATACGAGACAGCCCTGCCTGACTTTCAGCATCAAAGTCACCGTAACCTGCGTCCCCTCTCCCAGCCTGCTGGCTACACTGATGGACCCGCCCATCATGCGCACAATATTCTGCGCGATAGTCATTCCCAAACCGGTTCCCTCTATCTTACTGATACGCGAGTCTTCCGCCCGGCTGAAAGGATCGAAAATCCTGGCAATGAACTCCTCCGGCATGCCGATGCCGTTATCCCGGAAAATAAAATCATAGGAACAACATCCGTATTTTTTCGTTTCCCGCTCTGCCACGCACAATTCCAGCCTGCCCCCGGGGGGCGTATATTTCACGGAATTACTCAAAATATTTAAAAATACCTGCCGCAGGCGCCCTCTGTCTCCGATAACCATTTCGTGCTCAACATCCAATTGGCTGATCTCCAGCTTCAGCGCCTTTTCCCGCACATCGGCAAGAACCGCATCCGCCACATCCTGCACCAAATCAGAGAGACAGAACTCATCCGCCACCAGATCCACATTGCCGGACTCGATTTCACTCAGATCCAGAATCTCATTCACCAGAGAAAGCAGACAGCTGCTGGAAGCCGTAATCTTCCCCAGGCAATCCTGCACCCGCTCCTGATTCCCCACATTGTCAGTAGCAATCCTCGCCATCCCGATTATGCCGTTCATTGGTGTGCGAATGTCGTGGCTCATGCGGGAAAGGAACTCGCTCTTGGAAGCATTGGCATGGTTCGCCGCTTCGCAGGCAGCTCTGAGCGCCCGCTGTTCCCGCATCTCCTTCTTCTTGCTCTCCGTCACATCCTGCGCCGCATACACAATGCTGGTAGCCTTACCCTCCTCGTCCGTCTGGGCCATTACCGCCGTGGCGCGAATCCATCCGTAATCCTCGGATTCCGTATTTTCCGGCCGCTTGCGATAGGCAAAGGTCACAAACGGCTGATCCGGCCTCAGAACCTGGCGCAGATTCCTGGCACTCATGGTATAGAGATAATCGGCCCTGTCTTCCGGATGAACAAAAGTCTCCGCATAAATCCGCAGCGCCGAAGTATAATCCGTCTGCTCCCCCAGAAGCTTTCTGACCTCTTCCTCCTGATTCACGCTGCGAAGCACATCATGCTCCAAATCCCCATAATAGGTGGCAAAGAACATACTGCTCAGGCTGTCAATGATTTCCGCCTGTTCCCGCTCCATCCTCTGCCGTTTCTCTTCCTCCAGTTTCTCCTTTGTGATATCCCGCCCAAGGATATTGACCAGCACCTGGCGTCCTCTTCGAATGTAGGTAACGTGCTGCTCAAGCCACTGCAAAGCGGGACGCTTCAAGCGATACTGACAGATTTCCTCCGAATAATCCTGTGTCTTCGCCGCCACTTCCCGCAAATGATCCGGAGCCATAGCCTTCTTGAATTTATCTATATCCTCCGGGCTGACAGAAGCTTCCAATGCCCGTTGATAATAGTGGGTATAGCGCCCGACTCCCGCATTCTGAGGCTCTGCGCTCTCATTCAGCCAAACCCGTTCACACTGATCTGTCTCCAGATGAATCGTAGTCATCACGTTAAACCTTGACTTCAGGATTGCCGCCATCTGCATATCCCTCTGTGAAAGGGCCTGCTCCTGCCGCACACGCTTATCCACATCCTGAATAGCAAGCACCGTATTGTTTCTGGTTCCCTGATTTCTGCCGAAATAGGCAATCACGGCCACATAGCAGTATTTTCCGTTATTTTGCCACTGACAGAGCATATCCGTCTTCTGCGCGCCGCTGTCCCTGGCCTGACGCAGCCCCTCCAGGGAAAATGTCTGCAGAAATTTCTCCTGGTTTTCCGGATGAATCTGTCTGGCCAGCCGTGAATTCATGACCACATCCCACATCAGCGTCTGAGAAATCCACCCCTCCCGGCTATATCCGCCTTCCCGCACCAGGTTTACCTTACCCGCATTGAGATCAATGACATAAATGCCCAGATTCTGTTCTCCCAGGGTACGTGTCACTTCCTGCAGACGAACACTTGTTTCATCCAGTTCCAGGCTCTCCTTCAGCATATCCTGCACATCCTTGATATAAAGAAGAACCGTTTGATTCATATCCGTATATCCGGAATCAGGTATAACTTCCAGCATGTTCCACCGGTAGCCATTGGGAGAACTGCGCCGATAACTGCAGGTCAGGTTTTTCCTTCCCGTGCGCAAAGCGCCTTTCAAATACTCCAGATGCGTAAAGCTTAAAAACCTGTCCGTGTCCTCCGGATGAATACTGCCGTTCTCCGTAAACTGTCCAAGCCAGGCAGTGAAGGACTCCGCTTCGTTCTCCACGGCCCAGTCCTCCGCCCCCGGCTTCACAATTTCATAGCTGTTCTGACTCAAATTCACCCGCAATATTTTGCGGTAAACATAACTCTCCTCATCCATATGGGGCGTCACGGTAATGACAAAGACTCTGGTACCGTCCTCCCAGCACATCCTTTTCGCCACCACATCCGCCGTACCGAAAAGATTGTCGCAATTGATGGAACGATACTCATCTCTCTCCCCGATACTCAAAAGCGGGCAGTTGGAGCAGGAATTCTGCCACATACCGTTGCAGGGCTTCCCCATGCATACATTAGGAGCCATCTCCTTTATCCGGCTGTTGAAATACAGCACTTCATGATTATCTTCCCGGACAACAAAGACCCCCGCCGTCGGTATGGCATCTAAAATCTTCTCGTAATCCCTGATATCCATACTTGCTCTCCCTAAACCGATTGATCACCTATAACCTGCTTTCTATTTTATCATGAAACGCATCAAGAATCAAGTTTGCTGCCTGACTGCCAGTGAAAAATCGCTTCTGTCTAAAGAGAAATTGCGATTGTAATAGGGATCTCCGGCCTCCAGCGCATCACTCCATTTCTTTCGGAACCGCTCCGATTCTCTGTTGTAACGTTCCGCCTTCTCTCCCCTGTCGTCCAGCCCCCTGGAGACAGATTCATAGTGAAACAGTTCCGCAAAAGGAGTAAACACATTAAGCAGTCCTTTTTCACGCAATTTCAGGCAGAAATCCACGTCATTCAGCGATACCGCAAAACTCTCATCCAGCCCGCCCACAGAAAGATACAGCTCGCGCTTCACCAACAGACAGGCTCCTGTAACCGCGGTCACATCCTGGGCATAGCACAGACGTCCCATATACCCCAGATTCTGGCGGTGCTGTCTGTAATGGGTATGCCCGGCCGTTCTGTGAGCGCCCAGCCCGATCACCACCCCGGCATGCTGAATCGTCCTGTCCGGATAGTAGAGCTTGGCTCCCACGGCTCCTACATCCTCCCGCTGGGCATACATGAGAAGCTCCTCCATCCAGTTCACGGTAATGACTTCCGTGTCGTTGTTCAGCAGCAAAATATATTCCCCGGAGGCATGTCTTACCCCCAGATTATTGACTGCGGAATAATTAAACGCCCCGTCATAGGCAACCAGGACGATTCTGCCGTCTTCACTGCGCTGCGGACCGCCTCCGGGCAAGTATTCGCCACCCAGAAGCCTGCTGTAATATGTCCTGATCTCCTCAGTCTCGCTGTTGTTTTCCACAATGATGATCTCGTAATTTCCATAGGTAGACTTCTCCATTATGGAAGTGACACAGCGCTGCAGATCGTCCCTGTGGTCCCTGTTGGCTATCACCACGGAAATCTTCGGTGTGCCGATAATCTGGTAACGAATACGAAATATGGTCTCAAAAGCCCTGGTGCTTTCAATACGGAAATGTTCATACCCATGCTTCCTCAGATGCTCCGCCACGGCTCCCTTGGCGGCCTCAATGGCATAGGGCTTGGCGTCGATCCCCGAAGCCACGCTCCCCGAATGACTTCTCCAATAATACATAAGTCTGGGTACATGAACGATTTTTTCCGCCCTGTCCGTCAGACGCAGGATCATATCGTGATCCTGGCTGCCGTCAAACTTAGGCCGGAACAGTTCGTCTCCGTCCAGAAGCTTCCGGGCAAAGACACTGAAATGACAGATGTAATTATTCGCCCGGAGATTATCCGGCGCATAATCCGGCTTAAAATGCATGGTCAGCATATGATCAATGTCATTTCCCCTGAAGGTTGTCTCGTCACAGTAAAGATAGTCCGCCCCCTGCTCGTTGATGGCCCTCACATATTCATAAAGCACGCTGGGATGAAGCAGATCGTCCTGGTCCAGCAGGCCGATATATTCCCCGGTTGCCATCCTGAGGCAGGCATTGGTATTGCCTGCAATGCCCCCGTTTTTTTCCAGGCGGCAGTACACTATCCTGCCTTCCGCCCTGCCGGCGTATTCCCTGCAGATCTCTTCCACATAGCCGTGCTCCCCGTCAGAACCGTCCGCAAGACATAGTTCCCAATTTCCATAGGTCTGGTTCATCACGGAATCCAGCATCTGTATTTGAAACTCCCTGGGATTATTCCACAGAGGCACCAAAATACTGATTTTTACCATACGTTCAAAAACTGCCGCCTGCTCCGCCGCAGCCTGTTCCGGAGCAGGAAAACTTAACCGGCCGAACTGCTTCATGGCCTCCCTCTCCCGCTTTTTATAGGCAAGCTTCTGCATAACGCCTCTGGGGCCGCCGCAGTTTTTCAGTCTGTCCGACTGGCGTATGGCCCAGTGCAGTCCGCTCCTCACCGGTTTGCTGAGCTTCCAGAGCGGATTGCCCTTAATGCGGTTCAGTTTCCACTCCAGCTCCTCGTTCTTCGCCTCCAGGTCTGCAATCCGCCCGGCCAGCTCCGCGCATTTGAGGTGCTCTCTCTCATAAGATTCCCTGTAATCTGTCTCTTCCATAATATATGCTCCAATAGAGGATCCTGCTCCCTGCTCTGCACCGCTGCAGATCCCCTGCTCAAAATATCGCTAACTCTCCCGGCAGAATAACAACGCTTCTCAGCCTTTGCTGCCGGAACGAACCGCCGCCATGTCCCTTGCCATGGCAAGAGGCAGACGAACTATCTCCAGGCGAACCTTCAAGGTATTTTCCTGCCCCCGGTCCAGCCGTTTCAAGGCGATGTTGATGTTGGGGTCCTCCGTGGGAAATACAATGCTGGGACAGTCTCTCTCCTCCCGGGACTTCACAATGCTGCCGTTTGCATACAGAAGTCTCCGCTTCCGCAGCGGCACCCCTGTCCCGTTGAACGTCATCTCCCGGATTTTCACCAGGCAGGGATACATCCCCGGATCGATGCGCAGCATCTCCACATCGCCGCCCACCTTCAGCTCCATCTCTATCATCCAGTCCCCCTGATAAGCCTCCCGGACAAAATAGGAATCTTCCTCACTGTATCCCTGGCCCCTGTCCTCATAGATCTGGACACGATTCACTTCCTCAGAATCCTGATACCTGTCTATCCAGTCCTGGGGATTCATCACCCTGCAGCCGATCTTCTCCCGCATTTCAGCCATAGAAGAACGTTTTCCCGTGACAAAACGCTGAAACTCCCCCTCCTCCTCCCAGAACTCCTTCATGTCCTTATCCGTGACGGACAGCTCCTTCATCACCCGGTCCAGCTTTACCTTTCCGCGCTTTTTATCTTCCAGCAGATACCAGTACACTGCCCGAAAGGCCAGCCGCTTTGTGTCCACAGGCTTTCCGAAGGTCCACTCATAGTCGATCAATGTCCACTTTCCCTCCAAAAGCCTCTTCCTTACCGCGCTTCTTTCTCCGGAAAGATTGTCCGATCCCGGACTGATCAGGATATTGCCGAAAACAAGGTCAAAATCTGCCGCCGGATACTGGCTGTTATACCCCACCCTCTCCACAAATTTCCTGAAAAAAGCACCGAAGCCTTCCATATCGTCCCGCTCCAGACAGCCGTCCAGAACTTCCAGCAGCGATATTCCTTCCACAAACTCAAACTGAGCGCAGGGCAGTCCCTCCTCTTCTAGCAGTTCGCAATTATTGATCTCAAGGCTGCCGCCCCTGTATCTCTCCCGAAGACTTTCACAGGCCACCGCCATACCCCGGACATGGTCTGCTGCCGCCTCTCCCATGGGATACTTCCTGACCATATCCGGCCCCCTGCGGTTTCCGAACCAGCTGCCGCATATCTCTGTCCGAATGGCGTATTCCGGCGCCCGGTCATTGGAATACTTTACGAATTTTATATCAAACCCGCCTCCCAGCACCACGGCATAGGAATTGGCAAACACAGGAAACAGCCCATCCTCCACAAAACCGTCAAAGGCATTCTTCTCATTGAAGAGAAGCATTCTTGATCTGTCGAAATTCCGCAGATTATTAAACAATTCTCCCTTTCCCGGAAGGTATTCGTCACTGTAGAGCGCAGTCATAAATTTATAATCCGGATAAGGGTAATAAAAATGCCATTCCTCAACGCCGCAGCGGCCGAATATCCTCTCCAGACTGTTTCTGCTGAAAGTGCGCACGCCGTCCTCCGGCCCGTAATTTTCTATACCGGAAAAATAAGTTCCCAGATGGTCCTCTCTGCACCCCGCAAAATATTTCAGCCCGTATTGATTCTCAATGGCGATGACAATCCTGCCGCCGGGCGCCAGATGCGGCAGAAGTCTGGATAGAAAATCCTCGTAAGGGCTATCTCCCCCGATATAGCTTCTGCCGTACTCAAAGACCCCGATCAGGCAGATGTAATCGTAATCAGAGGGCAGATCCGGTTCAATGTCCTTAAAATTTCCCACATGGATGGTTATATTTCCGCATTCCCTGTGACGATAGGCATTGATCAGACTGCGCTTTTTTGACAACTCCACGCAGTCTACCTTTCCGGCTTTCCTGGAAAACGCCCCTGTGACGGCGCCGCAGCCGCTCCCCACCTCCAGCACTCTGCAGCCCCTCTCCATGGGAATCCAGTCCACGATATTTTCCCGCAGAGACGATAAGTGATACAGGATCGGCCATTTCCTCCGCTCCTCAATGACCGTGTCGTATTCTCCGGAAGACCTGCTCTTCACGATATCCAGCAGCTCATCTTCCATGGCGCCCTCGCTGTAATAATCTCTCCCGGAATACCTGCTGTAATCAAGACTGACCTTCCCAATTGACTCTATCTTTCTTCCCGTCGTCTGCTCTGCCATATTTATCCCATCCCGTCCGCACCAGGATGCCCTTCCGGCGCATCCGCAACCTCCACAACAGATTCCATATCATAATACCCCACCGTGTCCTTGTCCGAGACCACCGTGATGTCCAGCACGTCGTAAAGCCTGTGGTACACCTCAAAGATATCGCCGTTATATCCGGTTACGCCCAGAGAGAGCAGATAATCTCCTCCCTGCAGGCTCATCTTCTGCGTAAAGGAAATATCCTTCACCTGCCCAGGCTCACCGCTCTCCAGAAAAGCTTTCTCAATCATCGTATTGGTGCCCGTAATCTCCGTGCCCAGCGCATCTTTAAAGGAAAAGGCAAAGATCGGCCCGGGAACATGTGTGTTGAATTTCACCTTCATATGCACGGTAAACCGGCTTCCTTTCAGAATGGCCAGCGTCCGCCCATTCCGTTCGTCCGTGATATAATACTCCAGAATCTCCGCCTGCCTGGTTCCGTACTCCTGCACATCCGGGTTCACCCCGTTCCCCTGGGCTTCCGTCTCCCCGTCTCCCTCCGGCAGGCCGGGAATCTCATACTGCCCCACCAGCACGCGCTTATAGGCGTCAATCATCTCTTTTGGACTGCCCTCGCCCAGGAGTTCTCCCTTGTTCAGAAGAAATACTCTGTCGCAGTATTTACTGATTATGCTCAGATCATGGCTGACGAACACGATCGTCTTGCCCATCTTCTTGAATTCTTCAAACTTATGATAGCACTTTGCCTGAAAAAACACATCCCCAACGGAAAGCGCCTCGTCTACGATCAGGATCTCCGGCTCTATATTGATGGCCACAGCAAAAGCCAGCCGTACGAACATACCGCTGGAATAAGTCTTCACCGGCTGATTTACATAGTCTCCAATATCGGCGAATTCCAGAATCTCCGGCAGCTTCTCCCGAATCTCTTTGTCGGAAAACCCCATCATTGTGCCGTTTAAGAATACGTTTTCGATTCCGTTGTATTCCATATTGAAGCCGGCGCCAAGCTCCAGCAGGGCAGAGATACGCCCCTCCACCTTCACTTCCCCGGCAGTAGGATTCAGCACCCCGGTGATAATCTTTAATATGGTGGACTTCCCGGAGCCGTTTGTGCCGATGATGCCTACAGTCTCCCCCTTGCGGATACCGAGATTGATGCCGTTCAGTGCATAATGAAGCTTATGCCCCTGCCTTCTGCCCAGACCGAGAGCATCCTTCACCCGATCCCTGGCCCTGTCATAGAGCTTGTATACCTTGAACACATCCCGCGCCTCTATGGCGAAACAGTCGGGGCAGTCTTCCTCCGGCCCTGATCTGTCTCCCTCCTTTGCCTCCGCCGCAGCTTCGGCTATGTCCGTCACCCCCGGCGCAAACCTTCTTCTCTTTTTCCTTTTTCCCGGCGCCCCGGAGCGTCCCCCCTTCAGCAGCTTTAACCCTCTATCTCTCATTACACCTCTTTATAAAACATCCGAAAAATGTACTTTTAACCGTTTAAAAACAGCCGTACCGATACCAAACAAAACTACTGTCACAATCCAGAAATACATAGTGGAAAAGAAATCCTGAAAAAACCACTCTCTCCCGTAGACAGCGCTGCGGTAGCCGTTTACAATATACACCAGCGGGTTCAGCTTCAGCAGAATAACCCACCCGTAAGGCACCGTATCAATGTTCCAGAGAATGGGAGTGGCCCATATCCCGATCTGGAGCACAATGTTGATAATCTGTGTCAAATCTTTGAAGAACACCACTATGGAACAAGTCGTATAGCAGAGCGCCAGCACAAAGACAAACAGGCAGAAGCTGTAGTACACGATCTGAACGGTGTAGACGGACGGATAATAGCCGTAGAGAGCCGCTACCACCAGCAATACACCCACAAAAAACACATGAACAAAGGATGCCGCGATCACCTTGATAATCGGCAGAATGCTGATCTTAAATACCACCTTTTTCACCAGGTAATCATATTCCCGCATGGCATTTGTCCCATTGTTCAGGGCTTCGTTGAAATAGAACCAGGGTACCAGCCCAGCAGTCAGGAACAGGACAAAAGGCACATCCTCCACCCCCCGTCCCGCATTTCCCATCAGCTTGTCAAAGACGATATAGTACATGGCTACGGTTATTACCGGCTGCACAAGCGCCCAGACCGCTCCCATATAGGATCCCGCATAACGCTTCTTGAAATCGTTCTTTGCCAGCTTCCAGATCAGATGACGGCTCTGGAAAAGTTCCACGGGGACCGTGGTAAATTTCTCGTACCATCTGGCGAATACCCCGCAAGCAGCCAGAATCATGGCGCAGGAGATGATCTTCTTCAGCAATTCCTCCTGAGGATTCGCGCTGGGACCCGGATTCTGATGCAGTACTATGGCTGCGGCCATCAACAGCCCCAACAGCGAAAATACGGCGATTCCGCCCTTTTTACTCACCTTCATGCCCTACCTCTTAAAGCTGTCAAGACCGCCCCAGTTCTGATCCCGTTCAATCATGATAAGCTCCATCCCCTCCGGAATGGGCCATTCTATCCCGATTGCCGGATCATTGTAGACTATGCCGCCCTCATCTCCGGGGTGGTAGAAATCGGTACATTTATAACAAAATTCCGCATATTCCGAAAGAACCAGATAACCGTGAGCAAAGTTTTTCGGCACAAAGAACTGCTTTTTATTCTCCTCGGACAAAAGTACGCCATGCCACTTGCCGAAAGTAGGCGAACCCTCCCGCAAATCCACCGCCACGTCGAACACTTCCCCTTTGATGGCCCGTACCAGCTTGTCCTGGGGATACTGTTTCTGAAAGTGAAGTCCCCTCAGCACGCCCCTTCTGCCGGAGGACTGATTGTCCTGCACAAAGATCTCCGAAATCCCCGCTTCCCGATAGGCCTCGTAATGATAGGACTCGTAAAAATAACCGCGCTCATCCCCGTACACAGCCGGCGTAATTATCTTCAATCCCTCTATTCCGCATGTCTCCACATTGATCTTACCCATTGCCTGTTCCTCCTGTCTGTAGTCATGCAGCCGGTCTCTGTTTTGTTACTGTTCACAGATGCTTCCGCAAGGTGTTTTCGCGTGCATTTTGCAACCCGGCTGCCGTTTATGTTTTATCGATAAGAAAGTCACTTCAGATAGCTGATATTCATGTCCACATTCCCCGCTATGCCGTCGATGGCTCCCTTTGAGGTGTACTGCCACATATGGTAATACCCCTGGTAAAGAGGCGCGCTGCGATATTCCGCAAGCCAGATACAGTACTCTTCCAGCTTCTCCGCACGGAGATTGTTGTTGTACCAGTTACGGCTGCCGTATACCCCGGCCTTGTACCCCGCATTGGCCACTGTGCGGCAGAAAGCTTCACAGACCAAAGTCCTGGTTTCCGCGTCAAGGCCGTCTGCCCTGCCGTTTCCTCCTGCCCCCTCCGTATCAATGAAAACGGGATACTCCAAATTATACTCCCGAATCAGCTGAATTACTGCGGAAGCCTCCTCAACAGCCTCCACTTCATTCACTGCCTGGGTAAAGAAATACACGCCCACGGGAAGCCCGCTGGCCGCCGCTCCTCTCATATTCGCAGTGAAACAGGGATCCTCCACCAGCGCGCCTGTCACCGATCCCCGGTATCCGGCGCGGATTATGGCAAATTCCGCTCCCGCCGCCTTCACCTTGTCCCAGTCGATTTCTCCGTTCCATTTTGACACGTCGATACCAACCCTGGCATTAGCGGTAGATTTCTGAAGCTTCTGGATCTCCGTCTTATCCGCATCTTCCAGCGCATCCGTCTCGCCGGAATCCTCCGCCTCTGCGTCTATCTCCTCCTCGGTCTTGATCAGCACGGAAATATCGTCTATGGCCACGTATTCCACCTTGTCCTTGACCTTTACCCGAGTATCGTTTACAGGTACTCTGTAGCCCTTCATGGGCATAAGCTTCACAAAATACTCTCCTGCCGCCAGACCGCCGATATAGATAATACCGTCCTTATCCAGGTCCTTGTACTCCCCCTGTCCTTCCAGATTCACGATAAAGCTCTCTCCGGCAACAGGATCTCCGTGAATATCCACAATCTGGATGCGCAGATCCTTTTCCACGGAAGTCACTACCAGAGACAGTCTGGCCGCGTTGTCCTTCGCCGCCTCCAGCACGGGATTCACCTCCTGATCAAAAAAGGTATTGTCCCGCAAAAAAGCCGACAGATCATTTCCGATCTGCCCGCCTCCCGGCTCTTCCTCCTGGACATCGCCGCTTTCCGGAGGAGGCGCAGCAGTGTTGGCCGAATGGCCGCTCTCCCCCCCGGAATCCTTCTGAACCAGATTAATATAGAGCACCAGCGCCGATATCACCAAAATAACGGCCATGGAAGCCAGAATAGCCGTCCTGCGCAATTTAGAGTCCATTTGCTACCTCTACCAGGTATTTCCCGTAATTGGTCTTCATCAACGGCTCCGCCAGCTGAAGAAGCTGCTCCTTGTCAATAAAGCCTCTCTTATAGGCGATCTCCTCTATGCAGGAGATATAAAGCCCCTGCCGCTTCTGAAAAGCAGCCACGAAATCCGCCGCGTCCAGCAGAGCGTCATGATTGCCCGTATCCAGCCAGGCAAAGCCCCTGCCCAGGGTCTCCACATGCAGCGTCCCCCTGCGCAGATATTCATTGTTCACCGCGGTAATCTCCAGCTCTCCCCTGTCCGACGGCTTAACGTTCCGGGCGATCTCCACCACGTCGTTGTCGTAGAAGTAAAGCCCCGGAACCGCATAATTGCTCTTCGGCTTCTCCGGCTTCTCCTCAATGGACAGGGCCCTGCCGCTCTCGTCAAATTCCACAACGCCGTACTCCCTGGGATCACGGACATAATAGCCGAAAATCGTGGCCCCTTTTTCCCTGGCCGCCGTATTCTTCAGCACCCGGGAAAAACTCTGGCCGTAGAAAATATTGTCCCCCAGCACCAGAGCAACTCTGTCCCTGCCGATGAAGTCAGCCCCTATGATAAACGCTTCCGCCAATCCCCTGGGTTCCTCCTGTACCGCATAGGTCAGCTCCATTCCCAGCTGATGTCCGTCCCCTAAAAGCTCCCGGAATACCGGCAGATCTCTGGGGGTGGAGATGATCAGTATCTCCCTGATGCCGGCCAGCATCAGCGTGGACAGCGGATAATAAATCATCGGTTTATCGTAAACCGGCATAATCTGCTTGGAGATTGCCTTTGTCAGGGGATAGAGCCTGGTTCCTGAGCCGCCTGCCAAAATAATACCTTTCATCAAAAGCTCCTCCGTTCCTCGGAAATTGTCAATATAACCGGTTCCGGGCAGGTTCTCTCCGTCCGGTTCCCGCAATCAGTTCTCATACATTTCCGCGTAATATTTCTGATAATCGCCGCTGGTCACATTCTTCATCCAGTCCTCATGCTGGAAATACCACTGGATGGTCTTGCGGATACCCTCCCTGAACATGGTCTCCGGATACCAGCCGATCTCCGCCTTAATCTTGTCCGGGGCAATGGCATATCTCCTGTCATGTCCCTTGCGGTCCTCCACATAGGAGATCAGTTCCTCCGACACATTGGCCTTCCTGGGATCCCCCTCCGGCAGCACCTCCTGCAGAACTTCCAAAATGGTATGAATGATTTCCAGATTCTGCTTCTCGTTATGACCGCCGATATTGTAAGTCTCGAACAGCCGTCCCTGCTCCTGCACCATGTCGATGGCCTTGGCGTGATCCTCCACATACAGCCAGTCTCTCACGTTCTTCCCGTCGCCGTAGACCGGAAGCTTTCTGCCCTGCAGCGCATTGTTGATCATCAGAGGAATCAGCTTCTCCGGGAACTGATACGGACCGTAATTATTGGAACAATTGGTAATGTTTGCCGGAAAACCATACGTGTCCATGTAGGACTTCACCAGCATGTCCGAGGACGCCTTGCTGGCGGAATAAGGGCTGTGGGGATCGTAGGGCGTTGTCTCGTAAAAATAAGCATTTTCATCCTCCGGAAGAGATCCGTACACCTCGTCCGTGGAGACATGGAGGAATTTTTTGCCCTCTTTAAAGCTCCCGTCCGGAAGCTCCCATGCCGCCTTCGCGCAGTTCAGCATCACAGCCGTGCCCAACACATTGGTCTGGATAAACACCTCCGGATTCCGGATACTCCTGTCCACATGGCTCTCCGCCGCGAAATGAACCACCCTGTCAATGTCATTCTCCGCGAAAATCCGGGAGATGGTCTCCTTGTCGCAGATATCCGCCTTCACGAACGTATAGTTGGACCGCCCCTCAACCTCCTTCAGATTTTCCAGATTGCCTGCGTAAGTCAGCAGGTCCACGTTGATAATGCGAATCGTGTCGCAGTATTTTCGGAACATGTAGTGAATGTAATTTGAGCCGATAAAACCGGCGCCTCCGGTCACCAGATAAGTTCTCATCTTTCTTCTCCTTGCCAATAAATGTATTTATTCATAGTATGACTTAAATCCCTTTATTCCATTCCGTCCGCTTTTTGTTCTTTCTGCCCTTCCGTCCGCCTTTCTGCCGGACAGAGTTCTTCGGCAATGCGATACCTTCATTATACGGACTCTTCCAAAATATGTCAACTTCCAAAGTACTTTTCCGCCCCTCCCTGACTATGCACGGCTTGGCAGTCAGCCGGACATTGTTTCTGCCGGCCACCCCCCTGTAAACAGCAGCTTGTTGTTGGTCAGTTACCGTAGCAGTTTATCAGAAAAGGAGCGCTGCCCATACTCTCCTTCGGTCAGCGCTCCCCATACTCCTCTTTTTCAACGCTAAGAATAATCCCTTAATATCCCAGATAGCTGATATTCATATCCACATTTCCGCTGATTCCGCTGACGCTTCCTGTGGCGCGGTACTGCCACAGATCATACCGTCCTTTGTAGGTAGGATTCGCCGCGTACTGGGCCAGCCAGATTTTGTAGGATCCCAGGCTTCCCGCGTCTATTTTATTTTCCAGCCAGACCTTGTTGGAATAGACGCCCGCGGTATATCCTGCGTTCTGTACGGTCTGACAGAATGCCTTACACACTGCCGTCCTGGTGGCTTTGTCAATCTTGTCTCCCCTTCCGCCGCTGGCCTCCACGTCCAGGAATACAGGGTAGGAAATCTTGTAATTGCGGATCTGATCCAATACCATGGAAGCCTCTTCCACGGCTTCCACCTCGTCCACTGCCTGGGAGAAGAAATACACTCCCACCTTCAGACCGGCAGCCGACGCTCCCTTGATATTGCTCTCAAACCTGGGATCCTCAATCAGCGTTCCTCCGGAAGATCCTCTGTAGCCGCAGCGGATAATGACATAAGAGATACCGGAATTCTTCACTGCGTTCCAGTCTATGCTGCCGTTCCACTTTGACACGTCAATGCCCAAAGTGCCGTTTCCGGTTACCAGAGAGCCGTCGCTTGCAAAATTATACTTTGCCCCCTGGATTACCTGCTCGCCCGTCACTTTCTTTCCGTCCGCCGTATAGTAATATACCTTGCCCTCAAGAGTCTGCCATCCCGTATATTTCGGATCGCCTTTGACGAAGAATTTTTCCGCCGTATAATAATCGGCGCAGACAGCCTCTCTATACCCGTTTTCCGCCACCACAAAGAGCTGCCGGCCCTCCGCGTCTTTCAGCAGCGTCACATTATCCTCTTTGGGATGTTTCTTCACTGTGACGGTGCATTCGGCGCTGATTTCCTCGCCGCCTTCGGCACATTTTACCGTAATTACCGCGGTTCCTTCCTTGACTCCGGTAATGGTAATCGTCTTCTTCTCCACTGCCGCCGCGGCCACGCCGGTATCCGACGAAACCACAGTAAGCACAGGTTCCTGAGTAAGGGAGTTGACCACTTCCGCATTCAAAACCGCCGGTACCTGCGCATATACGGTCATGGCCGTCTTATCCAGATTGATCACCTTTTTGCCCCCGATGGTCACATTAATCAAGGCTGCTGCCGCCGTCTCGGAAGCGCCGTTCTCGTAATTCGCCGTAACCGTAAGCACTGTAGTGCCTGCCGCCACGCCGAGAACGCTGATATTGCCTTCTCCATCCACTGAAGCCGTGGCCACGGCAGGATTTTCAGACGTAACCGCGTACACTATCTTTTTCCCTTCCGTGAATCCCGCCACGGAAGCCTTAGCCGTCAAAGTGACATTGACCACACCGGATAATGCCGTCTTATCCACCACTACAATCCCCTTTGCCGGAACGGGCGTCACCGTGGGCGTGGGAGAAGGCGTGGGACTCTGGGTGGAAACCGGCGCGGTCGGCGTGGGAGACGGAGTGGGCGCAGGAGTAGGTGTGGGTTCCTGAGTCGGCTCCGGGGTTGGTGTGGGTTCCTGAGTCGGCTCCGGGCTAGGCGTAGGTTCCTGAGTCGGCTCCGGAGTTGGCGCGGGTTCCGATGTCGGCTCTGACGTCGGCTCCACAATCTGTCCCGGCTCCTGGGTCGGCTCCTCTCCGGGTGTGCCGAGAGAGTCCGAAGGCGCGCCGCCCTCCTGGGAGCCTGTTCCCTCCGCAGGCGCCGACGCGGGAACATCCATCCCGATCATATGGAGCAGCCCTTTTCCCAGCGCCAAAGTAATCGGGTCCGGAATTGTCGTTTTCGCCACTTCATTATAAGTGACCGAAATGACCTTGCTTTCCACCCAGGCTACTGTGTCCTGCAGGGTGGATTCCACAACGGTCTCGTTTTTCTTCGTATCCTCCTTCGACACGTTGACCTCCGACTCCTTCTTCACCTCGTCGGCCACATTTACCTTATTATAAGAGATGTCTTTTTTCACCTCCACTGACTGTACATCCGTGGGCACGGTATATCCGGCATACTTGGAATCGGTCAGCACTTCCATGGCTACCTGATACGTCCCCGGAGCGATATCCTTTTTATAAATAATCCCGTCCATATCGTCGTCGGACCAGATCTGGTTCTTTCCCTCGGAATCGATGACCGCCACGGAAAAAGGCACATTTGACACCAGCTTATCCGTATTTTTGTTAATGAACTTGATTTTTAAATCTTTTTGAATAGAAGTAAAATTCGGTTTCACGGATACTTGTCTCTGATATCCGGATTCATCATACTCCGGATTGGGCTCCTGGGTCGGTTCCGGTGTAACCAGGGCCGCAAGTCTGGACATCTCCGCGGAAGCCACAGCCATAATTCCCTGCCCGCCGATGGTGGATATCCCCTCCAGCTGAAGCCCTACATTGGCAAAATCGGAAATCTGTTTCTCCGTCCCTCTCCTGGAGACAAATACAATACAGGTCACCAGCGCCAGCGCCACCACTGCCGCGCCCGTAATCAGCATTACCTTATCCATGGTTTCCATGCCGCGGATACGTCCTGCCAGCATAGCCAAAAGCCCCTGCTCCGGCTGCCGCCCGCGGGAGGAATTCCGTCTTCCCGATGCGCCGGAAGCGCTCCTGCCCCCGGCCCGGACGCCCTCGCCGCGGCCGCTGCTTTTTCCAGCCGACCTGCTCTTTTCAATTCCTTTTTTTTGATCATATGTATTCTGTTTCCCGGCGCTTTCGGTTCCGAAAGTCCGAACTCTTTCCCGGGATCCGCCATATGCTTCCGTTTCCCCATACTCCCCGCCGTGGTATTCTCCCTGAGTATAATAGGACGGAGCTTCCGATTCGTACATCCCTTCCTCGGTCTCTGCCTCCCCGTATTCCTCCTCAGCATAATAGGACGGGTCTTCCGATTCGTATATCTCTTCCTCGGTCTC